>NZ_JBFAJC010000036.1:0-109535 GCF_040655075.1 Actinoallomurus sp. NPDC050550 | reverse complement strand
TTCGTGATCGACGACGTCGCCATCAACGCATCCTGACCGTGATCCATCGGGGCCCCGCGCGTCCAACGCGCGGGGCCCTCTCCATCACCAGGAGTCACAAGTGAAGAAGACTTTGATCGCGGTGCTCGCCTCGGCGGCGACCGCGCTGACCCCGGCGGTGGCGGCTCATGCCTCCACCCCGCATGCCACGGTACGGGCGGCCGCGGACACCGTACGGACGCCGGCGACGCCGTCGTACACGGTCAACCTGACCAGCAACAGCAGTGGTTCGAGCTGGACCGGGCACGAGAGCGTGAGCTTCACGAACGCCTCGGCCACCCCGCTCACCGAGGTGTACCTGCGGCTGTGGGACAACTACCACGGCAGCTGCCCGCAGACGCCGATCACGGTGTCGAACGTCACCGGCGGCACGGCCGGCTCGCTCGAGGTGAGCTGCACGGCCCTGAAGGTCACGCTGCCGAGCCCGCTGGGCCAGGGGCAGAGCGGGTCGATCGGGTTCGACCTGAGCATCGCCGTGCCGAGCGGCGCGGACCGGTTCGGGCGCGACGGGTCGTTCAACTTCATCGGCAACGCCCTGCCGGTGCTGGCGATCCGGGACGGCGCGGGCTGGCACCTCGACCCGTACACCAACAACGGCGAGTCGTTCTACAGCCTCGCCAGTGACTTCAAGGTCACGCTCGACCACCCCAGCTCCATCAGCGTCCCGGCGACCGGCACGTCCGTGGACACGCCCGGGTCCTCCGGCCGCACGATCACCACGGCGACCGCGACGAAGGTCCGCGACTTCGCGTGGGGCGCCGGACCGTACAGCGTCATCTCCGGGACCTCGCCGGGCGGCGTGAAGGTCAACGTCTACCGGGTGAGCTCGATCAGTTCGAGCTCCGCCCAGTCGATGCTGAGCACGGCGAAGTCGGCGATCGACGCGCACAGCGGGCGGTTCGGGGCCTACCCGTACGGCGAGGTCGACGTCGTCCTGGACAACAACTTCTGGTTCGGGGGCATGGAGTACCCCGGCTTCGTCCTCGACCTGGTCAGCTCCACCGCGCTCGCGCACGAGCTGGCGCACCAGTGGTGGTACGGCATCGTCGGCGACGACGAGTACAACGACCCGTGGCTGGACGAGGCGTTCGCCGACTACTCCACCGACCTGTACCAGGGCATCAGCGGCTCGGGCTGCTGGAACAGCGTCTCCTGGGCGTCGTCCGCCGAGAAGATCAGCAACTCGATGGCGTACTGGGACGCCCACTCGAGCCGCTATGGCACGGTCGTCTACACGTACGGCAAGTGCGCGCTCCACGACCTGAGCCGGGTGCTCGGGACGACCGCGATGGCCAACCTGCTGCGCTCCTTCGCGCAGTCCCACTGGTACGGCGTGTCGACGACGGCCGAGTTCAAGGCGGCGGCCCAGGCCGCGACCTCGACCGACCTGACGTCCTTCTGGACGCAGCACCGCATCGACGGCTGATCAGCCGCCGGAACGGAGCGGGCGGCCGGACTCAGCCGCCGGAACGGGGGCGGGCGGCCGGGCTCGGGCCGTCCGCCTTCGTCGTGTCGTCGGGCAGGGGGATGATGGTCTGCCGGCCGGGGACGGCCAGCACCAGCCCGACGACGAGCAGGACCAGGCCGAGGGCCGCGCCGCCGAGAGGCAGGACCATCCGCAGCAGCGTGATCTTCAACGCCTGGCTCTTGTTGACGTGCACGAGGGACTTCTGGCTCGCGTCGGTCATCTTCAGGTCGAGGTCGGCGGCGACGAGCCGCTCCACGCCGTCCCTGGTGCGCAGGACCGTCCGGATCCGCTGCTCCTGGCTCACCTGTCCGCCGGTCCGCGGGTCGATCCAGAGCGTCACGGTCGCGTCGTAGACGCGGTCCGCGGCGACGTTCCCGGTCTTCTTGTCATAGCCCGCGAGCCGCTTCGGGTTCTTCACCTTGAGCAGGGCGGCGGGAACTCCGCCCTTGACGGACTCGGTCACGGTCGGGGGGATCCGCTGGACGAAGCGGTACGCCCGGACGCCGTGGATCCGCTCCTCCCCCCCGAACGTCGCCGGCCACGGGCGCTTCGTCGACAGGTCGAAGTACTGGTAGGTCTGCTTCTTCACGCCGATCGGCCAGAACATCCCGACCCCCGACTGCCGGACGCTCGTGTCGCCGCCCACCGACGCGCCCCGGACGTTGTAGAGCGTGCCGGTGCGGCGGTCGAACGCCGCGCGCTGCTGCTGGATCTCCACGCTCTTCTTCGTGGCCGGGTCCTCGATCGAGGTGAAGGAGTCCCAGACGGCGATCTTCCCGCTCGCCGCCCGTACGTCACCGCGGACCGTGTTGACCGCCCGCAGGTGCACACCCTTGCGGACCTTCAGGGTGGCGGTGTCCAGGTACGACGCGTTCGTCGCCTCCAGCGTGGACTGCTGGAAGAAGTTCGCCGGGGCGGCGATGACCTGGCCCGCGACGTAGAAACGCATGAGGGCGGCGAAGGCGAGGAAGAACGCCCCCGCACCGGTCAGGACCACTCCGACGTTCCGCCGCACCTTGACCTCCCGCCACGAATGAGACCGGATTCTAGAAGACTGCGCAATTGATGGGTGGTTATGCCGGTTTGTCGTGATGAGTACGTTACCCGGGCGTAGGATTGCGGCCTCTGCCTCCCGGAGGTCCCCTTTGCCGACCGCTCCGCATCGTGCGACGCTCGCCCGCTCGGTACGCCTGATCCGGGCGTTCCGCGAGGAGCAGTCCGACCCGGAGGGGTTCTATCGGCTGCTCGCCGCCGACACGATCGCCCAGCTCAGCCGGTACACGGCCCTCGACGGCAGGGTCGTCGCGGACGTCGGCAGCGGCCCCGGCTTCTTCACCACCGCGCTGCGCGACGCGGGCGCCCGGTGCGTCGGCGTCGAGTGCGACGCCGGTGAGCTGACCCGGCACGGCCCGCCGCCGCCCGGCTCGGTCCTCGGCAGCGCGCTGGGCCTGCCGCTGGCCTCCGGCTCCGTCGACGTGTGCTTCTCGTCGAACGTCCTGGAACACGTTCCAGACCCGTGGCGGATGGGCGACGAGATGGTCCGCGTCGTCCGCCCCGGCGGCGTCGTCTTCCTCGCCTTCACCAACTGGCTGTCCCCCTGGGGCGGCCACGAGACCTCGCCCTGGCACTACCTCGGCGGGCACCGGGCCGCCCAGCGGTACGAGCGGCGGCACGGCCGGCCGCCCAAGAACCGGTACGGGGTGAGTCTCCATCCCGTCTCGGTCGCCGCCGCCCTGCGCTGGGCGCACGCCCGCGGCGGCGTCACCGTCGAGGCGGCGACGCCGCGCTACCTCCCCGGCTGGGCCGCCCCGGTCGTCCGGGTGCCCGGCGTCCGTGAGGTCCTCACCTGGAACCTGCTGCTCGTGCTCCGCAAGGCGCCATGACCACGACGCGAGCCGCCGAGCGCGCACCGGCCACCGGCCTCCCGGCGATCTCGGGCCACCAGGACGCCCTGGACGGTGTCCGGGCCGTCGCGGCGCTCGCCGTGCTGGTCTTCCACGTCGCCGCCGACACCGGCCACACGTTCAGGCACGACGCGACGGCCTACCTGCTGTCCGGCGGCGCGATCGGCGTGCCGGTCTTCTTCACCCTGTCCGGCCTGCTGCTGTACCGCCCCTGGGCGGCCGAACTGCTCATCGACGGACATCGCCGACCGCGTACGGGCCGCTACCTGTGGCGTCGCGCCGCACGGATCCTGCCGGCGTACTGGCTCGTCGTCGCCTTCGTCATCGCCACGATCCTGACGGAGCATCTCCGCGACCCGTGGACCTGGCTGAAGCTGCTGACCCTCACGTACACCTACGACCCGCACCCGTGGTGGGGCACCTACCTCGGCCCGTCAGGGCTCGGCCAGATGTGGAGCCTCACCGTCGAGGCCGCCTGGTACGCCCTCCTGCCCGTCACCGCCGCCCTTCTCGGCCGGTACGCCCGCCGCGGAGCGCCCGGCGACGCCGATCGTCGGGCCCGCCGTCTGCTGCGCGGCATCGCGGCGTACGCGGCGGTGTCGTTCGTCTTCACGATCTTCATGTTCACGCCGCACCTGTCGATCCAGCTGGGCGTGCTGGTGCCGCGCTACTTCGCCTGGTTCGCGATCGGCATGGCGCTGTCCGTGGTGACCGTCTGGGCCCGTACGGGCTCGGCGGCACCGGTCCGGTTCTGCCGTACGGTCGCGCGGTCGTGGGGCACCTGCTGGGCCATCGCCGGCGTGCTCTACTGCCTCGCCACCTCGCCGCTCACCGGCCCCTCCGACCTGGCCACCCTCGACACGACCTGGACATCGGAACTGCGCGTGCTGCTGTACGGCCTGGTCGCGGCCTTCTTCGTCGCCCCCGTGGCCCTGTCCCCCGCCGGCGGTATCGACCGGATCCTCGGCAACCGCGTCATGCGCTTCCTGGGCCGCATCTCCTACGGCGTCTTCCTCTGGCAGGTCGCGGTCTCCGTCACCTGGTACAAGGCCACCGGCCACGTCGCCTTCACCGGCGACTTCCGCACCGAGTTCCCCGTCATCACCGCCCTGACCATCGCGGTCGCGACCCTGAGCTTCTACGCCGTCGAACGCCCCGCCCTCCGCCTCATGACTCGCCGCCGGCCTTCCGGCAGGTCGGTCACCGAGTGACCGAGTCGTCGTGCGCTGTGAGGCGTACGGCGTCGGCGGCGGTTTGCGCGAATGTTCGGATGAGCGGGTTCTCCGCGGCGGTGCGCCAGACCAGCGCCCAGGAGACCGGCGGGGCGTCGCGTACTGGGAGATAGGTCAGGTTGGGCCAGGAGTAGAAGCGGGCCGCCTCCTCCGCGGTCGCGATGACGGCCTGCCCGGCACTCACCACCTTCAGCTGCTCGTCCCAGTTCCCGATGACCGGGCCCCGGGGGATGGGGCGGCCCGCGGGCGTGTGGAACGGCTGGAACACCTCCTCCATGTAGGCGGGGATCGGGGACCTATGCGCGACGAAGGTGAGGTCGCCGTAATCCTCCAGGCAGACCGACTCGCGGGACGCGTAGGGGTGAGTGGTGGCGAGCACGAGGACGAGCGCCGAGGTGTGGGTGACCGGGCCGATGGTCAGGTCGGGCTCGCGGACCGGCAACCAGACATGACCGATGTCGATCTCGCCGGAGCGAAGCAGCACGAGAGGGTCGACCGGGTTCATGTCGCGGTGTTCGAGCCGGACCGCTGGAGAGCGTTCCCGGAACACTCAGGAAAATCTCAATGTCCCGAAGCTCCAACGCCCCTCCCGAAGCATGCACGATGCCTTGCAAAGGTCATCATTGATGCGCGACCGGCGGACGCGCCACCTGCAGACGCCATTGAGCACTTGACGGGCGCGGTTTAGGCTCGACGGCGGGCCCTCATCCTGAGCGATGGTGCGGAACGCAGGGGAGCCGGGAATGCGGCAGTCGACGAAGTGGACGCTACGGCTGGCGGCGATCCCCGCGGGACTGCTGGGCGTGGCGTTCGCCGTCTTCGTCATCACGGGGGCCATCGGCATCGTACGCAGTGGGTCGCGGGCGTACGACGACGCTTCGGCCTTGAACCGACACGGGCGGACCGCCGTCGCCACAGTGATCTCCAAGCGGGTACGCGGGGACGAGCCGATCGCCACCGACATCAAGCCGATGAAGGTCAGGTTCACCGCCGCCGACGGCACCGAGCATGTGGTGGGCGTCGACGGCGACCACCACGTGGGCGCCCGGATACGCGTCCGGTACGACCCCGCCGATCCCGACGTGGCCGTCACGGAGTCGCTGACGAAGCGCCACTTCTACGCGGTATGGAAGATGGTGGGGGGCGTAGTGCTCGCCTTGTGCCCGCTCTTCATCGCCGCGGGTGCCGTCGCGTATGTCATCGACCGCCGGATGAGCCGACGGACCGCCCCGGCGTCGTGAGGTAAGGGCGCCGGCCGGTGGCGGTCGCGTGCCGGGTGTGTTCGCCACCTGCACGCAGGTGGTCAGGATCGGCCGAGTTGGCAGCCGTCCCCCTCCGGAGTGTGCAACGTCAGCGCCCATGGCTCGAGGAAGGTGTTGATCTCGGCGATCAGCTCACCGTGCAGGGTGAGCACCGCAGTGTGGTGCGGCCGGAACCTGTCGGCTGCGGGGTCCCAGAGGTAGGCGCGGGCGGCGAGCTGGCCGCTCGCGCGGGCAGGGGTCAGCCGCCACGTCAGGCTGCCGTCCAGCGGCCTTGCTGCCAGAGATGCCGCGACTGTCTCGCGCCCACCGCACCACGTCGCGGTCGGAGGCATCGCGATCGTCGCGCTGTCGGTCAGCATGGCCACGATCGCGCCGACGTCGTGCCGCTCCCAAGCCTGAACGTAGCGGTCGACGATCTCTCGCAGCCGCGCGTCACCGAGCGCGCGGAGTGTCGCCTGCTGGCTGAGCGAGGGGAGTCGCTGATCGACGGTTTCGTGGGCGCGCTGCAGCGCGCTGTACACGGACGCCGTGGTCGTCTGGAGCGCCGCGGCGACCTCGGCGCCGGAGAAGCCGAGCACGTCGCGGAGGATCAGTACTGCCCGCTGGCGGGCCGGCAGATGTTGGAGCGCGGCGATGAACGCGAGTTCGACGCTCTCGCGCTGCTCATAGCGGGCCTCCGGGCCGGCGAGTCCGGCGTCGAGACCGAACCGCTCATCGGGGTACGGCTCGATCCACGTCGATTCGACCAGCGGCTCGCCGAGCGGTCGGTGCGGATCGGCCGGGGGACCGTAATCGATCGGCAGCACGCGTCCCGGCCGGCGCTCGATCGCCCGCAGGCAGACGTTGGTCGCGATCGTGTACAGCCACGAACGCAACGAGCTGCGTCCCTGGAACGACGCCAGGCTCCGCCACGCCCGCAAGAGCGTCTCCTGCACGGCGTCCTCGGCGTCGTGGACCGAGCCGAGCATCCGGTAGCAGTGGGCGTGCAGCGCATCGCGGTGTGGTTCGACCAGCTCGGCGTAGGCCGTCTCGTCCCCCGCGGCGGCGGCTTCGAGCAGCTTCGACTCGGTCATTCCCGTCCCCTTCCGAGACGCCGTTTGGGCTGCCAGAGCGCGATCTCGCCACCCTCGCTCGTGGCCAGCACGCTGCGCCACCCCGCCGGTCCCTCCCGCGGCTCGAGCAGCACCGTCGCGCCGAGTCGGCGCGCCCGCTCGGTGATCGCCTCGATCTCCTCGACCTCCACGTAGGGAAGCCAGGTCGCGCAGGTCGCACCGCACTCCACGATCCCACCGTCGAGTGGGCCGCCGAACGCGAGCGCGTGGTAGGAACCCCAGCGAGCCTCGATCCGCTCCGTGGACCACCGCAGAACCCGACCGTAGAACGCGCTCGCGCCGGAAGGATCGTGCGTGTGCAGCTCCAGGTGCACGACGGGGAGACCCATGACCTGTTGCATCTTCCAGCTCCTCTGTACGGAGTGGTCCCGCCTGCGGCGGACCCTGTTCGACGTGGCTGACGCCTGCGTGAGCCGCACCCGAACAGAGCCGCCGCAGGCGGCCCGATAGAGCACCCTTACGCCGGGACCGCGACGATCGCCGCCATCTGCCGCTCCACGCTCTTCGGCGAGGCGTGGAACTGCTCGCCGAAGGCCGCGGCGAACGGGTCCGGGAAGATGTCCTCATCGCCCGCCTCAACGCCGTCGAGGATCGCCTTCGCGACGTCCTCAGGCGGGGTCTTCTCGAACTGAGGCGGGAGGTCCTTGGTCATGTCGGTGTCGACCGGTCCCGGGTAGACGCCGTGCACGGTCACGCCCCGAGCCGCCAGCAGCGCGCGGGACGCCTGGGTCAGAGAATGCTGCGCGGCCTTCGAGGCGCTGTACGTGGGCTGGAGCGGCACGTTGGTGAGCCCGGCCGCCGAACCGACGTTGACGATCACGCCGCCGCGCCGCGCCAGCGTGTCCGCGAAGCTCCGCAGCATCCGTAGGGCCCCGAAGTAGTTGACCTCCATCTCGCGCCGAGCCACGTCGACGATCGCCTCGTCGGTCAGCTCTGTCGGCTCGAACGCGCCCGCGTTGTTGAACAGCAGATCGACGTCCGTGGCCTGGCGTGCGACCTCGGCGACCTGTTCGGTGTCCGTGACGTCCAACCGCACCGGAACCAGGCGAGAGGCGTAGCGCTCGCGCAACACCTCAAGCGTCTTCGGATCACGCGCCGCGGCGTAGACCTTCGTGGCGCCGCGCTCGAGCAGCGCCTCCGTGATCGCGAGCCCGATGCCCCTGTTGGCGCCGGTGACCAACGCCACCGATCCTTCGATCCGTGTGGAACCCTGCATGTCTGCCTCCTCTAGTCCCCTTGCGTAGATAGAGATCCGGGGAGGCGCCGGAATCCATCGGTCGACGGCCGAGTGCCGCGGAAGAGTCATCCCTCCCGGTCTGTTTCAGCCGCTTCTGCGGTGAGCTGCTGGATGATTTTGGTGAGGGCGGTGCGGAGGTGGAGTCGCTCCTCGTCGGTGAGGGTGGCGGTCGCGTGCTCCGCCAGGTCGCGGCGTGCCTCCTGGATCGGGCGCTGGGCGGCGCGGGCGCGGTCGGTGAGGTAGAGGCGGACGAGGCGGCCGTCGTTCGGGTCGCGGCGGCGGGTGAGCAGGCCGGCTGCCTCCATGCGCGTGGCGGTGTTCACGATCGTCGGTGTCGTGATCGGAAGGCGGGAGCGGGAGGCGATCTCGCCGGGCGTCAGGCCGTCGGTCTCCCAGAGCACCTCGAGGATGAGGTTCTGGCCGATACGGACGCCGTGGCGGCTCATCGCCTCGTCCGATGCGGCGGCCAGCAGCTTGTGCGTCTGGGTGAGCAGGGTCAGGAACTCGTCCACGTACCGATCCTAGAGGTCGATTGCATGCTAATGACCTTCCCGCTACCGTCTCATTAGCACGCTAATGACTTCTGTGAAGGACGGCCATGATCCTCATCACCGGTGGGCTCGGCTTCATCGGCTCCCACACCGCTCGCGCACTGCTCGACCTCGGCGAGTCCTGTGTGCTCACCCGGCGCCGTACGGCCCGGATCCCGGCGTTCCTGAGCGACGAGATCGGCGGACGCGCCGTCGTCGAGGACCTCGACGTCACCGACCGGGAGGCGTTCCTCGATCTCGGCGAGCGGCACGAGATCACCGGGATCGTGCATCTCGCCGGCGCGGCCATCGGGGCGCTCGATCCGGTCGACGAATTCGAGGTCAACCTGCGGGGCCTGCTCAACGCGCTGCGGGCCGCCTCGGCCTGGGGCGTACGGCGTGTCTGCGTCGCCAGCACGATCGGCGTCTACGCCGGCGTCGACGACGTCCCGTTCCGCGAGGACGCCGCCCTGCCCATGACGGCGCCCCACCCGATCCCCGCGTACAAGAAGAGCTCAGAGCTCCTGGCGACCTCGGTCGCCGAGCGAAGCGGCCTGGACCTGGTCAACCTCCGCATCGCGGCGATCTGGGGCCCGCTCGGCCGCCCGGAGTCGGTGTTCTTCCCAGTACCCCGCCTGGTCCACGCCGCCGTACGGGGCGAGGCGCCGGACTTCTCGGCGCCGCGCCGACCCGCGTACGGCGGTGACGGAAGCGACTACTGCTACGTCAGGGACTGCGGCCGGGCCATCGCCCTCCTCCAGACGGCCGAGAACCTGAACCACCGCACGTACAACGTCGGCTCTGGCCGGGTGACGACCAATGCCGAGGTCGTCACCGCCATCCGGACCGTCCTTCCGGACGCCCCGGCGATCGACCTGCCGAACGGCCGTGGCCCGGGCGCTCCGGCGCGGGACGCCTACCTCGACATCACCCGCCTGCGGGAGGACACCGGCTTCGAGCCCGCGTACGACGTCGAACGCGCCGTCCGTGACTACGCCGGCTGGCTCACCGCGGGTCACGAACGGTAGGAGATAACTAAAGCCATGTAACAGTCCTCGATGTCCGGACATCTGCTTGGTCGACGAGCCCCCATCGGAAGGACCGTGGCATGGGTCCACCCGACCCCGAGCAGCGTTTCGAGGCGGTGTACATGGCGCACTACGCGGCCGTGCTCAGCTACGTCCGGCGGCGGACCGACTCTCCGGACGACGCGGCGGACGCGATCGCCGAGACGTTCGCGACCGCGTGGCGCCGGGTGGCCGACATCCCGGACGGCGACGAGGCCCGGCTGTGGCTGTACGGCGTGGCACGGCGGGTGCTCGCCAACCACCGGCGCGGGGAGTCCCGGCGGACCGCCCTCGCCACGAGGCTGCGGGCGGAGCTGAGCGCGTGGGCCGAGGACGTCCCGGCCACCGGCCGGGACGTCGGCGCGGTCCGCGAGGCGTTCCGGCGGCTCGGCGACGACGACCGGGAGCTGCTCTCGCTGGTCGGCTGGGAGGGCCTCACCCCGGCCGAGGCCGCCAGGGTCCTGGGCCGGTCGCGCGGCGCCGTACGCGTCCAGCTGCACCGCGCCCGCAAGCGCCTCGCCAAGGAGCTCGACTCGGCCGGGCTCGACGTCACCCGGTACGGCTCGCGGGCCACCGCACTCGTGGAGGAACGCCGATGAAGCGGGACATCGATCGCCTGGTCTCCCTGATCGCCCCCGACCCGGGCCCCGGAATGACCACTGGAGCGCGCGAACTCCTGCGGGAGATCACGACCGATGCCCCGTACCCGGCCCGCTCCGTCGTTCGTCCGCGTTCTCGCCTGACGCGGCGCCGGTTCGCCGTGCCGCTCGTCGCCGCGTTCGCGGCCTGTGCCGTGGCGGTCAGCTGGCTGCTGCCCGGGGTACTCGGTCCCCACGCCGCGAACGCCCTCGACATCCGGCAGGAGGGCGGCTACTACGTCATCACCGTGAAACAGCTCTTCGCCGATCCTGCCCGGTACGCCAAAGAGCTCCGCGACCGTGGCATCAACGTCTCCCTCACCGTGAAACCGGTGTCGCCGGGTCTCGTCGGAGCCGTCATGCCGCCCTTCGACCAGAGGTACAACGGCCTGACCAATGAGGAGATCGCGCGCCGGAAGGACCTGATCTCGCCCATCACCCGTCCGGGAGGCTGTGAGGACTCCTGGAGCTGCGCGATCGGGTTGAAGATCCCGGCGGGGTATCGCGGCAAGGCGAGCGTCATGCTCGGCCGGAAGGGTCGGCCCGGCGAGCGGTTCGCGGCGTTCGGCCAGCTCAACAACCTCGGCGAGCCGCTGCAGTGCGAGGCCTTCGTCAACCGGACCGCCGGCGAGGTGCGATCGATGCTGAGCCGGCGAGGCGTCGTGATCGGGGTCTTCGCGGTGCCGCTGAAGGGACCCCGCTCCGACGTGCCCGCCTTCTGGTACGTCCACGAGGGCTGGCTGACCGAACAAGGGAAGGCCCTTCTGGTCGCCGCGCCCGACCGTAACCCCCACCCGTGGCCGGTCTCCACGGACTGCTCGGCGCGGCACTGACCCGCGAACACGTGTCGATCGCGGCCCTGAGGCCGTGATCGCGCGCCCCTGAGACCTCGACCCCTCGCCGGTCCCGACGGTGACCGGCGGGTACTTCCGCATGCCCTCGACCGCCGCCAGTAAGCCGAACCAACACCGAGGAGTGTCCATGAAACGCGCATCGTCCCTGCTCGTCCTGCCGTTCTTGCTTGTTGCCGCGTGTGGCGGCGGCCGGTCCGGCGACGGCGTCGCCAGCGCGGGAGGTGGGAAGGCCTCCGCCCATACGCGGGCATCGGCGTCCCTCTCACCCGAGCAGGCCCGTCTGATGTACGCGCGCTGCCTGCGGCAGAACGGCGTCCCCGACTACCCCGACGACCCGAAGAAGATCCCCTCGGGCGGCATCACGATCCCGCAGCGCGCAATGGACGCCTGCGCCCAGTGGCAGAAGGCGATGGGCGGCTACACGGTCGACCCGAACGACCCGCAGACCCGGGACCGGTTCCTGAAACTCGCACGGTGCATGCGCGCGCACGGCTTCGACTGGCCCGATCCCAAGCCCGGCTCCCTCGGCGGACCGCCGCCGGATCTGAGCGGCGTGAAGAACAAGGCCCGGATGGAGGCGGCGATGAAGGAATGCGGCAAGACGATGGGCGCGAGCGGATGAGACGCGTCCCGCTCGTCATCGGTGCTGTGGCGCTCGGGGTGACGGCCGTGGCCGGCGGCGCCCTTCTCTTCGGCTCCGGGGAGCAGGGCCCGCGGGCCGCCGGGCGGACGGCTCTGTCGACCGCCGACATCAGGCGTGGCGACCTGGTCGACACGATCACGGTGGACGGCACGTTGACGTACGCCGCCGAACGCCGGATCACCGCGCAGAGCACCGGTACGGTCACGTCGGTCCCCTCTTCGGGTCGGGTGATCAGGCAGGGCGGCACTCT
Organism: Actinoallomurus sp. NPDC050550; assembly: GCF_040655075.1. Classification (NCBI taxonomy): domain Bacteria; kingdom Bacillati; phylum Actinomycetota; class Actinomycetes; order Streptosporangiales; family Thermomonosporaceae; genus Actinoallomurus; species Actinoallomurus sp. NPDC050550. Next base: position 97,299 of record NZ_JBFAJC010000036.1, on the reverse strand, counting down.
GTACGCGGTCGACCGCCGGCCCGTGGTGCTCATGCACGGCGCCGTGCCCCTGTACCGGACACTCGGGCCGGGCGTCACGGCCGGCCCCGACGTACGGCAGCTGGAGAACGCCCTCCAGGACCTCGGGTACGGCGACGGGCTGACCGTGGACCGTACGTTCTCCACCGCGACCGCCGAGGCCGTACGCCGCTGGCAGAAGGACCACGGCCTGAAGCAGACCGGGTCGGTCGACGCCGCGAAGGTCGTGTTCCTGCCGTCCGACGTGCGTGTCGTCGAGGCGAAGGCGGCGGTCGGCGATCGGATCGGCCCCGGGCGGCAGGTCCTGTCCGTCACCGGTACCCGCCACGTCGTACACGTCGACCTGGACGCCAACGAGCAGGAGACGGCCCAGAAGGGCCGTACCGTCTCCGTGCAGCTCCCCGGCGGCGCGACCGCGACCGGACGGATCACCTCGGTGGGGACCGTCGCCCACAAGAAGAACACCCAGGGCGACACTCCCTCATCGGGTCAGAGCCCGGCGGCGACCATCGATGTCGAGGTCACGCTGACCGGCGGGAAGCGGTCAAGCACGCTGGACCAGGCACCGGTGACGGTGACGATGGAGAGCCGACGCCGCAGTGACGTGCTCAGCGTGCCGGTCGAGGCCCTGCTGGCGCTGCGGGAAGGCGGGTTCGGCGTCGAGGTCGTCGACCCGGGCGGTGCGCGGCGGATCGTCGCCGTGACGACCGGCATGTACGGCAGCGGCCGGGTGGAGATCTCCGGGGCAGGACTGACACCCGGCATGAAGGTCGGGGTGCCCAGCCAGTGATGCCCCTCACCGTCAAGGGCGGGGGCCTGCACAGTGACGCTACTCATCGTCGAGGTCGAGGGGCCCGCCCAGTGACGCTACTCATCGCCAAGGTCGAGGGGCCCGCCCAGTGACGCCCCTCATCGTCGAGGTCGACGGCGTGACCAAACGGCACGGTCGGGTGGAGGCTCTGCGCGGGGTCGACCTGGCCGTCGAGCCCGGCGAACTGCTCGCCATCGTCGGCCCGTCCGGATCGGGCAAGTCCACGCTGCTCCACCTGATCGGCACGCTGGACCGTCCGTCGTCGGGCACCGTACGCATCGCTGGACACGACGTGTCGGCACCGGGTTCCGGGCGCCGGGCCGACCGGCGGCTGTCGGCGCTGCGCGCGACGTGCCTCGGCTTCGTCTTCCAGCGATTCCACCTCGCCGCCGGTACGTCCGCACTCGACAACGTCGCCGACGGACTGCTGTACACCGGCATGGCCCCGCGCCTCCGCCGCGAACGCGCCCACGCCGCCCTGGAACGCGTCGGCCTCGGCCACCGTCTGGACCACCGGCCGCACCAGCTGTCCGGCGGCGAGCAGCAGCGGGTCGCCATCGCCCGTGCGGTGGCGGGCGACCCTCCGCTGCTCCTGGCCGACGAACCGACCGGCAGCCTCGACTCGGCCTCGGGCTCGGAGGTCCTGGCCGTGCTCCGCGACCTGCACGTACGGGGGACGACGGTCGTCCTCATCACCCACGACTCCGAGATCGCCGAGTGGTGCCCGCGCCGCGTACGAATGCGCGACGGCCGCGTCACCGCCGACGACGGAACCGGTGCCGGGCATCGCCGCGTCGCCGCGCTGACGAAGGACGAACCAAGGTGACGGCACCGCTCGCCCCCGCCCGGCTCCGCCCCCGCGACGTCGCGCGCACCGGCGCGTCCGGGCTGCGCTCCCGGCCCGCCCGAGTCGCGCTGTCTGCCCTGGGAATCGCGATCGGCATCGCCACCATGGTCGCGGTGATCGGCATTTCCGCATCGGGTCAGGAGCGGCTGCTGCGGCAGCTCGACCGGCTCGGCACCAACCTGCTCCGCGTCAAGGCGGCTGAGACGATCAGTGGGGGCACGACAACGCTCTCTGTCGACTCGGCCACGATGGTGGGCCGGATCGGCCCCGTCACGACGGTGAGCGCGACCGGCGACCTGTCCGCGTCCGTCCGCCGCACCGACCGCATCCCCCGCGAGGAGACCGGCGGCATCACGGTCGAGGCCACCACCTTGGAGCTGCTCCACACGCTCGGCGGGCGGGTTCGCGCCGGCACCTGGCTCAACGACGCGACCGCCCGCTACCCGGCCGTCGTCCTCGGCGCGGTGTCGGCGGAACGACTCGGCGTCGACCGCGTCGGCATGCCCGTCTGGGTCGAGAACCGCTGGTTCACCGTCATCGGCATCCTCGATCCGCTCCCCCTCGCCCCCGAGATCGACCGCGCCGCGATGGTCGGCTTCGCGGCGGCTCATACACATCTGGGCTTCGACGGCCACCCGACCACGATCTACGAACGCTCCCCCGACAGCTCGGTCGACGCCGTACGGGACGTGCTCCCGCGCACGGTGAACCCGGAGCATCCGGAGGAGGTCGCGGTGTCGCGCCCCTCGGACGCGCTCGCCGCCCGCGCGGCCGCCGCTGGAACGTTCACGACGCTGCTGCTCGGCCTGGGCGCGGTGGCGCTGCTGGTCGGCGGCGTGGGCGTCGCCAACACGATGGTCATCTCGGTGCTGGAACGCCGAGGCGAGATCGGCCTGCGGCGCTCCCTGGGCGCGACCCGTGCCCAGATCCGCACCCAGTTCCTCGCGGAGTCGCTGATCCTGTCGGCCCTCGGCGGCACGGCAGGCCTGGTCATCGGCACGGCCGTCACGATCGGCTACGCCACCTGGCAGGGCTGGCCACCAACCGTGCCGGTCTGGGCCCCAGGCGGCGCCTTCGTCGCAACCCTGGTCGTCGGCATGCTCGCGGGCCTCTACCCGGCCGTCCGAGCCGCCCGCCTTCCGCCGACCGTCGCCCTCACAACCGAATGACCGTCAGGCGCCGAATCAGCCGATTACGGCGACCTCGACGCACTGCCCGCCGTCATGCCCGCTGCGGATGCTCTTGCGCCAGAGGAGGGCGGACTCCACGCACTCCCCGCCCTCCTGACCGCTGCGAACGCTTCGGCGCCAATCGATCAGAACGGCACTCGTCACCAGACGTGGACCGCGATCGGCACGGTCGCCGGGCACCGGGCTCATTTGTCGACGACCGCCACCTCGACGCACTGCCCGCCTTCCTGACCACTGCGGCCGCTCTTCCGCCATTCCAGGGAGGAGGTGTTCATGGCCGTCATGTCCCTTCCATCAGGGTTCGGATCAGATCGGCCGACGCCGCTGCGGACAGGGCTGCGGATCTGATCAGGTCGAACATCACTTTAAGTCCCTCGATCGGCTTGCGCTGCTCGATCAGGGGACCATGGCCGTTAACGGCCTCGGCGTGCCCAAGATCGGGTGCCACATCGAAGCTGAAAAGCGTGAAGCCACCGGACGGATAGACCGGCGCGTGTTCTGGCAGGACGTGAATTGTGATGTTCGGCCGCTCCGCCAGCTCGAGCAGCCGCGCGTGCTGCTCCCGCATGACGTCGGGCCCACCGACGACGCGTCGGAGCGCGGACTCGGCGATGACGAACACCAGCCATGGCGGCTCTTCCCTTTCGAGGATCTCTTGCCGGGCCAGTCGCGCCGCGATGAGTTGCTCCAGCTTGTCCTCCGGCTGCCCAGCACGTAGCACTTCGCGCGCGTACGCCTCGGTCTGGAGCAGGCCTGGGATCACCAGCGGATCGAAGAGGCGGATGGATGAGGCACGGCCCTCGGCGGCGACGTAGTCGCGGAACCAGCTCGGAGTCTGCTCGCGGCGGACGTGCCACCAGAGCTCCTCGAAGTACGCGTCGAGCTCAAAGAGTTCGTCGAAGCCCTTGCTCATGTCGAGGCTGGCCGGCCGCTTCGCCGTCTCGATGTGACCGATCATCTGGCCGGTCACACCAAAACGCGCCCCTAATGCATCTTGGGATAGATTGCGCTTTTTCCGGTAATGCCGGAGGCGATAGCCGTACTGTGCGATCGCCGAGACGCGCGGATCGAGTTCTCGCTCACGTCCCATCGGTTTGACCTCCGCTTTCGCGCGTTGGGATCTGTAGGGATGAAACCGTATCGACGGTAACCGCGGCAAGACACGCTGAGAAACCGATCCCTTCAGCGACCTGCGGGGATAGGAGAAATCGTCGACCGCGGAGGAAGTCTCATGATCGAATCGCGCCTTCCGTATGAAATCTCTCTCAGTCCGAATGCGGCAGCGGCCCCCTGCGCCCGACTCGTACTCAAGGACCGGCTGAAGGAATGGGGCCTGACGGAGCTGCTGGAGGACGCGAGCACCGTCACGGGCGAGCTGGTCGCCAACGCCGCCAGGCTCGGTCAGACCTTCGCCGTCCGGCTGATCCCCGAGGACGGCGCCCTGCTGATCGAGGTGGCGGACTCTTCGCCGGACGAGCCCCAGATCAAAGACGCGTTCGGGGACTTCGACGCGGAAGGCGGGCGCGGCCTGCTGATCGTCGACGCGCTGGCGACCCGCTGGGGCGTACGCCGAGAGAATCAGCGGAAGGTCGTCTGGGCCCGGGTGGCCCCATGACGGCCGATAACGTCGATATGGAACTGCTCGGCCTCCAGCGAGCACATCCGGGCTGGCTGATCCTCTTCGGCGCCTATACGCGCCGCTATGTGGCGCACGGCTACATGCTCGACCGACCGGGTGTCTGGATCACCGCCGGGAATTCCACAGAGCTGCATCGCCGAATCACTCTGATGGAAAGCACGTACCCATGCCCGCCCCCGTAGGCATTTACCCGGATGGAACAGACACTTCCTCCTCCCGACTGGGCAGTCACGTTCCAGCCTGTCTACTCAGCAGAGAATTTTTTCGTCTGAGTAGACACCTTCAGAGAAACACCTTCGCCGTTCGGGCCAGCCCATGAGCCCCAGGATGAGGTAGATGTTGCGTGCCCCGTCCGGGCGCGACGTCTAACCGTCGTCCGACGCGACGACCGCCTGTGAGAAGTCCCCGTCGCGAAGCGCCTTCCTGGGAATGAGGAAGTGCAGCGAACCTCCCTCGGCAAACTCCCACTCGCCGAGGTTGCTGGAGAGCCGGAGAAGGTGGGTGTATTCGCCCCGGAGGTCCGGGAGCGGATCACCCGGCTGTACCGATGGCGGCCAGCCGAAGGCCTGGTCGACGGCGCCCGATCCTGGATAGTGCTCGCCCGGGAAGTCTCCGGCGAACAACTCGGTCACCTGCTCGCTCGGGTCGCAGATGCTCGTGAGGTCAGGACCCGGGTCGAGTCCGAAGCCTTCGATGAAATCCTCCAGCGTCGCGCCCCACCACGCATCGGGTAGCGACAGGCACGGTTCGGCGTGCAGCGGGACGACCGCGAAGGCGTCATCGTCGGGCGGCCTGACCGGAGCGGCTCTCGTCGGGTCCGCGGGGACGACCCGGCAGGCTTGGAGATGGTCGATGCCGAAGAAGTTGAGCAGGCCGGGCCGTACGGGCAGTTCGTCCCCGAGCCACGGCGTGAGTTCGTCGGTGTCGAGCACGGCGAACAGGCTGAGCGGGAGGTCGTCGTCGTGGGGCCACGGCGTTCCCGGGTCCAGGAGGGGCGGGCCGCCCAGGCGGCTGCGTCCCGCTGCCGGACGGGACTCGCCGGCCGGGCTGAGCCCAAATCCCGGTCGGGCCAGCGCGGCCAGCTGAGACCCCAGATGCTCGCCGAGAAACTCCACGCACACCGCGCGAATGACGACGGCTTCCGACTGGTGATCCATTCGCCATATCCCAGCACACGCCCCAGGCAAGGGGCAGTCATCCCGGGATGATCAGGATGGTCGCGTCAGCGGGGTCGCCCGCCGGGACGACGGCCCGTAGCACGGCGTCCTGCGCGGCCAGGGTCACGCGCCATGAACCGTCGGATTGCTGCGAGGTGCCGGTCACGCGGAGGTTCTCCAGGCTGTAGTCCAGGGTGATCGCGGCGGCGATGGCGGCGTCAACGGCCTCCTCCTCGCTGAGCGACTCACCGGCGCCCGCTCCCCGGCTTCGCCAGCGATCCCGTACGGACTGGAAGAGCCTTGAGGTCGTCCGTGCCACGACGGAGTCGACCCGGTTGCCGATGATCCCGCCGATGCCAGCGGCGGCCAGGTAGGAAGCCACCCGGACGGTCAGTTCCACGACGTCGGGGGCCGGTCTTGCGGGCGCGTACTCGGCGTCCGTGGTCTCGGGCGCGGTGGGTTCAGACACGACGGGGATGGGTTCGGTGGGCTCCGGGTCGGGCGCGCCGACCGCCTTCGCCCACAGATCGAAGACTCGAGGCTGGTCCTCGTCGTCCGGCCGCCACCCGTGGCTACCGGTGATCCCGCACAGCAGGTCATGGAGCATCAACGACTCCTCGGGCAGCACATCTCCCCGCAGGTACGGCCCGACCTCAGACCATGACAAGGGAAAGGACAACCCGCGGGTTCTTCGCGCGATCTGGTCCACGCTCGGCGACCCGTGCGTGACCCAGATCCGCCGCAGACAGGCCACGTACGCCGCCGCGGCCTCGGAGTATTCGGCCATGAGGTCCTTTCAGAGCTTCCTCAGGCACATGGTCATGCCGCTCCAGTCCAGCTTGCTGTCGTTCTGCTCGGACCAGTCGTTGACGGATCGCGAGCAGTTGCGAGGAGGATCGCGGTAGAGCAACTTGAAGTAGGTCTTGAAGTGGTTGTCGCTGTTGAAGGACGCGCGTACCCGCATGAGGCCGCACGGCATCGTGAACCACTTCACATTCTGATAGTCGACGTTCCTGTCGTGCACGGGAAACTCCTGGGCGACGCAGTCGCCGGTCTGGGCTTTGTGCACGTCGTCCGTGAAGAGGGGACTCTCCACGCTCACCAACCCCATGACCAGCGAAGCAAGAAGGAGGAGTACGAAAGACCCCACGGCGATCCGTACTGGACGAGGAAGCGGCGCGGACGGCGGGGTCGCCCCGGGCGCGCCGACGACCGCGATCACGGAACCCCTGCGGGCGGACTGGCCTACGCGACGGCGGATGCCGTACAGGATGCCCTTGGCCGGTGAGGTGATCACGGTGTTGCCGCGGACCGAGCGGACCTCGAGCAATGGGTCGTCCACGCCGACCTTGTCACCCACCTGCTTGTGCCAGCGGATGACGGTCGCCCTCCGTGCGCCGGCGGTCCTCCCCGGCAGCCACGGCAGGTTCACGAACGTGATGCCCCCGCCGGGCTTGCGCGCAGTCGCCTGAAGAGGAGGCAGGTTGTCGGTGGTGATGACGGCGACCGTCGCCCCCACCTCGGCGCTCTCCCCGGTGGCCACGGTGATCTCCAGCAGCGTGCCCGAATCCGGGGCGCTGCCTTCGGCATTGCCCTTGCCCGCGGTGACCTCGAACAATGGTTCACCGGCCATCACCTGGTCGCCTTCTTGTCTGCGCCACTGGGTGACGACACCCTCAGTGGCCGACTTGTCCGGCCTGGGCATCGTCACGACGACCCGCCTGCCGGTGTCGGCCGGCACCGCGCGCGGAGTCGCCTGCGCCATCGGGACGGTAGGGATGAAGTTGCCGGCCGGCACCCGAGTGGCCGTATGCGTGATCATCGCGGTGACATCCGACGGGAGCCAGTGTGTGGTGGCCTCGGTCGACGCGGCGAACCGGTCGAGGATCCGGGTGAGGCTCGGCCGGTCGGCGGGGTTCTTGGCCAGGCAGGCGGCGGCCAGGTCGGCGAGGTGAGCGGGCAGGCCGCTCAGGTCGGGCTCGTCGTGGACGACGCGGTAGATGACCTCCTCGGGCCGGCCGGCGCCGAACGGGCTTCGGCCGGTGAGGGCGAACACCAGCACCGCCCCCAGGGAGAACACGTCGCCCGCCGGGCCGACCTCGAGGCCACGCGCCTGCTCGGGGGACATGAACGGCGGGGTTCCGACCACGACCCGGGACAGACTGTGCGAGGTGGCGTCCAGTGCGCGGGCGATGCCGAAGTCGATGACCCGCGGACCGTCTTCGGCCAGGATCACGTTGGACGGCTTGAGGTCGCGGTGGACCAGGTCGCAGGCGTGGATGGCGGCGAGCCCTTCGGTCAGGCCCGCCCCCAGAACACCGATCGCCGCGGGCGGCAGCGGTCCGTACGCCTCCACGGCCTGATGCAGAGAGGGGCCGGGGATGTAGGCGCTGGCCATCCACGGCGGCTCTGCCTCGGGGTCGGCCTGGACCACCTGCGCGGTGTAGAACCCACCCACCCTGCGCGCGGCAGCGATCTCACTGGCGAACCGGCGACGGAACCCCGCGTCGTCGGCCAGTTCGGGCCGCACCACCTTGACCGCGACCGCACGCCCACCCCGGGAGCGCCCCAGGTACACCTGCCCCATCCCGCCGCCGCCCAGCCGCTCTTCCAGTCGGTACGGCCCCACCTGGCGCGGATCGTCCTCCCGCAGCGGCTCCATCCGAGATCTGCCCCCTCAGAAGAACGCCCACGTACATCTGAGGTAGATCGTCTCAGGAAACGACCCTCGCGGGAAGCGATGTCAGCGGCAAGCCCGCCGGGGCATGACTATCCCGGCCGACCGGCCTGTTGTCCGAAGGCACCGGCCCGCCAGAGGGTACGGACGTGGTCGATCATCGGCGGTCCGATGGCGCGCAGCCCTTCGAGGTCGTTGTCGGCGAACGCCTTGGTCACCAGCGTGCTGGTCGCCGCGACGATCAGCCGGCAGGTGAACCGGCCCGCCTCATCGGTGACCCCCATCAGGTCGGCGAACGCGGCGACGATGGCGTCCTGCAGATCGCTCCGCCGCCGCATGGCCTCAGGCCCGGCGGCGTAAACCTCGATCAGGAACAGCCGCGTATAGGCCGGCTCGATGACGAGCGCCTCGAGGTAGGCGGTGAACGCCGCCTCGAACCTCTGCAGCGGATCACCGGCCATCGCCGGACCGGGCACGCCGTGCTCGTCGGCGCCGACCATCTCCAGCAGCCGCTGCACCAGCAGGTCGCCCGCCGTGTCGAAGGCGGCCATGAAACAGTCGATCTTGGATTCGAACACCTGGTAGAAACTCTGCCGCGACACCCCCGACCGCTGGAGTACGTCGGCGACGGAGGTGGCCACGTACCCCTTCTCGGCCATCACCTCCGCCATCGCCGCACACAGTCGCGCTCGCTGGATACGCTCTACTTCTTCCCGCGCCAACGCATAACGCCCCCGGGGCAGCCGACGCGGTGATGACTCAGACACGCGTTCACCATAGATCCCTCGCGTCGGTCCCGGCGTCCGAGAACCGCCGTGGTGCTCGCCGCGCTCGTCGCCTGGGACCGATTCAGCTCCTTCCGGTCGGCGGCCAGGGACAGCAGGGTAAGGGCGGCGAAATCGTTGGCGGCGGACCTGGCCGATTCCGATGTCGCGCATCTGTATCGAGAAAGGTGCGAGGTGATCGCGTTCGCCTCCGAAGACCACGTGGCGATTCTCTGGCTCGCCCCGTACCGCTACTACGGCTGACCGGCGGTTGCGGACGGACGGTGGTTTGCCGAAGTGGCAACAGGAATCGCGGCGGCGTCACCGTCCAGCGGAGGATCGACGCGAGAGCCGGTGCGCCGACCGTGGTTCGCACTCGGCACGCGAGGATCAACAGCTTTGGGGGATTCGATGTCGCAGTCCGCTCCCGCCACGGCGGTCACACATCGCCTGGTCTCGTCTTCCGCCGGCCGCATCCACCTGGTGGAGCAGGGCTCCGGGCCGCTGGTGCTGCTGGTGCACGGGTTCCCCGAGTCCTGGTACTCCTGGCGCCACCAGCTGCCGGTCCTGGCCGCGGCCGGCTACCGGGCCGTCGCCATCGACGTCCGTGGCTACGGCCGCTCCTCCAAGCCCGGGGACGTGGCCGCGTACCGGATGCTGGAGCTGGTCGAGGACAACGTCGCCGTGGTGCACGCGCTGGGCGAGGAGACGGCGGTGATCGTGGGCCACGACTGGGGCGCGCCAATCGCCGCCAACTCCGCCCTGCTCCGGCCCGAGGTCTTCCGGGCGGTCGGGTTGTTGAGCGTGCCGTACGCCCCGCGCGGCGGGCCACGCCCCAGCGAGATCTTCACGCGGATGGGCGGCGACGATGAGTTCTACGTCAGCTACTTCCAGGCGCCCGGCCGGGCCGAGGCCGAGATCGAACCGGACGTCCGCGGCTGGCTCGCCGGCATCTACGCCGCCCTGTCCGCCGACACCATGCCACCCGCCGACGCCCCGGACCCGCACTTCGTCTCCAAGGGCGGGACGCTGCGCGACCGCTTCCCAACCGACCGGCTGCCCGCCTGGCTCACCGAGGACACGCTTGATGTGTACGCAGGGGAGTTCGAACGGACCGGCATGAGCGGGGCGCTGGGCCGCTACCGGAACATGGACCGGGACTGGGAAGACCTCGCCGACTTCGACGGTGCCCCCATCACCCAGCCGTCCCTGTTCATCGGCGGCGCACTGGACGCCTCCACCACCTGGATGGCAGACGCCATCAAGGCCTACCCCACCACCATGCCCGGCCTGATCTCCTCACACCTGCTCGACGGCTGCGGCCACTGGATCCAGCAGGAGCGCCAGAAGGAGGTCAACGACATCCTGACCGGCTGGCTCGCCTCCCTACCGGCCTGACTCACTCGGCGCGCTCGTCGCTCGGGGGATCCAGGACCGCGAGGGTGAGCCTCTGCAGGCGTGCCGGGTCGGCGATGATGTCGTACTCCGCGACGCGGTCCCCCTCCGCCCTGATCGTGAGGGCGAGGAGCAGTCGGCCGCGCGGGGCGATCACGGCGCCGACCCGGCAGTCGATCAGGGCCGGCTCCGCGTACTTCGCGCGGCGGCCGAAGACCAGCGTTTCGCGCGCCACGGTGTCCGCGCCGCGGGCGACCGTCTCCCGGCCCGGTGTCAGCACCATGGGGTCGGCTCGCCGTACGACGTCCGGGGCCAGGACGGCGAGCAGGGCGTGCAGGTCGCCGCTCCGGGCGGCGGCGAGGAATGCCTCGACGACGCGACGCTGCCGGCCGAGCTCCGCGTCCGGCACCGGGTCGGTGCCGCGTACCCGATGGCGTGCCCGGCTGGCGAGCTTCTTGGCCGCGACCGGGGTGCGCTCGACGATGGGGGCGATCTGGTCGAACGGGACGGCGAACAGATCGTGCAGCACGAAGGCGACGCGTTCGGCGGGCGGGAGCCGGTCCAGTACCACGAGCATCGCGCGGCCGACCGATTCGATGAGGACCGCCTCCTGCTCGGGGTCGTCGTCCCGTGCCGGTGCGGGCACCTGCCACCCGAGCGGGTCCTCCCGGCGTGACGTGCGCGTGCGCAGCATGTCGAGGCAGAGCCGGGACACCACCGTACGGAGCCAGGCCTCCAGATTCTCAATGCCGCCGAGGTCGGTGCGGCTGAGCCGGAGCCAGGTCTCCTGGACCGCGTCGTCCGCCTCGCTCAGGGAGCCCAGCATCCGGTAGGCCACCGCGCGCAACTGCCCGCGATGCGCCTCGAACCGCTCGCCCAACTCGTCGTACTCGTCCATCGGTCACCTTTCACCGTCGCGCTCCGTCTGTCTCGTGCCACCGATCAGCGAGCGACGAGGGAGAAAGGTCAATGATCCGACAGGAGCAGATTAGCGAGTGGGGCGGGGACCGGGCATTGCTGCGGCCGGTGACGCTCGGAGACCTCTGGCTGCCGAACCGGGTCGTCATGGCGCCGCTGACGCGGTGCCGCGCGACCGACGAGGACCTGACACCGACGGACCTGCACGCCGCGTACTACGGCCAGCGGGCCGGCGCCGGTCTGATCATCGCCGAGGGCACCTGGACGAGCGAGCGGGCGATCGGCTTCTACCCGAACGTCCCCGGCATCTACGGCGAGCGGCAGGTCGCCGCGTGGAGCCGGGTCACCCGGGTCGTTCACGCCCTTGGCGGTCGCATCGTCCTGCAACTCTGGCACGCCGGAGTTCACTCCCTCTCCGAGCGGGAGATGACCCTCGCGGACGTCGGGCGAACGATCGCGGATTACGGCGCCGCGTCCGAGAACGCGCGCCGGGCCGGGTTCGACGGGGTCGAGATCGCCGCCAACGGAACGCACCTGATCGCGCAGTTCCTCAATGCCCGGCTCAACCGGCGGGCCGACGGATACGGCATCCGCCGGGACCGCCTGCTCTTCGAGGTGGTCGACGCGGTGACCGCGGCGTGGGACGGACGGCGTGTCGGGGTACGGCTGTCGCCGTACTGGACCGTCGACGACGAGCCCTCCGCCGACCGGCCGGACGGCGACTACCCCTGGAAAGCCGACGACCGGACGCTGGCGGACTACGACGCCCTCGTGGCCGAGCTGAGCGGACGGCCGCTCGCGTACCTGCACCTTCGCGGCCCGGTGCCCAGCGATCCTGGTCCCGATTTCGACGTCTTCGCCCGGTACCGCAAGCTCTTCGACGGGCCGCTGATCGCCAATCACGGCTTCGACCGGGAGACGGGCGACCAGATCGTCGAGGCGGGGATCGCCGACGCGGTGTCCTTCGCCCGGCTCTTCATCGCCAATCCCGACCTGGTCGGCCGGTTCGCACTGGGGCACGCGACGGCCGGCAGTGACCGGGACACCCACTACTCCGGCGGAGCGCGCGGCTACGTCGACTACCCGGTCTGGCCGTTGTGAGTGCAGGCGACCCGCTCGGCCTGAGGAGCGATTACACGGCAGCCGCGGTCAGGCGATTGCTGTAGCGGGCGAGCATGGCGGTGTAGGACGTTTCGGGGAACAGCCGACCGATCAGCGGCGGTATGCGCCAGTTGGCGGGATTGCGCCTGGCCAACCGGGAGACCAGAGATACGCGCGGGTAACGGGCCTCCTCGTAGGAACGCAGCCGTACCGCCGGATCGCCGCCATCGTCGGCGAGCAGGCGGCCGAGCACCCACGCGTCCTCGAGGGTCTGGTTGGCGCCCTGCCCCAGGGTGGGCGGCATGGTGTGGGCGGCGTCGCCGACGAGGGTGATGCGGCCCTCCCCCCACACTCGGCGGACCTTGTTCCAGTGGTGCCCGAAGAAGTCGAGGTCGTCCTCGGAGGCGGCGGCGAGCACCTCTGGCACGGGTGACGCCCACCCTCCGAACCTGCGCCTCAGCTCGGTCAGCGGGGCGGCGGGCCGTTCGTCGGTGGGCGACCAGCGCACGTCGAACCACCACTGCAGCAGGCCGCCCCCAGCGGGCATGAGCCCGCATGCGCCTTCTCGTCCTGTGATCATCAGGCTGCGGTGAGAGTGGGTGAGGTCGATGTCGATGGGGCTGAGGCCCTGCCATGTACCGAAGGTCGCCGCCCGGACGGAGCCGTCGCCCCACAGGCGGCGTCGCACCGCGGAGTGGTGGCCGTCGGCTCCGATGAGGATGTCTCCCGTGGCGGTCGATCCGTCGGTGAAGGTCATCGTCACCCGGTCGTCGTCCTGGGTCACGGTCTCGCAGGTCTTGGCGTGGTGGACGAGGTCGTCGGGCAGTCCGTCGGCCAGACGCTCCAAAAGGAGACCCCGAGAGATCGTCCTGGTCTCGAAGCCGTACCGCTCGGCCGCGTGAGCGATGTTCGCGCCGGCGCGCAGCCTGCCGTCGGCGGTGAGCGAGTCGATCCGGTCGATGCGGGCACCGACACCGTCCAGGCTGACACCGAGATCGTGCAGTACGGCGGTGCCGTTGCTGAAGATGCTCAGCGCCGCACCGCCGGTCCGCCGGGCCGGAGCCTGCTCGTAGACCCGCACCTGGTGCCCGGCGGCCAGCAGCACGCGCGCGACGGCCAGGCCGCCCACTCCGGCGCCGGCGATGATGATCTCCATATCCCCTCCGATTCGAAGTATCTCCGGTTTGAAGATACATCGCCGTGGAGTAGGTTGAGCAGGTGGGTCCCAAGCATCCGGACGAGGCCGTCTTCCGCGAGTTCCTGATCGCGGTCCTCCTGCACAACGAGGCGGTCGCCGACCGGCTCGGCCTGCAGCCGGTCGACGTCGCCGCCGCCATCCTGCTGGAGACGCGCGGACCACTCGCCGTAGGAGCGATCTCCGAGGAGCTGGGGCTGCCGTCCGCCTCGACGACCCGGCTGATCGACAGGCTGGAGAAGGCAGGCTACGTGCGGCGAGTGCGTGGAGAGCGTGATCGGCGCACGGTCACCGTCGAGCTGGTCGAGGGCGGCCTGGGCGATTACGAGGCCGCCTGCGAGGCATCCAGGCGGCACCTGGGGGCCGTCGGCGCGCACTACGGACCGGAACACGTTCCCTTGCTGCTGGACATGTTCACCCGCGTCACCGAGGCCTACCGATCGGCCACCCAGGAACTACGAGCCGACGCGACCTGAACACGACTACCCGGCCTGGCCGTCGGGAGCGCCGGTGACGCGCTCGGTGTAGTCGGAGCGGGGGGTGGGCCAGCCCAGCGGAGGGGGTGTCTGCCGGGCCAGGCCGATCAGTGTGGAGCGGACGACGCGCTCCGCCTGGTCGTCCACGGCCTGGGGGGTCTCGAGGCGCATCAGCCCGTGGACGAGCAGGGCTGCGAGGCCGTGCACGGCCGCCCAGACGACGAAGTCGGCTCCGGGGCGGGCCGCTGCAGGCAGGTCGCCGGATTCGACCAGGCGGTCGAGCTCCGCGGCGAGGATGTGGTGGGGGTGGAGAGCCGTCGGATCGCCGCCTCCCGCGTTGAACGCCAGCCAGTGCCGGGCCACGGCGGGATCCTCCAGGGCCCAGCGCACGTAGCCGCACCCGAAGGCGACCAGGCCGTCCGCGCCGTCGCCGCGTGCGCGCTCGACCGCGTCGGTCAGGCGTTCGCCGAGCCTGGCGAGGACGCGTTGCGACAGGGCCTGTACGAGCGCGTCGCGCGAGGCGAAGTGGTGGTAGGCGGCGCTCGGGCTGACGCCGACACGGACGCTGACCTCGCGCAGCGACCACCCATCGACGCCTCGCTCCCGGATCAGGGCCTCGGCGGTGTCGAGGAGGGCGGTACGGAGGTCGCCATGGTGGTACGGACGGTCGGCCATGACCCAATCTTAATACCGTTCAGATTGTGTGTTACGTTCGGAGCACGAACTGAACGTTGCTCAGATTGGAGTCTTCCGATGAGCGTTCCCGAGTCCGCGTCGTCCGCGGGTCAAGCTCCTCCCGACCTCAGCTCCGCGCCCGCGCCGATCGTGCAGGGTGAGCCCGTCGAGGTCGCCGACGGCGTGTTCGTGATCCCGGACCGGCGGGTCCCGATCGTCCCCAACGTGGGCATCGTCGTCGGCGAGCGCGCCGTGCTCGTCATCGATACCGGCGTCGGCCCCCGCAACGGCGCGTACGTGCTCGGCCAGGCCGAGCGCCTGGCGGGCGGCCGGCGGCTGTACCTGACGCTCACACACTTCCACCCCGAACACGGGTTCGGCGCACAGGCGTTCCGCGGCTCGGCCACGATCATCTACAACCGGGCACAGCACGAGGAGCTCCGGCGCAAGGGCGCCGCCTACCTGGACATGTTCAAGGGCCTGAGCGAGAACATCGCCGCCGAACTGGCGGACGTCGAGTTCGTGGACCCCGATGTCACCTATGAAAGCGAGGCACGGCTCGACCTCGGCGGACGCACCGCCGTGCTGCGCGAGTGGGGTCCGGCGCACACCGCGGGCGACCAGACGGTGCTCGTCGACGGCGACGTGCTCTTCGGCGGCGACCTGATCGAGACGCGGATGTTCCCCATCGCGCCCTACATGCCCCCGTACGACACCGATGTGGACGGCGGCCGCTGGATCGAGGTCCTCGACGAGCTGCTGGCCATCGATCCGCGGACGGTCGTGCCCGGACACGGCGAGGTCACCGACATCGGGCTCATCCGCGACGTCCGCGACTACCTCGCCCACGTCCGCGAACGCGTCACCGACCTCAAGACGGCGGGCACCTCCGTCGAGGAGGCCGTGGACCGGCTCGATCAGGAGGCCCGCGCCCGCTGGAGTACCTGGGCCAACCCCGAATGGATCGGCTTCACCGTCCGGGCGTTCTTCGCCGCCGCCTGACGGCGCTCTCTACCAGCGAGCGCCGCTCGACGCCTCCGACTCAGGTGGTTCGATGTGGCCGACGGCCTGGGAAGGTATCCGGGCGGTCGGCCAACGCCGCGAGGAGGCGGGCGGCGATGAGCAGGCAGAGCAGCTGAGGCAGGGTCTCGGCGAAGAAATGCGCCGCGGTGTTCTGCGCCGCCTGGAGCCGGAAGCCGACGATCAGGGACACCGTCGCGGTGAGCATCGCCGCCGCCGGGAGCCATGGAACAGCCGCGCGTGCGCGCCACCTGCCGGGGGCCACGGCGAACACCATCGCGGCGAGCGCCGCCACGGCCAGTGCGGCGACGCCGCCGGTCCAGTACCCGAGGCCGGCGGCCGCTCCGATCGTCAGGACGACGGTGAACGCCCCCCGCTCGCGCACGACCGGCTCCACCTCCTGCCGGGAGCGGGACGGCCACAGCGCCGCGATCACCAGGACGACCAGGAAGTTCAGGCCGAGCAGGACGGCGGCCTGGTAGGGGCGGTCGGGCGCGTACGACAGGCGGACGGTGCCGACCGTCCCCGCCGGGAGCGCCCACGCCTGCCGCCAGCCGTCGATGCGCACCGGGCGCAGCGTCCGGCCGCCGATCGTCGCCCGCCATCCGGCGTTGAAGTTCTCGTTGACCACGAGGTACGAGGCGCGCTGCGCCGAGACCTCGACCTGCCGGTGATGTGACGTCCACCGTGTCACGGTCACCGGCGAGGATTCGCGGGCCGGAGTGGTGCCGGCGCCGGCACCGGCCGGGGTCAGCACCGCCGAGTCGACGCGGAAGGCGTCGAAGGGCACCTGGGCCAGCCGGTCGTCCCCGGCCTTGAGCGCGACCGTACGGCAGGCATGGAAGCGGACGGAGCGGCCCTGCAGGAGGTCCGCGTACGTCGCCGTCGCGTGGGTCGGCACGTCGGCTCCGTTCAACCGCAGCCTCGGACCGAAGCCGCACGGGAGGGGGACGCGGGCGTCGGGGAGCGTCACGAACGGCTTCACTCCGGGCACGGTCACGTCCGTCACCTGCGGCAGGCCGGAGAAGCGCAGCGTCAGACGACTCGTGCGCATGGGCTTGAACGACAGGCGGCCGGTGTCGTCGAGCGGGACCTCGCGCCACTGGCCGGCGTCCCCTTCCAGGCGGACCTGGGTCAGGTAGGCCGCGCCCGCCGGACGCCGTACGGTGATCCGCCCGACCTCGAGCTTGCGGCCCCACGACAGGGACAGCCACGGGGCACGGTCCCCGGTCGCGGGCACCCACGTGGTCGCCGGGTCGGCGTCGAACGCGGCGCGCGGCAGCGTCGCGGGCTCCTGGGTCAGCGTCGAGCTCGCCGTGACCTTCAGCCGGGGATCGGTGGAGGTGTACCGCTGGATCAGGCCCGGGTCGGTGAGCGCCGCCGTTCCGGTCAGCTCGGCGGTGCCCGTACGGGCGGCGGTCAGGACGCGGTCGAAGCCTGGCTCCTCGCCCCGGCGTTCGAAGAAGGGGGAGCAGACCCAGCGGATCGAGCCCCGCATGCAGGCGGGCAGCGCGCCCGGCGACCGGGACATGACCACGGTGGCGCCCGCCGGGACGGCGGGCAGACGGTACTCGCGGGCGGCGTGCACGCCGTCGACGTGCAGTTCGGAGATGGCGACGCGGGCGGCGGCGGGTACGGCGGGCCGTGCGGTGAGTGAGAGGACGCGGATCCGCAGCCATCGGGTCGTCCCCGCGGGCACGCGGAGGGGCTGGGCTGCGGAGGTACGGGCGAGGTGCTGGACGGCCCGGCCGGTCTCGGTCTCCACGGCGATCTCGTCCGGCGGCGGGCCGAGCCGGTCGTCCTGGGCGAACGTCGCCGTGACGTTCCGGGGCGTCAGCGGGTGGTCGAAGTCGACGCGCAGCCACTGGTCGACGGGGCCGGTCCAGCCACCGCTCTCCCACCGCGTCCGCGGATCGCCGTCCAGGGCGGCGTACGGGAGGGCACCGGGCTGGTCGAGTTCGGCCGGCGAGGTGACGTCCGACGCGGAGGCGGAGGCCGTGACGTCCTTGATGCCGGTGTAGGCGGCGACCGTCGAGTAGCGGTCCCAGCCGGGTTCGAGGATGTCCCGCCGGGTGGCGGGCACGTTCGCCCGCTCGGCGATGGTCAGGGTGGGCGAGGTGTGGCCGCGCAGCTCCCCGAAGTCGCGTTCGACCCGGCGCAGGGAGTCGGCGACGACGGGCCTGCCGACGGCTTTGGGGTCATCGTCGCCGTACAGGACGGGCCGGTCGTCCAGCACGCCGTCGTCGGCCATGGTGAGCAGGGCCTCGGGCGAGCCGTACAGCCGCAGCGCCCGGTCGGCGTCGAGCAGGCCGACCGCGTCGTCCGCGCCCTCGACCTCGTAGATCTCGACGGGCGCGTACGGCTGGTCCGGGGAGCTCACCGCGTCGTCGGGCAGGGTCGAGCCGGCCGGCACACCGCCGAACCAGGCCACGCGCCGGATACCGGGTGAGTCGTCCAGAGCCTGGTGGACGCGGGCGGGCCACGCGCCGCGCAGGTCGTCGCGGCGCAGGTCGTTGCGGACGAGGAGGTACCGGACGCCCATCCGGGCCAGGACCTCGGTCAGGCCCGCCGATCCCTGGCCACTGGTGATCCGCTGGTCGATCGCGTCCAACATCCGGGTGAAGCCCGAGGATCCGGCGGGGACGAGCTGCCGCTCTCCCCAGCGGACGTTCAGCAGCGGCTGGGTGATCTCGTCCATGGGGCGTCCCCACAGGTACTCGCCGAAGCGCGCACCGGGGACGGCCAGGACACCCTGGTCGCCGGCGCGGCCGTTCAGCCAGTCGGCGGCGTCGCGCCAGTACTGCGGGACCTTCGGGAAGGCACCCTCGGCGGTCAGGCCGGTGCTCAGCGCGGACAGCATCACCCCGGTCAGGGCGGCCGCCGCTCCGATCGGCACCCACCGGCGCCGGGAAGGGAACGCGAGCAGGTGTGCGATGCCCAGGGCCAACGGAAGGCGTACCAGGCCGTCGAACTTGTAGAGGTTGCGGAACGGGGCGAGCGGCCCGTCGATCAGGTCCCGTACGGCCGGGGCGAGCGGGCCCGTGTGCCCGGCGACCATGACGGTCAGCCCGGTCAGCAGGGTGAGGATGAGGAAGGTCCGCTCGGGGAGCCGGGCGCGGACGAGCCCGGCCAGCCCGAGGGCGGCGATGAGGCCGGTGCACAGGACCGGGAACGTCTCGGTAGCGAACGCGTGGCCGAGCGGCCACCAGGCTCGTCCGTCGACCATGAGGAAGTTCACCCAGCGTTCCGTGCCACGCAGGACGTCGGCCGGATCGGTCGTCGCGGTCGTCGTCGCGGCCTTCTCGGTGTAGAGCAGCCAGGAGTAGGCGTACCGGCCGAGAAGGAGGAGCGGCACGGACCACCAGGCGGTCGCACAGCCGACCGCGACCGCCCACCAGGTGAGGATGCGCACGCGGAGCAGCCGGGGCCCTGCGGTTCTCCGGGTGAGCACGTACAGGACCGGGACGACGAGCACCGCGAGCGTCGCGGTGCCGTTGATGCCGCCGCAGCAGGCGACGGCCAGCCCGGACCGGGCCGCCGCGCGCACCCTTCCCCCGCCGCGGGCGGCGCCGACCAGGGGCACCACCATCCACGGCAGCATGGCGAGAGGCAGGTACTCGGAGGAGTTGATGCCGAGGGAGGCCAGCCCGTGCGGGCCGAGCGCGTACGCGAGCGCGCCGACCAGCCGCGTGGCCGGCGTGCCGATGCCCAGGCGTTCGGCGAGACGGCGGGCCCCGAGGAAGGCGGCGCACAAGAGCGTCGCCAGCCACACGCGCTGGGTGATCCAGGGCGGCATCCCGACGAGATGGCCCAGCGCGTAGAACGGACCCATCGGGAACAGGTAGCCCGACACCTGGTTTTGCAGCTGCCCGAACTGCTCGATGTCCCACAGGTGCAACGCCCGCCCGAGGAAGCCGAGCGGGTTCACCGCCATGTCAATCTTGGTGTCCGGGACGATCCGGCCCGGCCGCGTCGCCGTCGCGAGCAGCGTCAGGAGCGCGCAGCACAGGAAGACCCGCAGGCGTTCACGCAGCCGCTCATCGACGCCGTCCGGCCCGTCGGCCGTGCCGGGTGGCGCCTCCACCCGGGTCAACGCGGCCATGAGAGCGCCTCGATCCGGGTCCACAGGAACGCCTCGGCCCGAGCCCACAGGAACGCCTCGATCCGGGCCCGCGGGAACGCCTCGATCCGCGTCCGCGGGAACGCCTCGGTGCGGGTCAACGCGGCCATGGGAACGACCGGTCCTCCAGGCCTTGCGCCGTCTCGCGCCGGACGGCGGCGTCGAGCAGCGCCGCCATCCGTTCGGCACTGCGAGACCAGGTGAACTCCGCGGCCCAGGCCTGGCAGGCGGCGGCCGTCTCGCGGCGCCGCTCCGGGACGCTCAGCTCCTTCAGCGCCCGCTCGACGACGTCCACGAGCTCCTCGCCCTCGGGCACGAGCCAGCCCGTCACATCGTCAACGACGGCGTCACGCAACCCGTCGACGTCGTACGCGACGGTCGGCACGCCGAACGCCGCCGCCTCGGCGACGCTGAGTCCCCAGCCCTCTCCGCGCGAGGCGCTGAGATGGATCCGGGCGCGGGCGACGAGCGCGTCCTTCTGCTCTTCCGGCAGGTAGCCGTGCAGGACGACCAGGTCCTCCAGACCGCGCGCAGCGACCTGGGCCTGTAGCGCGGCCTCCTGCGGCCCTCGCCCGATGACGTGCACGCGGACGCGGAGCCGCGCGGCGACGTCGAGCAGCCGGCCGACGCGTTTATGCGGGACGAGCCTGCTCACGCACGCGAGCTCCGGCTCGTCGTCCGTCTCCACCGGGCCGGGAACGGTGCCCGAACGTGTCACGCCGTCCGGGCCGGAAGCGGCGTCCGGGGGCCTCACGCCGCTCGGGTCCGGAGCGGTGTCCGGGAGGGTCACGCCGTTCGGGATGAGGTACACCGGTCCGGTCCAGGCCAGGCGCTCCCGCATGGCGGTCACCGTCGACGGGGACACCGCGACGCAGGCGTGCCGCCGGTACGCGCGCCGGGCCACCGGGCCTTCGAGGAAGCGGCCGAGGCGTGCCAGCCACGCCGGGAAGTAGAGGTGGAACTGGCCGTCGTGGACGTGGTGCACGACGCACAGGACCGGAACGCGGCGCGGCAGCACCCAGGGGGTGAAGAACGGGATGCCGTTCTGGCAGTCGAGCACGGCGTCGAACGCCCGTCGGCGGAGCAGCATCCAGGCCAGCACCAGCGGGTAGACGGTGAACCGGCCACCCCGGCGTACGATCTCGACGTCCTCGATCCGTTCCCGCCCGGCCTGCCCCGGCGCACGCCCGGTGACGAACCGGACCCGGGTCCCCCGCGCGGCGAACCACCGGGCCATCTCCCAGGCGTACCGCTCGGCGCCACCGGCCTCCGGGTGCCAGGGGTCGCGCCAGTTGACGATCGCGAGCGTCCGCAGTTCCCTCTCCGCGCTCATCCGGCCCGCAGTTCGTCGGCGATGGCGCGGGCCCGCTGCGGCGTCGGTGAACGCCCGGCCTCGGCGCGGATGCGGAGCAGGTCGCGCAGGCAGGCGCCCGCGTGCCGCCGGACGGAGAACGTCGAGCCGGGCACGTCACGCCACGCGACGGGGATTTCCACGGCCTCGGCGCCCCGGCGGCGGCAGTGCAGCAGGAGTTCGACGTCGAAGGCGAATCCGGCCGTGCGCAGGTCGGCGGCGGCGGCCCGGGCCAGCGGTCCGGTGAAGAACTTGAACCCGCACTGCGTGTCCGTCACGCCTCCGGTCAGGTCGCGGACGAGCCGGTTGAACGCGAGGGCGCCCAGGCGGCGAAGCGGACGCCCGTACGCCTCGACGGCCGAGGCGGGGTGGCGGCGTGAGCCGATGACGACCCGGTGCCCGGCCCGGAGGAGGGCGAGGGTCTCGTCGAGGGCGTCCAGGCCGGTGGCCATGTCGGCGTCGCAGAAGCCGACGTACGGGGCTGCGGTGGCCAGGAGCCCGGCGCGGACCGCGGCGCCCTTGCCGGGTGTGGGGCACCGCACGAGGCGTACCGGCACGGGCCCGGACCAGCGTTCGGCGATGTCCGCGGTGGCGTCGGTGCTGGCGTTGTCGACGACGATGATCGAGCCGCTCAGCGGCAGTGCGGCGAGCTTGGCCGACAGCACCGTGAGGCCGTGCGGGAGCCGACCGGCCTCGTCGCGCGCGGGGATGACGACGTCCAGCGCCTCAGCGCGCGGGCCCTCCGGGCGCACCGGTCACCGGGTGCCGTAGTTGTAGAGCGGCTTGACGACCGGGTCCTGCTGAGCGGTCGTGACAACGCGCACGATGCCGAACGAGGTCAGCAGGGCCAGCACGATTCCGGCCAGGGCGGCGACGGCGATCCGCATCACGGCTCCTTCGGCAATGATCGTGCGATGAGGCTACCGACCGGTAGCCGCGTTGACCAGAGAACAACCGTGAAAGTAATGAACCACGCAATTTCCACAGGCCACTGCGGCGTGCGCGTCTCCGGGCTCGCGGCCGCACCCGGGATGCGGTAGAGCACCAGGTCAGGCCCTGCGACGACACGCTCGGCGCCGGGCAGGCGGTCCGCCCGGACGCCGTCGGGCGCGTCGACGGCGACGTACCGGACGCCCCGGGAACGCAGCGCGCCGGTGAGCGGTGCGCCCGACCGGATCAGGGGGTCCAGCGCCCGCGCGCGCCGGTCCTCCACCTCCATGCGCAGCTCGCGCCCGCCCGTCCCCACCCGTACGGCGTCGTTCACGATCACCCTGCCGGGCAGGAAGCGCGGCAGCGGGTCGAGCACGCGCCGCCCCCCGTTCCAGGCGTAGCTCCGGTACGCCTCCCAGGGCAGGACGAGCACGTCGCCGGGGGCTGTCTGTACGACGGCCCGCGCCCGCGCCCAGTCGGCGGGATAGCGCACCGCGTGCAGCCGCCCGCCCGCACCCCAGGCGAGGCCAGGCAGCAACGCTACGGGTGCCAGCAGGCCCAGGACCGCGAGCTCCGGACGACCGGCATCGCCGCTCCGGGGCAAACGCCACCAAACCGAAGCCCCCGGCCGAGCAGCCGTTCGGCTGACACTTCGGCCAGGTTCGGACCCCGTCCTCGGCGGCCGGCCGATCGGGGACCGGGCGTCCGCATCGCTGATGCCGGTTCCGCGGCCACGGCTGAGGGCATCGACTGCCGTCCCCATCCCGACGGCGACGACGAGGGCCAGCGGCGCGACGTACTGCTGGCCGTCCCGCAGCACCGCGAACCCGGGCCACAGGCCGATCACCCCGCGCAGCACGCCCGGCACGACGGCCCCGAGTGCGGCGACGACCAGGCCGACGACCGCAGCCGTCCCCAATCCCCGCACCCAGGCCGCCTCGTCGACGAACGCGGCCGTTCCCGGCTCACGCATCCGGGCCGCAGCATCACCCCGCACGGCAGTCCTCAGCCCCCGCACCTGGGCCATCGCACCCTCGCGCATGGCAGCCCCCAGCCTCCGTACCCCGGCCACCGCACCACCCCGCATCGCGCTCCCCACCCCGCGCGCTCCGGATGCCCGGCTGCCGCGCGCGTACACGACCAGGGCGAGCACGA
Source organism: Actinoallomurus sp. NPDC050550 (assembly GCF_040655075.1). NCBI lineage: Bacteria > Bacillati > Actinomycetota > Actinomycetes > Streptosporangiales > Thermomonosporaceae > Actinoallomurus > Actinoallomurus sp. NPDC050550. The sequence goes on along the minus strand of NZ_JBFAJC010000036.1, from coordinate 73,860 downwards.
CGACGCACAGCCAGAGAACGGCCGTCACGGCGGCGCCGTACCCGGGCGGTACGGTCTCGGCGTTCCACGCGCCGCCGAGGAGGAGCAGGCTGCCGAGCTCGCCGAACGGCGTGTCCGCGCGAGCCGCGAACGCAGCCACCCCGGCCGGGTCCGCCGGGACGCCGGAGAACCGCAGCAGGGAGGGCACGATCCACGGCAGGCTCATCACGACCAGTACGGCGAGCGGCCACCGGATCGATCTCCGGCGCAGCGACAGCACGAGCACGACCAGGCCGGACACGGCCATCGCGGCGAAGCCGCCGATCGCCGCCGGCACCAGGGCCAGGACCAGCCGCCGGGGATCGCCGCGCGCGGCGGCCCGGACGACCCAGGGCAGCGCCGCGTACCCGAGGAGCAGCGCCCACTGGCCGAGCAGCAGGCGTTCGGCGACGAACGGGTTCCAGGCGTAGACGACGCCCCCGGCCAGCCGGGCCGTGAGCCGCTCCGACGAGACCAGAGCCGCCGCGGACACGCAGGCGATCACGAAGATCGCCAGCAGGATCGCCTTCTGGACGAGGTCGGCGGGCGCGAGGTGGGCCAGGGCCGTCACGACGGCATCGCTGGGCACATGCCGGGGCAGCATCCCGGTCAGCCCGAACGTCTCCCGCTCGAACACCGGACGCGGCACGAACACCATGTCGTACGCCAGGACGAACCCCGGCGCGAGCGCGGGACCGAGCGCGAGCAGCCCCAGCACGAGCCCGGTCACGGCCGCCGCTGCCGTACGACGGCGGGACGACGCCCTGGTGTCCCGGCTCGCGGCTCCGGGGAAGGCGTTCGGCATCGCCCCGGCGTCCCCGTCAGGGGTCCCGGGGCGGTTCGACGAGGCGTTCGGCACCTCAACAGTGTCTCGTTCCGAGAGCCCATCGCAGCGGCCCGGGAGCATGGATTCGGGGAACAGGGTCGCGACCGCTTCGGTTCCGCCGTTCCGCTTCCGTGATCGGGCGTTTACCCGCACCATGAGAGTGGGTCGAAGCAGATGGGCAGAAAGGCCGCTCGTGGCACACTCTGCGTGGCGGACGTGGCGTGCCAGGCGCATGGTGCGCGCGTCCCAGCGGCGCGTGCTGCGCCGGGCAAGGCGCGAGGCCGCACTGCGCCCGCCGAGCCGGTTAGCGTATGCGGCGGCGGTGCTGGCCTACCTGGCGGCGGTGACGCCGCTCGGGCTCACGGTGGGCCGGGTGATCGTCGGCTCGCCGGTGAACCCGGCACTGCTCGTCCTCGCGGGCACGCTGGTCTCGGCGCAGTCACTGGCTCAAGTGCGCGCCAACGGCAGTTCGATCCGGCTGAACAGGACGGCGGTGAACGTCCTGGAGGCCGTGCTCGTCGCCGTCTTCGCCGGGCTGGCCGCGGGACCGCTGGGCGGTTGGCTGAGTACGCTCTGGCTGGACCATCCGGCGGCCTGGCACGACGCCGGAGTGCTCACCGTGCTGGGCGTCCTGGCGGTGCTGACGGCCCACACCATCGGGTTCTTCGCCGTCGGCCCGGCGAGGTTCCTCGGCAGCGCGATCGCGCAGCTCGTCGAGGGGGCCATCAACACGATCGTGCGGCTGCTGGTCGGTCGGGGCGAGTTCGTGGTGCTCACGGTGGGCGTGTTCCGACCCGACCGGCGGCTGTTCCCGGCCGCGCTGGCGCTCGCGGCCGTGCTGGCCCTGCGGACGGCCTACCGGCTCCGGCCGTCCCGTCCTGCGATGGCGACCCCGGCCAGGGACATGTTCGTGCTCACCCGGCTGCCGCCCGACGACCGGCACCGGCAACTGCGCTCATGGGTGTACGACCAGTTCATCGCGGGGCGTCCCGACGACCGGCTCGCGCAGGCCGCGCTGCGGATCGCCTACCACCTGACGCCTGAGGTGACCAGGACCTCACCGCCCCGTACCCCGGTGGACCTGCCGAGGGCGGCGGCGCTGCTGGGCTTGGCCGACGAGGTCATCGAGATCATGGAGGAGGAGGGGCTGCCCAGGCTGACCGGTGTCGACCGCATCAGGATCCTCCGGCGGCTGGAGATCGCCCGGTCGATGGCGGCCGAGGTGCGCGCGAGGATCGCGGTCGCCTCGGGCGACCGGGCGCAGGGGGTGGAACTGCTCCGGCAGGGGGCGGACCGGCTCAGGAGCGCCGACCTGCACCAACTGGCCGCCTTCCAGGAGGTGCTGGCCGCGTACTGCGCGGCCGACGGCGATGACCTGGACGCGACCGTCATCGACGAACTCGACCGGCTCGTCGACGAGGGGGCGGTGGGGCGAAGCCATGGGGGTGAGAAGCAGGAGGCGGTGTCGATGGCGGTGCGAAGGCCGGCGGCTCGGCTGCTGGCGGCCCAGCGGTATCGGCAGGGAGAGGAAGAACAGGCCAGGGAGCTGTGGCTGGCCGCCCGCCATGTGCCGGTGGGGTACGCGGACTATCGGATCGTGGCCGACGAGTACCGAGTCGAGGCGGGTGGGCGGCCGCTCCCGTTCGCCGCTGTACGGCTGGGCCGGGCCCGCATCCGCGAGCGGCTGTTGTTCGCCCGTTCGGAGGACCTGTTGGCAGAGCCGTTGGTCAGAGACCTCTGGATCGAAACGCTGCGGACCTTTGGTGCTCCACGGTGACCCTGCTGCTGGAGTACTGGGTGGGTGAGGGCGGCACCCACGTGTTCGTCGGGCGAGCCGAGCTGGCCGAGCCCGCGGTGGTCCGGTTGGAGATCGGGCGGGCCGAGCTGACCGAGGCGGCGGGCTGGCTGCTGGGCGAGCGGCCTCGGCCCGAGGCGTTGCAGGACCGGCTCGGCGCACTCGTGGCTCCGGCCGCCGACTGGGCCGAGCCGGGAGAGCTGGTGTGGCTGGTCCCCCACGACCTGCTGCACCAGATACCGCTGCACGCCCTGTCCCTTCCCGACGGGCAGGTGCTCGCCGAGCGTCATCCGGTCTGCTACACGCCGAGCGCGTCGATCATGACCTACGTACGCGGGCGTGCGCCCCGCGTGCCGCGCCGAGCGGTGGTATTCGCCGACTCCCGGTCCGGCGACGCGCCGTTGCTGCACGCCGAGGCGCAGGGGCTGGCGCTGCGTGAGACCCTCGGCGGCGAGGCCGTCGAGGTGCACAGTGGCGGTGCGGTGACCAGGGAGGCGGTGCTGGCGGGCCTGGCCGGCGAGGCGGACGTCCTGCACGTCGCCTGCCACGGCGTGTTCGATCCGCAGGCCGCTCTGCGGTCGGGGTTCGCGCTGGCCGGCGCGGATGTGGCGCTGTTCACGGCCGAGGATTTCACCGCACGGCGCTGCCGGCCCGATCTGGTGGTGCTCAGCGCTTGTGAGAGCGGCGTCAACCTGCGCGGGCCGGGGGACGAGCTCATCGGCCTGACCCGGGCGATCCTGTATTCCGGCGCGGCCTCCGTCGTGGTCAGCCTGTGGTCGGTGGACGAGATCTCCACCAGCCTCCTCATGCGGGGTTTCTACGCGGAGCTGGTCGGCGGCGCGGGGAAGGCGGTCGCGCTGCAGCGTGCCCAGCGGGCCACGCGGGAGATGACGATCGGGCAGGTGGTGGCGTACTGCGAGGCGCTGCGCCCCGAGCGCGCCGGTGCGGCCCGGCGGATGCTGGACCTGGACATCGCCGATCTGGCCTTCCGGGCGGGCGACTTCGCGGTCGCCCTCGCGGGCTACGAGCGGCTGGCCGCCGAGCCCGAAGTCGCCGGGCCCGAACGCGTGGCGCTCGTCGCGGCCGCGGCGCGCAGCCGCCGCGCGCTACGAGCAGGTGCGACGCCCGACTACTCCAGGCGGCCCTTCGCCGACGCGTACTATTGGGCTCCCTTCGTCCTGGTCGGAGACTGGCGATGACCCCCGAAGTGCTTCCGGTAGACGCCGACCACGCTGAGATCCGCACGCGGCTCGCCGCGGTCGGCTGGGTCGTGCTGGTCGACGGGGACGGCGAGCCGGTCACGCTGCTGACGCCGGATCTGGCCGACCGCGCTGAGCCGCCGCCGGTCATTCTGGTCGCGGCGGACACGACGGCGGCCGAGTTCGTCTCGTCGTCGGCGGTGACGCTGCTCGACCTCGCCGACGACATCCCGGGCCTGGTCCGGGTCAGCGACGGAAGGCCGGTCGGCGTGTTGCCGGTCGAGGAGCTCGACGCGCTGCTGGCCACCGGCGGATATGAGCCGCCACCGACGACCATGGGGCCTTTCGGCGCCGCGACCGACGCGATCCTGCCCGGCGGAGCGCGGGTGCCGAAGGCGCGGGTCCGCTGTGCCGAGCCCGGCTGCGGATGGCTGAACGAACTGGACTTCTACGATCGGACCGCGCCGCCGCGCTGCGCCAACGAGGGACTGCCCGAGCACCCACTGCGGCTCGCGACACGGGGCGGATGAGGCGTGGCCGTGCTCGACAAGGCGATGGAGACGACGGTCGGCGCGCTCGACCGGCGTTTCCTGCTCACGTCCTTCGTGCCCACAGCCGCCTTCCTCGGCCTGCTGACGGTGACGCTCCGGCCGGGCGCGTTCGGCGCCTGGGAGCGCGAGAGCACCGGCGGTCAGGTCGCGCAGGGCATCGTCTTCCTCTTGGCCGCGGCGCTCTGCGCCGGGCTGGTGTCCGGGACGACCGTGCCGTTGCTGCGTTTCCTGGAAGGGTACTGGCCGGGTCCGCTGGGCGCGTTCGGCCGCCGCCACCACCGGGCGGTGCTCGTCAGGTTGGGCAAGGAAGGGCCGTACCAGCGGATCGAGTCCGGCTATCCGCTTCCCAGCGACCTGGCCGCCGTACTGCCGACCACCCTGGGGAACGTGCTGCGCAATGCCGAGCGCTACCCCGCCTACCGGTACGGCCTCGACGCCGTCGTGGTCTGGCCGCGGCTGTACCTGGTGGCCTCCGACCGGGCACTGGCCGGAGTCGCCTCGGCCCGTTCGGACGTGGACCTCCAGGCCACCGTCTGCGCCCTGTCCGCGCTGTACGGCGTGATCGCCGGGGCGGAGGCGCTGGTGACCGGGCGCCCGTGGGGGATGTTCCTGCTGGTGTTCACGGTCCCGATGGCGGTGGCCATGGTGACCTACCGGGCGGCGGTCGCCGCGGCGCGGGTGTACGGCGTGCAGCTCAAGGCCGTGTTCGACCTGCATCGCCTGGAACTGCTGGAGAAGGTCGCGCCCGACCTTGAAGGGCCGGAGCCGGACAGGTGGCACAGCGTCCAGCAGCTGTGGTATCGGGCGATCCCGCTGGAGGCGAGCGTGCCGGAGCAGGACAGGGAGCCGGTCGCCGAGGAGACCGACCCGCCCTGGTGGGTCCGGGTCCCGCTGAGCGGGTGGTTCGCGCTCATCGTGGTGACGGTCTCGCTGCTCGCCGCCCCGATGTCGCTAGGGCGCTGAGTCGGCCAGCAGCCGCCGGATCTCCTCGTACGGCACCGGCGTTCCCCTGCGCAAGGCCACGTGCTCGGCCATGTGCGGGCCCTCCGGCAGCGACCGGTCGTAGTACCGCTCCAGCTCTCTCGCCGCGTCGCGTACCTCCGTCAGCCGCTCGCCGCGCTCGGCCTCCGGGGCCGCCGCCAGCCGCTGCCGGGCCTCGCTCAGCCTGGTCTGCGCCGCTGCCTCCTCCTCGGAGAGCGGCGGCAGCCGCTCTCCGAGGAGTTCGAGGAAGACCCGTGACCTGGCCAGCTCGCTGAGATCGAAGGCGGTCGCCGCCGGGCGGCTCGGCCACTCCCCGGAGGGTCTCGGCCGGGCCGTCACGAGGAGCTCGATCGCCCGCTCGAAGGTCTCGGAGAACAGTCCGCCCACGTCGCCTCTGATGGCGGGGTCGAGGGCGAGGCTGCGGATGTGCTGATGTGCCTCGATGGCCGCCATGAGGTTGAGCCAGGCCTTCGACCGGTCTCCGCGTTCCAGATGGAGGGTCGCGATGTCGTTGCGGGACCGTAGCAGCCACTCGGTGTGGCCCTGCTGCTCGGCCAGGCGCGCGGCGTCCTCCAGCACGCTCAGCGCCCGCCGCGTCTTACCCTGGTGCGCCAGCAGCCGCCCGGCGGACAGCAGTTCCCGCTCCGGGACCGCGAAGCCACCCGGCGCAGGCGGCAGCGGCTCCGTGCCCTCCGGGGAGGACGCGTCGAAGAACAGCTCCTGGTTCTCCATCAGCTTCATCATCCACCGGCCGATTTTGCGGTTGGCCAACGGTCCGCTCCGGCCGGTCCCCGGATCGCGTGCCAGCAGCCGGGCGTAGTCGGCCGGCGTGGCCGAGAGCAGGTCCCGGCGGCGGCGGTAGGCGACCACCGCGGCCTCGTCGCCGAACTCCCTGCTGATGACCATCGCGACCTGGCAGCCCCGCCGCCGGATCATCGAGGCCACCCCCTCGTCGTCCAGGACCGTCTCCAGCAGCGACATCGCCTCGGCCGGGCGGCGCAGCCGGGCGCCGAGGACCAGGGCAAGAGCGACCCGGCTGAACGCGGCCAGATCGGACAGCCCGGCCGCTTCGGCGATCTCCACCGACCGCCGGTAGGCGGCCGCCGCCTCCTCGCGGAGGTTGACGTACTGGTAGAGATTGGCCCTCGCACCCCATGCGATGACGCGAATACCGGCGAGCCCCGAGGCCAGCCGTGCGGCGTCCGGTGGCTCGAATTCCGGGAGCACATCCTCCTCGATCCGCCCGACGAGGTAGTCGACGAAATCCAGCCACTGCAGCGAGTGCCGTACCCGCAGGGAGCCGCGGTCGACACCGACCAAGTCGTGCATGAAGTGCGCTCCGCCGTGCGGGGCGCGGACCGAGTGGTCGACAATGGCCTGCAGGAGGCTCAGGTCAGGGCGCTTCGGACGGGTCAGAACCCAGTCGTACACCCACCCCTCGACATCCGTGATGCCTCCCCAGCCCGAACCGAACGTGGCGACGTTGCCCATGAGCAGCGGCCTGCTGTTCGACAGCCAGTTTCGGCAGCGGAGAAGAATCCACAGGACCGCCAGGACGGCGCCGACCGCCAGCAGCGCCGGCACATCGTGGAACACCCCGCCGCACAGGAAGAAGAACAGGCCATCGTCGGCGATACCGCTCAGGACACCGCCCGCCAGGAGCCACCTGACCAGCCCTCCCTTCCTCTCTCCCGAATCGAACCAGGCCGCCACGGCCATCCCCACGGGCACGAGCACCACGCCCACCGGCACGCGCAGCGACGGCGCGACCGGGAAGGACCCGACCTCCGCCACCCACGCACCGATCGGCCCGGCCGCGGCCAGCACGATGACCACGCCCCTGATCGGCATGCTGAGCAGAAGCGTGTTGCGGTACTTACGGGTCATTCCGCGCAGCCCTGGCAGGTTGAGCAGGAACGCCAGCGAGACCAGCAGCCCGGTCAGCGCCCGCCACGCCCCTCCGGCGGCCAGCCCCAGGCCCAGCGGGACCAGACCCGCGAGCCAGAAGATCGGGAGAGGCAGCCGCTCGGGCGGCGAGGGCGGGTCGAGGTAGGCCGCGCCCTGCCCCTTGCCCTGCCTTATCGCCCGCAGCGCCATCCTTCCACTACGCAGGTACGCCCGGCCGGCCATGCGGTGCCGCCACCAGTCGGTGTGGCGCACGGCGACCCCGGCGTAGGCGAGCGAAGCGGCCAGGACGGGCAAGGCCGACCAGCGCGGGGGAAGACCGGCGAACGCCGCCCCCATGCTGACGCCGAACAGCGTCTCCGGCCAGATCGTCCCGCAGGCCACACCGAGGACGACCATGGCGGCCGCCGTCGCCGCGGCCCGGTCGACAGGCGGCGCCAGCAGCAGACCGGCTCCCGCTCCGGCGACCGTGGCCCCGAGCCCACGGCCCAGCGGATTGCCGAGCGTCGACCGCACTCGATACAGGCGTACGGCGCTGACGGCGGCGCCGAGGACCAGCAGCGCTAAAAGCTCCACACGGCTACTTTCCCGGAAAGGTCGCGCTCGTTCCAGGGAAGAGCTTTCCTGGTTATATGCAGGTTGTCTGGTTGACTTGCCTGGGGCTCCTCCTGACGGTGTACGTGGCGATGCGCAACCTGGAGATAGCGCCGCGCATGAAGACCGACCCCAGGGTGGATGGCCCGGTCTTCTTCATCTACGCGCTGATCACGGGTGCGGCCATGTGGACCCTCGCGGGCTGGCTGCTGCACTGGCCTCTCGGGTTTCTGGCGGGCCTGGGGTGGCCGGGGCTGGTCGTCCTGGTCATACTGGGCGCCCTGATCGGCTTCTTCGCGCTGCCGGACATCGCGCTGGGAGGCCTGCTCGCCACCACGCTCGTCGTTCCGTCGTCCACGTTGGTGAACTGGTGGGTCGCGCCCGCCGCGGCGGGCTGCACGGCGCACTGGCTGTTCAACCGCCACAGGCACGGCGCCTGGAGTGCGTACGCCTTCGACCGGGCCGTACGCCGGAACGCGCTGGCCGGATTCGTCCACCAGGTCGTTGCTCCCACGGTCGGCGACCGGCTGCGGCACGCCGCCGCGCTGGCGGTCTTCACGCTCCCGGTGTTCGTCGCCCTGACCCCGGCGGCCCTGCACGCGCCGACTCGGCCGGGCTGGCCCGGGATCTGCGCACTGATCCTGGTCACGGCGAACCTGTGGAGCTGGGACTGGTGCCTGCACGCCATCCTGCGGGAGGACCGTGCGCTCTACCGGCTCGGCGCGTCCCTCGGCGTGGTCGGCGCCGTCCTGCTGGCCATCGGACCTTGGGGCCCTCCCCTGGCGCGGCTTCTCGCCGCCGCCCCGGCCGGGACGCCGATCGTGCTCGCCGTGGTCCCGGCGCTCAGGTGGGTGCTGATCCGGCGCGCCCGGACGCCTTCCGGGCGGCGGAACGGCCTCCTCCGGATCGCCGCGATTCCCACCGGCCTCATCACCAAGCTGGTCACCCCGGCCGTACTCCTCGCCGTGGAGTACCCGCGCCATCACCTTCTGCCAGGGTCACTGCTCGTGCTGGGCACGGTGACGCTGCTCAACCTCCTGGGCGCACCAGTGGCATCCAACACGATGCAGCTCGCCTACCGACTCAGGTGGCTGCCCCGCCTGGAAGAACGCGCGCTGGACCAGATCGTCGGGCACTGGGTCTTCGACCAGTTCGTCGCATCGTCCGGACCGCGCAGTTACCGGTTCGTCCAGTTGCTGGCCATGCAGTACGCCAAGACCGGTGAGCCCGTTCTGCGGCGCACGGCGGAACTGGCCCTGGACCTGGTCCAGCGCGAGGTCCTGCCTTACCAGTCCCACGATCGGCGAACCGCGACCGTCCAGGACGACCACGACAAAGTCGCCGCGCAGTGGGCCGCGCTCACCGATCCGGCGACCGCCTGACGACGCGACCCGAACACCCGCCACGTCTGCACGTGCCGGACACGGGCTCTATCGACTCTGGTCTCGGCAACCCCTAATGTCCCGGTTCGGGGTCCCGGGGCAGCCCGAGGAGTCGTTCGGCGATGACGTTGAGGTTGACCTCGGTGGTACCTCCGCCGATGGTCATGGCCCGGGAGGCCAGCAGGAGCCGGGTCCACTCCGCGCGCGGCCCCGCGCCGCTCGGCCCGGTCAGCGCGCCGTCGGCGTCCAGCAGCCCGAAGCCGTACTCGGTGATCCGCTGGCCGTGCTCCATGCCGACGAGCTTGCTGACGTTCGCGGTCGCGCCGGCGTCCACGCCCGACAGCCGCTTGAGGGTGGCGCGCAGGCCGAGCAGCGCGAACACGTGCGCGTCGGCGACCAGCCCGCCGAGGCCGTCACGGACGACCGGATCGTCGGTGAGGCCGAGGTCGCCGACCAGGTCCAGCAGCCGGGGCAGGTCCGCGCCGAGCTGCCAGCCGGTCGACAGGTTGACGCGTTCGGCGGTGAGCGTCACCCGCGCCACCTGCCAGCCGGCGTTGACCGTGCCGACGACGAGGGAGTCGGGCACGAACACCTCGTCGAGGAACACCTCGTTGAAGACCTCCGCGCCGGTCAGGTCCTTCAGCGGCCGTACCTGGACGCCCGGAGACGCCATGTCGACCAGGAAGTAGGTGATGCCGTCCCGTTTCGGCGCCCCCGGGTCGGTGCGGGCGACGCAGATCCCCCACTGGGCGTACTGGGCGAGGGAGGTCCAGATCTTCTGCCCCGACAGCCGCCAGCCGCTCTGCCCTTCACCTCCGTGGCCGCGCCCCACCACGCCCTGTTCTCCACTTCCGTGGCTGCGCCCCGGCTTTCCGCCCCCGTGGCTGCGTCCCGCCACGCCCTGCTCTCCACCCTCGTGGCTGCGCCCTACCACGCCCTGCTCTCCACCCCCGTGGCTGCGCCCCGCCACCCCCTCCACCCGTTCGGCGCGGGTACGCAGGCCGGCCAGGTCCGAGCCTGCCCCCGGCTCGCTGAACAGCTGGCACCACACGATCTCGCCCCGCAGTGTCGCGGGCAGGAAGCGCTCCTGCTGCTCGGGCGTGCCGTACACGGCCAGCGACGGCACGACCCACGCGCCGATGCCCAGCTGCGGCCCCTGGATCGAGGCGGCCCGCAGCTCCTGGTGGATGACGACCTGTTCGAGCGGAGAGGCGGCCCGGCCCCATGGGCGCGGCAGGTACGGCTGCACCCAGCCGCCGGCGGCCAGTTCCGTCACACGCTCCCGCTCGCCGAGGGCGGCGAGCTCGGCCACGCGCGCGTGGATCTCCCGCCGCAGCGGCTCGGCCTCGGGCGGCAGGTCGAGCTCACGTTCCCGGGTCGTTCCCGCGAGGGCGAGCCCGGCGATCGACTCCCGCCACCGCGCCGCGCGGCCCAGGACGGCCCGCAGCGCCAGCGCGCGCCGGTAGTACAGGTGGGCGTCGTGCTCGAAGGTGTACCCGATGCCGCCGTGCACCTGGATGCAGTCCTCGGCGCAGGCGACGGCCGCGTCCGGGGCGACGAGGGCGGCGACCCCGGTCGCGTACGGGACCTGCTCTCCGGCGGCGACGGCCTGCGCGGCGTCCCACACGGCGGCGCGGGCCTTCTCCAGCTCGATCAGCATCCGGGCGCACTTGTGCTTGACGCCCTGGAACTGCCCGATCGGCCGGCCGAACTGCTCACGCGACCGGGCGTACGACGCCGCCGCCTCGACCGCCCACCCGGCCACCCCGCACGCCTCGGCGCCGAGCACCACCGCGGCGAGGGCCAGGACGTCCGGCCGGGTCAGCCCCGCCAGCCGCCGGTGCGGGGGCACCGTCACGCCGCCCGGCATGACGCGCGCCGCTCCGGAGACCACGTCGACGCCGCACAGCGCCTCGATACCGCCTTCCAGCGGGTACAGCACCGCCCATTCCTCGGTGCCGTCGTCGACGGCGACCGGGGCGACGATGAGATCCGCGGCGAGCCCGCCGGGGATCGGGCCGGCGGCGCCGTCCACCACCAGGGCCTCGCCGTCGCGTCGGCCGGTCAGCCCGGCGGCCAGGCAGACCGCGCCGGTCACCGTGCCCTCGGCCAGGCCGCGCAGCACGTCCTTGGGCGCGTCGGCCGCGGCGATGACCGCGCTCGCCAGCACGGTCGGAACGTACGGTCCCGGTGCCAGTGCCCGCCCCATCTCCTCGACGGCCACCGCGAGCTCCAGCAGAGAGAAACCCTGCCCGCCGTACTCCTCCGGCAGGTGCAGGGCGAGCAGCCCCTGCGCCGCCAGCTCCGGCCAGAAGCCGGGCCGCGACGCGCGTACCGCCTGTTCTCCACCCTCGTGGCTTCGCCCCACCGCCGCCTGTTCTCCACCCTCGCGGCTCCGCCCCACCACCGCCTGTTTCCCACCCCCGTGGCTCCGCCCCACCACCGCCTGTTTCCCACCCCCGTGGCTTCGCCCCACCACCCCCGCGTCCGCCACGGCGGCCCGCACCACCGTGCGGGGCACGTGCCGCGCGGTGAAGCGACGCACGGTCGCGGCCAGTTCCTCATGCTCCTCGGTCAGTCCGATCCCCATGCGCCGCTCCCCCGTCGTCCCAGTCCTACTTGCCGGGCTCCGGGTCGCGGGGCAGGCCGAGCAGGCGTTCGGCGATGACGTTGAGCTGGACCTCGGTGGTGCCGCCGTAGATGGTCATCGACCGGCTGAACAGCATGTAGCGGGCCCAGATGTTGGTGGCCTGGCCCGGTTCCTCCTCCGCGGCGACCGCGCCCTGCGCCTCCCAGATGAAGTCGGCGACCTCCTGGTTGTACTGCACTCCGAGCAGCTTGCGGACGCTCGCCTCGGCGCCCGGCTCGGCCCCGGAGATCTGTTTCAGCGTGAGGCGCAGGCCGAGCAGGTCGATGGCCTGGCCCTGGCACAGCAGCCCGCCCAGCTCGGCGAGGCCGACCGGGTCGAGGTCCTTGCCCTGGAAGAAGCCCAGCAGCTCCTTGGTCCCCGCGCCGAGACCCTGACTGCTGGACAGCTGGACCCGCTCGTTGCTGAGGGTGTTGCGGGCGACCTTCCAGCCGCCGCCGACCTCGCCGACGACCTGGTCGTCGGGCACGAACACCCCGTCGAGGAACACCTCGTTGAACATCGCGTCGCCGGTCAGCTCCCGCAGCGGCCGTACGTCGACGCCCTCGGCCTTCATGTCGACGACGAAGTAGGTGATGCCGTCGTGCTTCTTCGGCTCGACCGAGGTACGGGCGACGCAGATCGCCCACTCGGCGCGCTGGGCGATGGACGTCCAGATCTTCTGGCCGGTGAGCCGCCAGCCGCCCTCGACCCGCTCGGCGCGCATCTGCAGCGAGGCGAGGTCGGAGCCCGCGCCGGGCTCGCTGAACAGCTGGCACCACACCAGCTCACCGCGCAGCGTCGGCGCGAGCCACCGCTCCTGCTGCTCCGCCGTGCCGTACGTCACCAGAGACGGCACCACCCACGCGCCGATGGCGAGCTGCGGGCCCTTCACCTTCGCGGCGCGCAGCTCCTGCAGGATGAGCACCTGCTCCATCGGGGACGCGGCCTTGCCCCACGGGCGGGGCAGGTGCGGGAACACCCAGCCCTCGTCGCCCATCTTCGCGTGCCGCTCCCGGTCGTCGGTGATCGCGGCGAGCTGCTCGACCTCCGCGCGGATGCGGTTGCGCAGCGGCTCGGTGTCCTCGTCCAGCTCGACCTCGACCGCGCGGCGCACGCCGTCGAGCGCCAGTCGCGCGACCGAACCGGCCCACTCCTTGCCCGAGCCGAGCAGCGCTCGCAGCGTCGAGGCGCGGCGCAGGTAGAGGTGGGCCTCGTGCTCCCACGTGAAGCCGATGCCGCCGAGCACCTGGATGCAGTCGCGGGCGCAGCGCAGCGCGGCGTCGGGCGCGACGGCGGCCGCGACCCCGGCCGCGAAGGCGGACTCGTCCGCGGCGTCGTCGGAGGCGCGGGCGGCGTCCCATACGGCGGCGCGGGCCTTCTCCAGCTCGATCAGCATCCGGGCGCACTTGTGCTTGACGCCCTGGAACTGCCCGATCGGCCGACCGAACTGCACGCGCACCTTGGCGTACTCCGCGGCGGTGGTCACGCACCAGTCGGCGAGACCGGCGGCCTCGGCGCCGAGGAGCAGCGCGGCCAGGTCGAGGACCTCCGGGCCGGTGAGGCCGGTCAGGATCCGGTCGGCCGGGACGGTGACGCCGTCGGCGGACACGCGGGCGATGCGGCGAGTACGGTCCAGGCTCTTGACCGGTGTGACAGTGAGCCGGGCGGCGTCGACGGCCACCCACTCCTCGCCGTCGTCAGTGGTCACCGGGAGCACGATGACGTCGGCGAGCCCGGCGCCCAGCACCGGCTCGGCCGTACCGCTGATCGTCAAGCCGCCGTCCGCGCGGTGGCCGGTGAAGCCGCCCGCCAGGGACAGGGCGCCGGTCAGAGAGCCGTCGGCCAGGCCCGGGAGCAGCTCGGCGTGGGACTTGATCGCCTGCTCGGCGCGCAGCAGCGCGGCACTGGCCAGCACCGTCGGCAGGAAGGGGCCGGGGACGACGGCCCTGCCGAGCTCCTCCAGCGCGACCGCGAGCTCCAGCAGGCCGGCGCCCTGCCCGCCGTACTCCTCGGGCACATGGAGGCCGAGGAGGCCCTGCTCGGCCAGACCGGCCCAGAAGGCGGGGCGGGCCTCCTTCTCGGCGTCGAGCGTCGCGCGTACGACGTCCACGGACGCGTTGCGCTCTGCCCACCCGCGCACCGCGTCGGCGAGCGCCTCGTGCTCCTCGGTCAGCCCGATGGCCATGTCCCCACCCCATTCGCCGGCATCCTGTTGCGGCCTACCTTAGATCGCCGCCGACGCCGATTGGAATGGGATTCGGTATGGCTTTCGGGGACCGAGGCCCGGATCACACCACCTTGATGGAGCGCATCACGAAGTTCACGTCCGGCCACAGCTTCTTGTCGGTGTTCGGCACCGTCATGAGCACCAGCCCCGGCGTCTTCTTGCCCGTGTCCACAAGGGCGACCGTGAAGATCTCCCCGGTGGCCTTCACGCCCGGACGGTGGAACGTCAGGTAGTAGCCGACCAGCCATCCCTTGTGCCCGTCGACGTCGAGCGGCTGGGAGGCCAGCACCTTCTTCTTGTGCTTGTAGCCGTACATCCGCGCCTCGTAGGTGTCGGCCGCCTGCGTGGCGGCGGTTCGCTCCGACCCCGGCCCGTCGTAGGCGTTCTTGTCCGCGCCGCCCAGCTGCCCGCTCATCAGCCGGCCCCAGCGCTTCGGCTGGTTTCCGGCCTTCTCGGTCACGGCGAACTGGCCGGCGCTGAACCCGAGCTCGGCCATGGCGCTCTTCTGCGTCTGCATCTGCCAGGGCTTGCCGAGCTTCGGGTACGAAAGCCCGGCCCGCGGGTCGCTGATGTGGCCCACCGGCTTGGTGTGGTCGCCCTTGAACTGCGCGAGCGGCTTCTCCGGCTCCGGGTTCGTCGCCTGCCCGCCGCTCTTCGGCGGCGTCTTCGCCGAATGGCTCGGGACGGCGGAGTGGGCGGTGGCGTCCGAACCCCCGCGCGCCTTGATGAAGTAGGCGCCCGTCGCCGCGACGACGCCGACGACGAGCACGCCCAGCCCGGCGAACAGCCGCCGCTTCGTGCGACCCTCCTCCTCGAAGTCGTCGCTAGGCGGCGGAGCGGTCAGACCCCCACCGCCACCGGCGTTCCCCTCGTCGCGCATCCAGTCCGGCAGCCGCAGGTTGCCGCTGCTCGGCTTGCCGGGCTGCGGCGGCGGGCCGGACGGCGCCACCACCTTGTCCCACATCGGCGGGTGGCCGTCCTGGGCGAAGAAGTCGTTCTCCGCGTCCTGCTCCTCGGCCGACACGCGCCGGTCCGCTGGAGGCGGCGGGGCCGCCGGCTCCCCACCCGGAGCGTGGAACGACTGCGGCGCGGGCGCGCCGTCGTACGCCGCCTGACCGTTCGGCGCGACCGCGCCGGGGGTGCCCTCGCCCGGGGCGAGCAGCGACTCGAACGAGAACGGCTGAGGCCCGGAGTCCATACCGGGACTCGCCGTCTCCGGGAATCCGGCGACCGTGTCCCGCCCCGGGTGGGACGGCCCGGACGCGAACGACGGATCCGACACCTCGTACCCGTACGAGGCGTCGCGCGCGTCGTACGGATCGACGCGCGGGGCCTCCGAACCGAACGGCGGTGTCGAGCCGGAGGGGGCCGGCAGCGCGGCGTCGGAGGAGAACTCCGCCGTCGCGGCAGGGCCGAACGGACTCGACGGCGTCTCCTCCTCCGGCGGCGTCACCGACTCGAACGCCGTGGTCGGCTCGACGTAGGGCTCGGGGGCGGCGTGCGCCTCGGTCCCGAACGAGTTCCCGGCAGGGAACGACGGACCCTGCTCGGACGCGCCCGCGGCGGACTCCCCGGCCGGACCGAACCCGGCCGCCGGCTCGGTGAACGAGCCGAACCCGCCGGACCAGCCGGTCTCAGGGGACGGGTCGAACCCGCCGGACTCCGCGGACGGGCCGAACCCGTTCGGCTCACCCGGCTCGGCGGACGCCGACGGACCGGCGGCCGACCCGCGCCGCGGGTCGGCGGGCTCGAACGGCGCACGCTCGCGGCGCCCCGTCTCCTCGGGCTCCGGCGGCGTCGAGACACTGGGGAACCCGCCCGTCGGCGCGTCATCATCCGCGGACCAGGAACCGGGCTGACCGCTCACGGGAGGGAAACCCGAGGGTGCGGCGTCCTGTCCGCTGACCGCGGGAAGCGGGCCTGTCGGCTCATCCGGTTCGGAGTACGGGCCGCTTTGGCTGCTCGCCGGACGCCACTGCCCGGCGCTCCCCTGATCAGACATGCCGCACAGGTTACGTGAAGATCAACTATTTTCGCCTCGACCGGTAATTACGCTACGGCCACAGCTTGTTAGCCATGGCGTGGCGGGAACGTGACATCTCTCTCACGCGACGTTCTCGGTCAAAGCCCCTTGATCCGGCGGAATCGCCGGTCGGGCAAGTCTTTCGCGCGCGAGGAGAGTACCGCCCGCCACCGCTCCAGGCATGGTCAACACCGCTCCGAGCGGGATGAGGAACACCACAAAGACCGTGACGCCGAACCCCAGGACCAACCACTTGTCGCGGCGCAGCAGCGCGAAGCGCTCCCGCCGCCGTATGCCGCGCCGCTCCAGCGGGATCGACGTCAACTCGAACGTAAGGAAATAGCCCGACACGAACGCCGCGACGACGGGGACGACGGTCTGCCCGATCGCCGGCACGAAGCCCAGAGCGAAGAACAGCACCGCGAACAGCGCGGTCACCGACCCGACGACGATCGCGTCGACGATGGCGCGCGCGAGCTGCCGCAACAGCGAGACCCGCGCCTCGGGAGGACGCCCGCCCGCGCTCTCCTCCACCCGCCCGGAGAGGCTCTCGTAGAAGGGATCGCCGACGATCAGCGTGACGGCCGTGAACGTGACGACCGCGATCATGACCGCGGCCCCGAAGACGAGAACGGCGATCAGCCCGCGGGTGGCGTCGCGGAGGCCCTTCGACCAGTGGTCGGCGAACGGGCTCATGGCCTTCGCCAGGTCCCAGTCGTAGCGCGCCAGGAAGACCAGGGCCACGACGTAGGCGACGAGGACGATGAGGGCCGGGATCAGACCGAACAGCCACTGCCGGGGCCGCCGCGCGACCCACCCCATCCCCCGCAGGAAATACCGGACTCCGTCCACCAAATCTCGCACGCGCCCACATTAAAGCCCGATCATGGTGCGACGTCGCGGAACACGCAGCCGTCCGACCGCACGCGTCCGCTGACCCGCCACATCACACGCGCTCCGCCACCGTCCTCATCGCACACGTACCGCTCGCCCGCCGACCCGTGCGGCCTCCCGCTCGGCCGCGCGGCGTACGCCCCGCCGCATCCCGCCGAAGACGACCCCGTGGAACGGGCGGCTCGCCCACCAGTAGAGGAGCCCGACGAAGCCGCGAGGGCGGAACAGCACGCGCTGCCGGAGCCAGGTGCGGCCCCGTCGCGCCTCGATCGCCAACTCCAGCCAGGCGAGCCCCGGCAGTCGCATTTCCGCGCGCAGGCGCAGCAGCTTTCCCGGGAGGATCTCCTCCACACGCCAGAAGTCCACGGCGTCGCCGACGCGCAGCCGGTGCGGTTCGCGTCGTCCACGGCGCATGCCGACTCCACCGAACAGCCGATCGATGCCGCCTCTGACCGCCCAGGCCGCCGACCAGGAGTACCACCCGGCAGCGCCGCCGATGCCCTCGATGACCCGCCACAGCGCCTCGGGAGGGGCCGCGACCGGACACTCCCTGACGTCGGCGCAGAGAGTGCCGCCGGCCCAGGCGGGGTCGCCCGGCGACGGGTCGCCGGGCGCGGACGCCCGGGAGACGCGGACATCGCGGACGCACCGCAGCGCCAGGCGCACCGCCTCGTCGAACTCGGTGAGCCCGCCCGGCGGGTCAGGCACGAACCGGGCGATGTCATGCTCGCGGCACACCACCTCGTGGCGCTGGGACTCCGCCAGAGGCCGGGCCAGACGACCGGGGACGGGCGTCACCAGGCCGACCCACAGACTGGACAACCGGGCCGACAGTACGGGGACCGGTACGACGACACGCCGCGGCAGCCCGGCGACCGCCGCGTATCGCCGCATCATCTCCTCGTACGTCAGCACGTCCGGGCCACCGATGTCGAAAGCCCGGTTGACCGAGGAGGGCAGTTCCGCGCAGCCGACGAGGTACCAGAGCACGTCGCCCACGGCGATCGGCTGCGTGCGGGTATGGACCCAACGGGGGGTGACCATCACCGGGAGCCGTTCGGTGAGGTACCGCATCATCTCGAACGACGCCGAGCCGGAGCCGACCACCACCGCGGCGCGCAGCACGGCCGTCGGCACACCGGAGGCCAGCAGGATCGAGCCGACCTCCGCCCGGGACCGCAGGTGCTCCGATACGTCCGGACCGAGCGGTCCCAGCCCTCCGAGGTAGACGATCCGGCCGACACCCGCGTCCAGGACCGCGGCCGCGAACGTCCGCGCCGCCCGCCGGTCCTCCTCGGGGAATCCCCGCCCGCGGACCAGTGCGTGCACCAGGTAGTACGCCACCCTCACACCGTCGAGGGCCCGGCGGACCGCGGCGGCGTCGGCGACGTCCGCGCGGACCACCTCCACCCGTCCGATCCACGGCTGGGCGCGCAACCGTCCCGGAGAACGGGCGAGACAGCGGACGCGGTACCCGGCGTCGAGCAGTTCGGGCACCAGCCGGCCGCCGATGTACCCCGTCGCTCCGGTCACCAGGCACAGCCCCCGGTCCCGACCTCGCACCACTCAGCCTCCGCTCCGCGCGCGATGGAACCGCTCCCGGCGCTCGGCCAGGTCGACGATGGGATCGGGGTAGTTCAGACGTCGGCGGACCTCCGCGGGCAGAAGCCACGGCCGATGGACGGCGGCCCCCTCGATCGGCGCGAGCTCCGGTATCCACCGCCGCACATAGTCACCGCGCGGGTCGAACCGCCGCGCCTGCGCAAGCGGATCGAGCACCTGGTTCGGCCGGGTGGAGGCGCCGGTCCCGGCCACCCACTGCCAGTTCAGCTGGTTGTTCGCGACATCCCCGTCGACCAGCAGGTCGAGGAAGTGCCACGCGCCGACCCGCCAGTCGACGTACAGCGTCTTGGCCAGGAAGCTCGCGGTGACCAGCCGCCCGCGGTTGTGCATCCAGCCCTCCGCCGCCAGCTGCCGCATCGCCGCGTCGACCAGCGGATACCCGGTGCGTCCCTGCCGCCACGCCGCCACCAGCGCGTCGTCGGTGCGCCAACGGTCACCTCGGGGCCGGTAGTCGTCGTGCGCCGCGCCCGGCCGGTCCGCGAGCAGCTGCCGATGGAAGTCCCGCCAGGCGAGCTGCCGAATGAACGCCTCGGCGCCGGGGCCGCCCATCGCCCTGGCCCGATGCACCAGTTCGACGGCGGACAGGCAACCGAAGTGAAGGTACGGCGACAGGCGCGACGTGCCGTCGGCGGCCAGATCGTCGTGCAGGTCGGCGTACCGGACGATCGGCCCGCCGAGCCAGTCCTCCGCACGCCGCCGCGCCGCCTCCTCCCCGCCCCGAGGCAGGACGGGCGACGGCTCACCGCCGGCGAGATCGGCCCGCTCCGGGAGACGCTCGGACCGTACGAGCGGGACGGTCACCTGGTCCGGGTCGGCGAGCGGCTCCCGGATCCGAACCCCGCTCCACCGCCGGAAGTAGGGACCGAAGACCGCGAAGTGCCCTCGCCCCGCCGGAGTCACAGCCCCCGCCGGAACAACGTGGACCGAATCATGGACGCGCACCCGCCCGCTCATCAGCCGGCGCAGCCCGGCCTCGCGTCGCTGGGCGAACGCGCTGACGTCCCGCGCCAGGTGCACCTCGCCCGCGCCGGTCTCCTCCGCCACCGCGACGACCTCGCGGACGACGTCCCCATGCCGTACGACGAGACGGCCGCCCCGTGCCCGAAGAGCGCCGTCCAGGTCCGCGAGGCAGTCTGCGAGGAACGCCGCCCGGTTCGGCGTCACGAACCCCGACGCGTGCACACCATCGTCCACGACGAACAGCGGCACCACCTCATCCGCCCGCAGTGCCGCACGCAGCACCGGGTTGTCCCGCACCCGGAGGTCGGCGGTGAACAGGCAGATCGCGACGGACATCACTGTCGGCATGCCCGCTCCGGGACCGCCCAATGCTCCTCGACAGCCAAGAGAGCATCCGTCCCGGACTGTCCTGGACAGTAAATGATCTTCCACCCTGGCGGTCACATCCGTAACTTCTGGCCGCGAGGTCCCCCAGACATCGCCAGGAAGGTGCCAATGAGAACCAGAATCCCCGCCCTGCTCGCCTCCGCGGGCGTCACCGTGACCCTCTTCGCCGCGACGGCCGGCACGGCCCAGGCGGCGAGCGCCCAGCTGGTCGGCTGCGGCTCCGCGGGGAAGGTCACCGCGAAGATGTGCAAGCTGTACAAGGCGGCGAGCAGCGCCTCGAGCAAGGGCCACTACCACTGGGACTCGCAGGGCTGTAAGCACCCGGACCCGCTCCCCTACCACCCGCAGGGGCGCGCCTGCGACCTCGTCTACGGAAAGATCGGCCGTACGGCCACGGGCGACAACCGGGCCGACGGCTACAAGATGGTCAAGTGGCTGGTGAACCACCACGGCGCCTACTCCATCGACCACATCATCTGGCAGGGCATCATCTACTCGCCCAACGGCAACTGGCGCGGCCACAAGGACAAGAACTGCAAGAAGGGCTCCGGCGTCACCGTGTGCCACCGGGACCACGTGCACGTCGCCGTCCGCCCCTGACGACGCCCCCTGGTCCGGCCCGCCTCACGCGGGCCGGACGCCCATCAGGAACGCCACCGCCCCAACGCGGTCAGCGTGAGCGCCGCCCCGACGGCGGCCGCGGCCACGACACCCCCGGCCGTGACCAGATGCCGCTTGGTGACCCGCGAGCCCCGTACGGACGCCTTCCGCGCCACGGTCGAGGCGGTCCCCGACTCGGCGAGCAGCACGAGGTGCCTACGTCGGGCGACCCACGCGTCGACGGTCTGCGGTGAGCAGCCGCACGCCCGGGCGAACGCCTTCACCACTTCTTCGCGCGGCAGCCGGTCCCGGCTCAGCGACGACGCGACGGTGCTGTGCGGCAGGGCGTCTCCCACGAGCGCCGCCCGCTTCTCGAGCTCTCGATACGAGAGGCCGGTCCATGCCTTCAGGCACCGGAGCCCGGCGACGAACTCGGCCACGGTGCCCGCCACATCAGGCAGTGGCTCAGACATCAGTCCCGACACAAGCCCTCACTTCGAGCCAGCGAAAATGATCACCGAGTCTCGCGGATCATGCCAAGAACCGCAATGAACCCAAAGTCCCGACGGCGTCTCTCCGGGAACAGACCGACCGCTGCCGGTGTTGCCGCGTCAGGCACCCCGTCAAGGGGGTGCCGTCGACGGAGGAACCATGACGTACGAGGACTACCAGCGCGGATGCCTGTTCTTCGACGCGAAGGACTACGCCGGAGCCGGCCGCATCCTCGCCCCGATCGTCGAGCGCGACCCGGCCAACCGGGCGGCGGTGGAGTTGCTCGGCCGAGCGTACTTCCACAGCGCCCAGCTCGGCCGCGCCGAGCAGACGTTCCGGCAGCTGATCGACCTTGACCCCACGAACGGCTGGGCCTACGAGGCCCTGGCCCGCACCCTGGAGCGTCGCAGCCGCCCCGACGAGGCCCAGCGCTACCGCAAACTGGCCGCCGCCATGGGCACCGCCCCCGCGGAAAAGGCCGACCTCTCCGTAACCGCCGCCAACCTGGCCGACTGACCACAGAGACAAAGAGCCGTTGCCCTGAGCCTCAGGGCAACGGCTCTCGAGAAGCACAAAGCGGGCCCGGCACATCGCCCCGAGGACCGACGAGCAAAGACCCGCAAGAAACAACAACCCCCGAACACGCGGCAAAGCCGCACACCAGGGGACTCAGGGCCAAAAGCCGAAGCGG
Organism: Actinoallomurus sp. NPDC050550; assembly: GCF_040655075.1. Lineage (NCBI taxonomy): Bacteria > Bacillati > Actinomycetota > Actinomycetes > Streptosporangiales > Thermomonosporaceae > Actinoallomurus > Actinoallomurus sp. NPDC050550. Next base: position 52,083 of record NZ_JBFAJC010000036.1, on the reverse strand, counting down.
TCCGCGGCAAGGATGGCCGAAGGCCATCGAGCACACGGCCCCAAGAAAACAGCAACCCCGGGTGCGGCGAAGCCGCACACCGGGGGGTTCGGGGGGTCGTCCCCCCGAAAGACATAGCGGGCCATGGCGAAGGCGGCCAAAGGCCGCCGAGCACACAGGCCCGCCTCGTGGAGGTGGCGGGAATCGAACCCGCGTCCTTCAGTACCAAGACAGGGCTTCTCCGGGCGCAGCCTGCTAGTCGTTTTCTCAGCCCCGGCGCTCACGCAGGCGTGTCGCCGACAGGCTCAGCCACTGTTAGGTTTCCCCGTCGCTCCCGTGGCCGGAGCGGCAGGTTGAGTCTCCTAGCGATGCCAGGTCCCGGGCCGGAGACACTCCCGGGCTGACAAGTTCGCTACCTAACCTCAGGCGGCAAGGGCGAACTGAGTGCGCTTAGAGTTGGCACTTGTTCGTTTGCGGTCACAGGATTTACGAGGTCACAACCGCAGCCCTCGGCCCGCTTCCCCATGTCTCGACATACCGAAGTCGAAACCGGTCACCCCCTCTTGAGTTGTCAACCGGGCACCGAGGCACCCGTCGCGTCGACCGTACATCGTCAACGCTCCGGATGCCAAAGAGATTCCCGACGGGACGCCGTCCCCGGCGAAAGATCCGTAGAAGATGAGAACCCCCGTGGGTGTGGACTAGGCACACCCACGGGGGTGACCGGCAGGGTCGGGCCGGTCCGGACGGCAGAGCCTCCCCCGAGACGAGGCTCTGGTCTCATCACGGCGACTGAGTCCGCAACCCCCCAAGCGGTGTCTCAGTCACTTGTTAAGACGCCCGGTCGCGCCTGGTTGGTTGCGGCCCTTTAGTCAAGAAATGACAAAGCCGTCACAGCGGTCACCGCCGCGTCGACAGTCTCCGGTCAGGTCGCGGCCCTCAGGAACGTCCCGGCCAGGCTGTCCGCCTTGACCTTGCCCTCCACCGCGATCGCGAAGGCCACGCCCTGCCGGTAGCCGACGAACCAGGAGACGGACTGCCCGTTGCCGTACGGCACCGTGGCGGTGACACCCGCGGTGGCCTTGGAGGCGCCGCCCCGCACGGCGCGCTGCATGAGGCCCTGGAGGGTCGGGATCGCGTCCGACGAGTCCGTGTTCTTGGGCGGCACCGGCGATGGTGCGTCCTTGAGGAGCTGCGGTGGCCGCCAGGTGCCGCTGCTGACCGCACCGGCGACCAGCGCCATGGACAGCGGACTGACCTCGATCTTGCCCTGGCCGATCATCTCGGCGACCCGCTCGGCGTCGTTGGCCGGGGTCGGCACGGAACCGGCGAATGATGGCAGTGGCAGGCTCCATGGGGCGCCGATCCCGAAACGGGCCGCGCTCGTCGGCAGGTCCTGGGGTGCGATGGCGCGGTACAACGAGGCGAACGCCGTCGTGCAGCCCACCGCGAAGTTGGCCTGGAACGTCTTCCCCGCAGAGCCCGAGTAGCTGACCGTCTGCCCGTCGATGTTCTGCGTGCCTCGCAGGCAGCGCAGCGGGGAAGTGATCTTCTGGTTGGGGTACTGCAGGAGCGCCCGGGTGGTCACGATGCTGAACGTCATCCCCGGCGGATAGTGGCCGTTCAGCGCCGCGCTGTTCTCCTGTGGAGAGTCGTCGCCCTGCGCCCCGCCGTACTTTCGCTGCGCGGCGGCGTTGTTCGCGGCGGCGAGGATGTTGCCGGTAGCCGGGTCGATCGCGGCGAGCGACGCCGGGTAGCGCAGGCTCTTGAGGGTGTTCTCGGCGGCGTTCTGCGTCTTGCGGTCGATCGTCGTGCTCACCGACTGGCTCTCAGTACCGCGGACCTCGAAGAGTGTCTTGGTGTTGGCCCCTGAGGGATCCTGCGCGACGACCCGCACGGTCGGGGTGCCGGCCAGCTTGCGCTGCTGGAGCACCTGCAGCCCGGAGACGCCGATCGTATCGCCGGGCTGGTAGGGGGCGCCGACCTGCTGGAGGCGTTCGGCCGTGGCCGGACCGAGCCTGCCCACGATCTCCTCGGCGACCGCCGGGGCGACGCTTTTGTTGCCGGACAGTCGCTCGACGCCGGCGACCTGCCGGAGCTGGGCGGCATCGGCCTCCTGGCCGGGGAATTGGAGGGTGACCAGCGGCAGGAACTGCTGTGGCGGCGCGGACCGTACGTGGGCGATCACGCGGTCCTTGTCCAGCTGGGTGATCTTGGCGAGCCGGCCGATGGTCTGATCGACGTTGGCGAGCCGGCCGGGCGTCACTCCGAAGATCTCCACTCTGGTCTTCTTGAGCAACGTCCTGCCCCGGTCGTCGAGGATCGCCTGACGCAGCGGCGTGGCCGTGACGATGGCCAGCCGCTGGCCCTGGCCGAGGTCCGGGTGGATGATCGACGGGCTCCAGGCGACCTTCCACTTACCGTTCGTCCGGTGCAGGCGCATCGAACTGCCGTAGCTCCACGGCGAGCCGCCGTCGCCCAGGTCGACGCTCACCGCGAACTGCGCCGTCGCGTCCTCGCCGTTCTGCCGTACGCGACCGAGCGCCAGGTGCAGCGACGCGAGGTCCAGCTGGGACGGAACCGCGCCGAGCGCCGCCGCGACCGCGGCGCGGTCCCCGTTGGTCTGCTTCGCGGCGTTCCCGTAGTTGCCGCTCTGCCACGCCACGAGGAAGTTCCGGATGGCCGGCAGGGGTGAGGGCTCGGCGAAGCAGCCGGCGGTCGTCGTCGTGACCAGCAGGGTCGCGGCCAGCGCGGCCGTCGACCGGAGCCGTCGGATACCCACCCTCAGCGCCTCCGCAGCCGTGCGGCGCGGGCGCGTTCCATCTCCCGGGAGGCGTCCCGCTTGGCGATGGCCTGTCGCTTGTCGTACTCGCGCTTGCCGCGCGCGACCGCGATCTCGACCTTCGCCTTGCCGTCCTTGAAGTACAGGGACAGCGGGATGAGCGTATGACCCGGCTCGTTGGTCTTATGGATCAGCTTGCCGATCTCTCGCCGGTGCAGCAGAAGCTTGCGGGGACGGCGCGCCGCGTGGTTGGTCCACGTCCCCATCGTGTATTCGGGAATGTGCACTCCCTCGAGCCAGGCCTCTCCGTCGCGGATCAGAGCGTACCCGTCCGTGAGGTTGGCCCGCCCGGCGCGCAGCGACTTCACCTCGGTGCCGCGGAGCACGAGGCCCGCCTCGTAGGTGTCCTCTATGTGGTAATCGTGACGCGCGCGTTTGTTCTGCGCGATCAACTTGCGTCCCTCTTCGCGTGGCAATGACTCAGCCTCGGTCCTTCGTCGGCAGGGTGGCCAGCAGCCCGCGCACGACCGTGAGCGCGCGCCGCTCGGCCTCCCGGGGTGGGCGGTTCGCGTTGACCGCGACGTCGGGATCGATCCCGGACCCATCGAGGTTACGGCCACTCGGAGTCCGGTATCGACCTACGGTCGTCTCGATCGCGGATCCGTCGGCCAGCCGCAACGGCTCCTGCACCGACCCCTTTCCGAAGGTACGCGATCCGACGATCACTGCGCGATCTCGATCCCGCAATGAGCCCGCGACGATCTCGGCGGCGCTGGCCGTCCCACCGTCGACGAGGACGACGAGCGGGACCCTCGTGTCCCCGCCCGTACCGGCGAGGAGCCGCTCCGGCGGTGCTCCGGTGCGTTCGAAGGTGACCACCAGGCCGCCCGAGAGGAACACGGACGCGGTGTCGACCGCCTCGTCCAGCAGGCCGCCGGGGTTGTCCCGCAGGTCCAGCAGGACGCCGCCGCGGTGCCCGGGGCGGCCCGCCACCGCCGCGCGAACCTCCTGGGCCACCCCCCGCGTGAACGCCGCGATCCGGATGACCACCACGCCGTCGGGGGTCAGGGAGGCGCTCACGTCGTGCGACGCCATGGCCGCGCGCACCAGCGCGAAGCGCAGGGGGACGCCGTCACGGCGCACGTCGAGGCCGACGCTCGTGGCGGGCTGCCCGCGCAGGGCGGCGGCGACCGTGGCGACCGTCAGGTCCCGGGTCGAAGTGCCGTCGACCGTCACGATGACGTCGCCCGGGCGCACGCCCGCGCGCTCGGCGGGCGACCCGGGCTGCACGCCGACGATCTCGACGTCCTCACCGGCCTTCTCCAGCCACAGGCCGACACCGCTGTACCAGCCGTTCAGCGTGTCCTCCAGGCCGCTGAACTCCGCAGCGGTGTAGAAGCGCGCCCACCGGTCGCCCATGCGGCGCAGGACCTTCTCGACCGCGACGCGCTCGCGCTCGGGGTCCGGCGCGGCGCGGGCCACCTCGGCCGCCGCCTGCCGGACCGTCCGGTACGGGCGAGGCTGCGGGCGTACGGGCGCGCGGGCACCCGTCCCGTCCGCTCCGGCGCCCATGGCGTACGCGAACGCGAGGGCGGCCACGGCGGCCGCCCCGCGGAGCACACGACCGGTCAGCCTGGGCATGCCAGGATTCTACGAGCGACCTGATCACAGGACCGGCAGATCTCCGGTCGCAGCGTCAGATCTTCAGGTAGCGGCGGAGGGTGAGGAAGGACGCCAGGGCGCAGAGCAAGATGCCGAAGCACGTCGAGCCGACGATGACCGTCGTCACGTCGATCCAGCCCAGTGGCGTCGCGAACTGCAGGTTCTTCTGCAGTCTGCCGAGCAGGAAGACCTTCGAGAAGCTCAGCAGGACCGCGGCGAAGATACCGCCGACGAGGCCGGCGATCGCGCCCTCCAGGACGAACGGCAACTGGATGTAGATGTTCGAGGCGCCGACCAGCCGCATGATGCCGGTCTCCCGTCTCCGGTTGAACGCCGATAGTCGGATGGTGTTGGCCACCAGCAGCACGGCCGCGATCAGCTGGATCGCCGCGATGGTCAGCGCCGCCCATTGCAGACCGCCGAGGATCTTGAAGAACTTCTCCAGGATGGCCCGCTCGTTGACGACTTGGTCGACGCCGTCGCGACCCTGCATCTGTGCGACGACCGCCGCGAAGTCCTTCGGGTCCTTGAGCTTCACCCGCAGGGAGTCGGGGATGTCACCGGGCTGGATGGAGCCGGCGATGCCCGGGCTGTCCTTGAACTGCTGCTGGGCCCGCTGGAACGCCTGCTGGGCCGTCTCAGGGGTGACCTTCGCCACCTGCGACATGCCCTCGAGCTGTTTGCGGATGTCGTCCTTCTTCTGCTGGTCCGGCTCGGTCTTCTTGCAGGCCGGGTTGGCGCTCAGCTTGTTGCAGAAGTAGATCGAGACCTCGACCTTGTTCGACCAGTAGTTGTTCGACTTGTCGACCTGCATCTTCAGCAGCACACCGGTGCCGAACAGCGCCATCGCGATCGCGACGGTGACGACGAGCGCGATGGTCATGGTGAGGTTCCTGCGGAGACCGATCCAGATCTCCTGAAAAACGAACTGTACGCGCATGCCTCGCTGTCCTTGGTCGTCCGGTGTGGGTCGTGTCGTCGCGGCGGCGACGCGGCGTGCTCAGACGCCGCCGTACGCCTGGCCGTAGACGCCGCGCGACTGGTCGCGCACGACGCGACCGTCCTCCAGTTCGACCACTCGCTTGCGGAAGGCGTCGACGATGGCGGCGTCGTGCGTCGCCATCACGACCGTCGTGCCGGTCCGGTTGATCCGGTCGAGCACCTTCATGATGCCGATGCTCGTCGCCGGGTCGATGTTGCCCGTCGGCTCGTCGGCCAGCAAGATCATCGGCCGGTTGACGAACGCCCGCGCGATCGCGACGCGCTGCTGCTCGCCGCCGGACAGCTCATCGGGCATCCGGTGAGCCTTGCCCTCGAGGCCGACCAGGTCGATGACCTCGGGGACCACCTTGCGGATGAAACGCCGCGGCTTGCCGATGACCTCGAGCGCGAACGCGACGTTCTCGTAGACGTTCTTGTTGGGGAGCAGGCGGAAGTCCTGGAACACGCAGCCGATGCGGCGGCGCAGGTGCGGGACCTTCCAGTTGGTCAGTCGACTCAGGTCCTTGCCGGCGACATGGATACCCCCCTGCGTCGGCCGCTCCTCCTTGAGGATCAGGCGCAGGAAGGTCGACTTGCCGGACCCGGAAGGCCCGACGAGAAAGACGAACTCGCCCTTCTCCACGGCCACGTTGACACCCTGGAGGGCCGGTCGACTCTGGTGCGAATAGACCTTGGTGACATTATCAAAGTGGATCACGGCTGCATCACGACGTGCCAGTCTAGGGGGCTGGGGACGGCGACGACTGTCTTTTCGTCGACAGGCGCCCTGCCGTGGCTTCCCGGCTTGGCGGGCCGATTGGCCAAGCAGCAGTCTAGGGGGGAGACTGGCATGGATCGGCCAACTTGGGTACACCCAGGAAAAAGCAACCGGGCATCACGGACACCCGTCAGTCTTTGACGGCGGGCCACCGGCCAGGAACGCATAGGCTGGGCGCACTCGTCGCCCAACGTTCGGAAAGGAGCCGGATGAGCTGCGAACATCTGATCTGCGCGCGATGCTCGGGCCCCGTCGTCGAGGGGCGCTGCCCCGCGTGCCGTGCGGCACGGGCGGAGGTGCACCGTCCCGGACTGTTCGGGATCTCCCCCATCCTGCTCGGCGCGCTGATCCTCGCACTGACGCTGCTGGTCGCGCTCAAGCTGGGCCTGCACTAGGCCTTCAGACCCGGGCCCGGCAACGCCCGATCATCCGATCGTCCTGACCGGAGCGGCGGTCTCCTCCGACCGTCGCGACCTGACCGGAGCGGTGGTCAGTCCTGCTCTTCGCCGGCCTCTCGGCGGCGCATCCACCGGATCTCGGCCTCGATGAACTCGTCGATGTCACCGTCGAGAACGGCGGTCGGGTTGCCCGCCTCGACGCCCGTGCGCAGATCCTTGACGATCTGGTACGGGTGCATGACGTAGTTGCGGATCTGGGTGCCCCAGGAGCTCGTCGTCTCGCCACGCAGCTCGTTCATCCGCTCGGCCTCCTCCTGGCGCTTGCGCTCCAGAAGCTTGGCCTGCAGCACCGTCATCGCGGTCGCGCGGTTCTGCAGCTGGCTGCGTTCGTTCTGGCAGGAGACGACGATGCCGGTCGGCAGGTGCGTGATCCGCACCGCCGAGTCGGTCGTGTTGACGCCCTGCCCACCGGGACCGCTGGACCGGTAGACGTCGACGCGCAGCTCGTCCTCGGGGATCTCGACGTGGTCGGTCTGCTCGACGACCGGCACCACGTCGACGCCGGCGAACGAGGTCTGCCGGCGGCCCTGGTTGTCGTACGGGGAGATCCGGACCATGCGGTGGGTGCCGTGCTCGCCGCGGAGCGTGCCGTAGGCGTACGGCGCCTTGACCGTGAAGGTCGTCGACTTGAGGCCGGCCTCTTCGGCGAACGACGTCTCGTAGATCTCCGTCGGGTAGCCGTGCCGCTCGGCCCAGCGGAGGTACATCCGCTGCACCTGCTGCGCGAAGTCGGCCGCGTCCACGCCGCCCGCCTGCGCGTTGATGGTGATGAGCGCCTCACGCGAGTCGTACTCACCCGCCATCAGGGTACGGACCTCGAGCTGCTCGATCTCCTTGCGGAGCGCGCCGAGCTCCCGCTCGGCCTCGCCCCGGGCGTCGTCGTCGCCCTCCTCGGAGGCCAGCTCCAGCAGCACGGTGGCGTCGTCGAGCCTGCTGCGCAGGCCCTCGACCTTGCCCAGCTCGCCCTCGAGGTAGGACAGCCGCCGGGTGACCTGCTGGGCACGGTCCTGGTCGTTCCACAGGTCGGGATCGGCAGCCTGCTCGCGAAGCTCTCCGATGTCACGACGCATCGCGTCGAGGTCGAGAACGGTCTCGATGCCCGTCAGCATCGAGCCGAGTTCCTTAATCTCTTCCGAGGGGTCCATGGCTGCCACGTTCGAAAGCCTACCCGTGCCCGTACTCTCCGCGTACGCGCTCCGAGCGTCTTTGCCGAGCATGCCGCCTCGGCTCTGATCCAGTTCACGCGGAGATCCCAAGCACACGTCTTTGCCGAGCACGCTCGGCCCTCATATCCGGGTCACCCGGAGATCCGAGGCATACTTTGCCGACCAGGCACCTTCGGCCCTCACACCGGCGCACTCGGAGATCCCTGGCATACTCTGCCCGACAGCAGTAACGATGATCGGCCGGGGAACATGAACAAGGCGGTTGCGTCCACGCTGGTGGCGGTGCTCACCCTCACCGGCGCCGCAGGCTGCTCGAGCAAGCCTCACCGCACCGTCCGCACGACGCCGGTCGCCGCCGAGAGCAGCCCGCCTCCCGAGCCGGTGAACCCCGAGACGGCGGCCAAGGCGTTCCACACGTTCGTCAACAACGACGACGTCGCGCGGGCCAGCGGAGACGAGCGGCTCGCGCTGTGGTGGACCAGCGAGGGACAGTCCCAGCTCACCGCGGCGGCGTTCCGCCGGGCGGTCGCGGCGGGCGATCCGGTCCCCCGCTACCGCTACGACAAACCGGTCTTCTACGTCCCGCACCTGCTCGCGAGCGACCCCCAGTGGTTCGTGGTCAGCGCGCGCCGGACCACCGCGGACGGCAAGGACCCCCACACCGTGTTCATGGGGTTCCTCGCGTCCAAGGCGGTCACGCGCTGGCGGCTGAGCCTGGCCGCCGTGCTGGACGACAAGCAGAAGCCACCGATGATCGCGGTGGGCGCCGACGGCTACGCCAAGGCCCTGCCGACGTTCGACAGCCGCCTGCTGATCCCGCCCCGGCTGGTCCCCTCGATCCAGGCGACGCTCGCGGAGGAAGGCCCGGGGAACGTCGCGGCGCACGTCATGGACGCCGGGAAGTACACCACCGGCTACTACACGTCGGATCAGAAGGCCATGAAGAAGAGCAAGAAGGAGAAGAAGATCGGCCTGCGCACCAGTGCGCTCTACGCCGCGACCTCCTTCCCGATCTTCCCGCTGGCGACCGAGGACGGCGGCGGCGTGGTGCTGTACGCGCTGAGCCGCGACACCATCATCAGCAAGAGCAAGAAGAAGCCCGGCCAAGTGCCGGTGCCCGAGGACGTCGCGCCGTTCGTCAGCTCGAAGCTCGTTCGCGACGAGATCGATGTCACCCAGACCATGCAATACCTCGCCGTGGTGCCCGCCAAGCCGAAGAAGGACGACGGCAGTGTCAAGGCGGAGATCATCGGCGCCGACGGCGGCACCGTCAAGGCGCACGCCCCCAGCAAGTGAGGCCCGGCCCGTCAGGAGATCCGGGCCGGGGCTAGTTCGAAGTCCTCGATGCGTCGGCGCCCAGACTAGGACGCCGTGGCCTGGATCGCCTTGCGGTAGCTTCCGACGACCCGGGCGCCGCCCTGCGCGGGCACCAGGGCGAGGTACTGGGTCAGCGCGGTGGTGGCCAGGCGGTGGCGGACCTTGCCGTTGATCAGGCCGGTGAGGTCGCCGCCGCTGCCGATGACCCCCTGCTTGGTCACGTCGTAGGTCTCGCTCTGCCGCACGACGTACCAGACGAGCGCGCCGCCGTCGGTGGTGCGCAGCGCGAACGCCCGCTGCGGGTCGGGCCGGAAGTCTGAGGTGAGCGTCACCCCCCGGTTCTTGAGCGCGGACTCGGCCTTGACCAGCGCGGCGTGCGCCTGCGTGGTGTACGGCCCCGGCGCCATGCCGGACGTGCCGTTCGACAGCGTGGCGGCGTGCATCGCGGCGATCTTCCCGGGCGCCTGCTTGAGGTCGTCCGGGCCGACCGCGGTGGCGTAACCGTCCTTGTCGAGGGCCACCCCGGTGATCGTCGCAGTGGGGAACGGATCGGCGGTGAGCAGCCAGGGGCCGTCCGGGCGATCCTGGGTGAAGAGCAGGGCGTGCCGGGTCTTGCCGGTGGTCGCGGTGACCGCGAACCACTTGGGGAACCCCGACTGGCGGGGGATGTAGTACGCCGGAGCGGTGTAGGCGAAGGGGGTGGACTTCTCCTTCGCCGCCGCGCGCCGCCGGTATTCGGCGCGGTCCATGTCGAGCTGGGCGCCGGTCTCCACGGTGGCCAGCAGCTTCTCGTCGAACGTGCTGTTGGCCCGGTTGTTGACGGACTGGTAGTGGGCGAGCAGCTGAGCGGCCCGGTCCTTGGTCACGGCGGGCGCGGCCATCGCCGGAGATCCGCCGCACGCGGCCAGCGGCAGCAGGACGGCCGTCAAGGCGCTGATGTGTCGAAACATGCGGACCAGATTCGCACAGTGATCATTCGATTACTCTACGAATCCGAAAATACCCCGCCGATGGGAGAAGCCCCGGTGACCGCCGGGGCTTCTCCCATCCGACGCGTCAGCCGGGGAGTGTGCTGGCGGTGACGAGCGTGCGGATCGCGCGCAGCGCCACCGACAGGGTCGCGATGCCGAAGCTGTCGCTCTCCCAGATCTCGCCGAGGGTCTGGGCGGCACGTGCCACCGCGGCGCTGTTCTTCTCCGCCCAGGTGGCCAGGCGCTGTTCCGGAGTCGCCCCCGGCTCGCTGGTCACCAGCACGTCACGGGCGAGCGCCGCGTGCGCGGCGTACAGGTCGTCGCGCAGTGCGGAGCGGGCCATCGACTGCCAGCGGTCGTCGCGGGGCAGCGCGATGACGCGTTCGCGCAGCCGCGCGATCTGCAGCCGGTCGGCGAGGTCGAAGTACACCTCGGCGACCTCGCCCACCGACCGCCCCGTGCTGTGCGCGATCTCCACGAGGTCGAACGTGGAGTAGGCGGGGACCATGATCGCGACCTGCTCGGCCAGCTCGTCCGGCACGCCCGCCTCGGCGAACCGGTCCCGCCGCTCCTCGAACCCCTGAAGGTCACTGCCGGTCAGCAGCTTCGACAGCTGCGGCGCGAGGCTGACCGCGCCCTCGGCGAAGAAGTCGACCGTCTCCCGCAGGTCGAACGGCATCCGCCGGTTGTGCAGCAGCCAGCGGGCACCGCGCTCGCTCAGCTTCCGCGCCTCGAGCCGCATCCGGATCTGGGTCGCGGTGTCGACCTGGTGCGCCAGGGCGTCGACGGAGCGCCAGAACCTCGGCATGTCGAACACCTCGCGCGCCACCAGGTAGGCGCGGGCGATGTCGGAGGACGAGGCGCCGGTCTCCTCGTTCATCCGGAACGCGAAGGTCGTGCCGCTGTTGTTGACCATGCTGTTCACGACGGACGTGGAGATGATCTCCCGGCGCAGCGGGTGCCGGTCCATGTAGTCCCGGAAACGCTCCCGCAGCGGCGTCGGGAAGTACTCCACGAGCCGGCTGGCGAGGTCGGGGTCGTCCGGCAGGTCGGACGCCCGGATCTCCTCCTCCAGCGTCAGCTTGGTGTACGCGAGCAGCGTCGCGAACTCCGGCCCGGTCAGGCCGAGCCCCGCCTGCCGGCGCTCCGCCAGGGCCTTGTCGTCGGGCAGGTCCTCCAGCCGCCGCTTCAGCTTGCCGTCCCGCTCCAGCTTGCGCAGGTAGCGCGCGTGGACGTGCAGCATCGACGGGGCCTGCGTCCGCGAGGCGGCGAGCACGACGTTCTGCTGGTAGTTGTCGCGCAGCACCAGGTCGGCGACCTCGTCGGTCATCTCGAGGAACAGCGTGTCCCGCTGTTTGTGGGTCAGCTCCCCGTCGCGGACCACCTGGTCGAGCAGGATCTTGATGTTGACCTCGTGGTCGGAGGTGTCCACACCGGCCGAGTTGTCGATGAAGTCGGTGTAGACCAGCCCCCCGCCGCGGGAGAACTCGATGCGCCCCCGCTGGGTGAGACCGAGGTTGCCACCCTCACCGATGACCTTGCAGCGCAGCTCGGTCGCGTCGGCGCGGAGGCCGTCGTTGGCCCGGTCGCCGACGTCGGCGTTGTTCTCCCCCGACGCCTTGACGTACGTGCCGATCCCGCCGTTCCACAGCAGGTCGACCGGGGAGCACAGGATCGCGTGGATCAGCTGGTGCGGGGTCATCGCGGCGACGCCGTCGGCGATGCCGAGCGCCTCGCGCACCTGCGGGGTGATCGAGATCTTCTTGGCGGTGCGCGGGTGCACGCCGCCGCCCTTGGAGATCAGCGTGGCGTCGTAGTCGGCCCAGGAGCTGCGCGGCAGCGCGAACATGCGCCTGCGCTCCTCGAACGACGTCGCCGGGTCGGGGTTCGGGTCGAGGAAGATGTGCCGGTGGTCGAACGCCGCGACCAGCTTGATGTGCTCGGACAGCAGCATCCCGTTGCCGAAGACGTCACCGGACATGTCACCGACGCCGACGACGGTGAAGTCCTCCTTCTGCACGTCGACGCCGAGCGAGCGGAAGTGGTACTTCACCGACTCCCAGGCGCCGCGCGCGGTGATGCCCATCGCCTTGTGGTCGTAGCCGACCGAGCCGCCGGAGGCGAACGCGTCGCCCAGCCAGAAGCCGTACGACGTGGCGACCTCGTTGGCGATGTCGGAGAACGTCGCGGTGCCCTTGTCGGCGGCCACCACCAGGTAGGTGTCGTCCCCGTCGTGCCGTACGACGTCCGTGGCGGGCACGACCTCGCCGCCGACGAGGTTGTCGGTGATGTCCAGCAGGCCGCTGATGAACTGCTTGTACGAGGCGATGCCCTCGGCGAGAAACGCCTCGCGGTCGCTCGGGTCGGGCAGCCTCTTGCAGACGAACCCGCCCTTCGCGCCGGCCGGCACGATGACGGTGTTCTTCACCGCCTGGGCCTTGACCAGGCCGAGGATCTCGGTGCGGAAGTCCTCCTTGCGGTCGGACCACCGCAGGCCGCCGCGGGCCACCGACCCGAACCGCAGGTGCACGCCCTCCAGGCGCGGCGAGTAGACGAAGATCTCGAACTTCGGCCGCGGCTGCGGCAGGTCCGGGATCGCCTCCGGGTCGAACTTCAGCGACAGGTACGGCTTCGGCCGGCCGTCGGCGGTCCGCTGGTAGTGGTTCGTGCGCAGCGTGGCGCGGATCATCGCCAGGTAGCTGCGGAGGATGCGGTCCTCGTCCAGGCTGCTGACCGCGTCGAGCCCGCCCTCGATCTCCTCGGTGATGGCCGCCTCGAGCTCCTCGTGGGCGGCCGCCGACCGGTCGTCGTCGGCGTGGTTCAGGCGCGGGTCGAGCCGTGCCTCGAACAGCCGGACCAGGAGGCGCGCGATCCGCGGGTTGGCGACGAGCACCTGCTCGATGTACCGCTCGCCGAAGGTGCTCTGGGTCTGCCGGAGGTAGCGGGCGTAGGCGCGCAGCACCATGGTCGACCGCCAGTCCAGGCCCGCGCGCAGCACCAGCGCGTTGAACCGGTCGCTCTCCACGTCGCCGCGCCACAGCGCCTCGAAGGCCTCCTGGAAGAGCCCCTTGACGTCATCGTCGTCCACGTCGGGCGACGGTGTGTACCGCAGGCCGAAGTCGTAGATCCACGCCTGCCGCCCGTCGCCCCGGGCGATCTCGTACGGCCGCTCGTCGACGACCTCGACGCCCATCTCCTGCAGCAGCGGGAGGACGTGCGAGAGCGAGATCGGCGAGCCGAGCCGGTAGATCTTGAGCCGGCGCTCGCCGGGCCCCGCGTCGTACGGCTCGTACAGGTTGATCGAGATCTCGCCCGGCTCGGCCAGGTCCTCCAGCCGCTTCAGGTCGGCGCACGCCGTGCGGGCCGGGAAGTCGGCCTTGTAGCCCTCGGGGAACGCGTCGGTGTAGCGCCGGATGAGCCCGCTGGCCTGCTCCTCGCCGCACTGCTGGACGATCGCCTCGGCGAGGTCGTCGGTCCACGACCGGGTGGCGGCGATCAGGCGCCGCTCCAGGTCGGCCGGGTCGACGTCGGGCAGCGGGCGGCCCCGCTCGCCGCGGACGACGACGTGCAGGCGCGCGAAGATCGAGTCGCCGACCATCGCGCTGTAGTCGACGGAGAGGCCGTCGAACGCCTTGAGCAGGATGTCCTGGATCCGCAGCCGGATCTGCGTGGTGTACCGGTCGCGCGGCAGGAAGACCAGGCACGACATGTAGCGGCCGTAGTCGTCCTTGCGGACGAACAGCTTCAGCTGCTTGCGCTCGCGCAGCCGCAGCACGCCCAGCGCGATCGGCAGCAGCTCGTCGACGGAGATCTGGAACAGGTCGTCGCGCGGGTAGGTCTCGAGGATCTCGATGAGGTCCTTGCCGTCGTAGCTGTCGGCGGCCAGCCCGGCGTGTTCGAGGATCTCCTCCAGCTTGTGCCGCAGGACCGGGATGTGCTCGATGCTCTCGCTGTAGGCGGTGTGGGTGAACAGCCCCAGGAAGCGGCGCTCGCCGACGACCTCCCCGCTGTCGCCGAACTTCTTGACCCCGACGTAGTCCAGGTAGGCCGACCGGTGCACGGTCGCCCGGGAGTTGGCCTTGGTCAGCACGAGAAGGTGCGGCTCGCGGGCCTTGGCACGCACCTGCGGCGGCAGGGACGCGAAGCTCGTGGACTTGGCCTGGTCGGAACGCAGGAAGCCCAGGCCGGTGCCCGGCACCGCCCGCAGCTGCTCACCGTCCGGGCCGTCCTCCAGCTTGTACTCCCGGTAGCCCAGGAAGGTGAAGTGGTCGTCGGCCAGCCAGTCCAGCAGCTCGACGCCGTCGGTGATCTCCCGGTCCGCCAGCGGCGGCCGCTTCTCGGCGAGCTCCACCGCGATGGCGCACGCCAGCGCGCGCATCTTCTGCTCGTCCTCGACGGCGGTGCGCACGTCGCCCAGCACTCGCTGCAGGTCGGCCTCGAGTTCGTCCAGCAGCACGCGGTCGCTCTGCCGGTCGATCTCGATGTGGATCCAGGACTCCTCCAGGACGAGGCCGTCCCCGTCGCCGATCCCCTGCAGATGCCCGGTGACGTCGCGGGCGGCCTTGAGCTGCGGGTGGACGATCAGGTGCGTCGACAGGCGGTGCCGGTTGAGCTCCATGACGACGGAGTCGACGAGGTACGGCATGTCGTCGGTGACCACCTGCACGACGCTGTGCCCGGGGTCCCAGCCGTACTCCTCCAGCGTCGGCGTGAACACCCGCACCTTGGCCCGCCCCTGCGGACGCTCCTCGCCCAGGTGCCGGTGGACCATCGCCGGACCGCAGACGTCCACCGGGTCACGGTCGAGGAGATCCTCCGGCGCGACGTGACGGTAGTAGAGCCGCAGGTAGGCCAGGGCGTCCTCCGGATCGTGCCGCGCCCCCGGCGTATGGCTGCACGCCTGTGCGGCGCGTGCCAGCAGCTCGTCCTTCGCGTCGTCAAGACCGCCGGTGCCGTTCACCATGGCACTCGTGTTCATACGTGCCCCCCGGACGGCCGGACCGATCCATCGCAGGCTCGTCGGCTCCGACCCGTCGTCGGTTCGCGCCTCATCTCAAGTCTCCCTCAGTACCGTCGCAGTGCTTCACACGCTCACGAGCTCGGCGCAGCGCCGCCATCTCGTCGGATTCGAGAAGATCTTCGGCGAGTCGCCTGAGGTCGTCATGACGGTCACGGTCGGGCACCGGCTTCGGGGAACGCGTGCTGTCGGCGTTCCCGGCGGAGGGACCGTGTTTTCGCGGAAGGATTACGAAGCTACGCCCGGGCATGCCGGACCCGAATCCGGACACGCCGGAGTCGGGCGCGGCCGCACCACGCCGTTGTGGTGTTGTGCTCACGGCGGCCAGGTTAACGCGAAAACCGAAATCAGCCGACTCGGTGAAGCGGATTCACCGACCCTCGGCGCTGGTCGTGGCCCCAGAATGGGCGTCCGGGGCGGCGTGGGACGCCTTGCCACCACCGGTCGAACCGGAGCCACCGGTCCCCGTACCGCCGCCGCTCCCGGATCCGTGCGTGGCGCCGCCGCCGGGGGTCTTTCCGCTGCCGGGAGTCGTGCCGCCACCCGGGGTGTGGGTCGCGCCACCACCCGGGGTGTGCGTCGCGCCGCCGCCGGGAGTGTGGGACGTGCCACCGCCCGGAGTCGGGGTCGCGCTACCGCTCGAACCCGTGCTCGGGCTCGTCGAGGTGGACGGGTCCGGGGAGGTCGACGGCTCGGAGTCCGTCGGCGTGGGTGTATGGGACGGCGTGTGGGTGGTCACCGGGTGCACCGGCGCGCCTCCGTACGTCCGCCGGGTATCCGACGGGGAGGCGTGGCTCTGGGTGCCCTGCGGCTGGTAATCGGTCCGCTGTCCGGAGTGATCGTCCGCGTTGGAGGTCAGCGCGATCGCGCTGACGATCGCCGCGGCCGCGACGAACGCCGCGCCGGCTGCGGCGAGCGCCCGGCGGCCGCGCGACAGCCCCGACCAGCGGCCACGCCCCGTCCCCGCGGTGCCGTACACGTCCGGCAGAACGGGCGACGTCTGCTCCCCCGCGCCGGGATGCGGAGTCCGGGCGCCCGGCGTCTCCCCGGTCGCGCCGAAACGGGCAGTCCAGGCGCCCGCGCCCGGGTCGGGCATTCCGTGTGCCGTGACGGGCGCCGTGGGCGCCTCGGCCGCTGTCGCGCGGATCCCGGCGGGCGGCTCGGGAGCGCCCACAGGTGGCTTCGGAGCCCCGACGGGCGGCTTGTGGGTGCCGACGGGGGTCTTGGGAGCCCCCACGGGGGTCTTAGGAGCGCCGACGGGCGTCTTGTGGGTCGCCGCCGCGGCGCCGCGGTGCGGAGTGCCGGGGTGCGGAGTGCCGGGCATGGCCGTGCCCATGGGCGGCGTCCGGTAAGCCGCGACCGTGGCGGCGTGTTCGAGCAGGTCGGCGGGGACCGTCGCGGGGCCCGCGTCGGCCATGGTCTCGACCGGCGGCAGCACCTCGGTGCGCGGCTCCTGGGGACGCGCCTCCTGACCGCCGCCGAGCAGGTGCAGCAGCAGGGCGCTGGCGGTGAGCCGGTCCGCGGGGTCCTTCTGCAGGCATCCGGCGACGAGCGCGCGGATCGGGGCGGGCAGGTCGCCGAGCTTGGGCTCCTCGAGCAGGATGCGGCTGACCACCACGGAGATCGCGTCGCTGCCGAACGGCGGGGCGCCCGTGGCCGCGAAGACGATCGTGGCGGCCCATGCGAAGACGTCGGTGGCCGGGCCGACCGTCTCGCCGCGGATCTGCTCAGGGGCCATGTAGGCGGGCGTGCCCACGATCCGGCTGGACACCGTCGCGGTGGTGTCCAGCGCCTTCGCGATGCCGAAGTCGATGACCCGCGGGCCGTCGGGCCCGATCAGCACGTTGTGCGGCTTGAGATCACGGTGCACGACGCCCGCTTGGTGGATGGCGACGAGCGCGGTGGCCGTGCCGATCGCCAGGCGTTCGAGGGGCGCGCCGCTGAGCGGTCCGCTCTCCTTGATCAGGTCGTACAGCGACCGTCCCGGGACGTACTCGCTGACGATGTAGGGCCGGTCGCCCTCGACGTCGGCGTCGAGCACCTGCGCGGTGCAGAACCGCGCGACCCGCTTGGCGGCGGTCACCTCACGGACGAAGCGGGCGCGTGCGTTGGCGTCCTGGGCGAGTTCGGGGTGGAGAAGCTTGATCGCAACCCGGGTGCCCTCAGAGGAGGTGCCCAGGAAGACGGCACCCTGGCCGCCTCTCCCCAACCGGCCGATGACGTCGTACGCACCCAGCCGCCGAGGATCCCTTGGCTGCAGGGGGCTCGCGTTGTGGTCCACCGCAGTCCGCATCCCTTCCGTAAGCTCCCCGCCGACCGTCCCCACGGTCGGGCATACCGGTTGAGATGCGGACGACGTCCGGCCGGTTCGGTCGACCGGGATTGTCAGCCCTGGTCAACCCGCCGATCCGGCCATGGACGGCGAACCGCATCTGCCGAACATATCCCTCACCGGCTCCGCAGGCCCAGAGCGGGCCGTACGAGGTGACGGACATGTCCCATACAAGAGACGCGCCCGGCGCGGAGGCGGATTACGAATCCGGCGTGAAGTGCCGCAGCACCTCGGGGTTGGCCATCGCGTCCGGATTCGCCGCCTTGTTGATGGGCGTGCCGAGCAAGATCTTACGTACTGGAACCTCGAGCTTCTTACCGGACAGGGTTCGAGGGACTCCGGGCACCGCCCTGATCTCGTCGGGGACGTGCCGGGGCGACAGCGTCGACCGCAGGGCGGTACGGAGCCGGCCGACCAGGTCGTCGGACAGGGTGACGCCCTCGGTGAGCTGGACGTACAGCAGCAGCCGGCCTTCCTGGCCCAGCTGCCCGGTGTCGACGACCAGCGAGTCGGCGATCTCCTCGAACCCCTCGACGACGCGGTAGAAGTCGGCGGTGCCCATGCGGACGCCGCCGCGGTTGAGCGTGGAGTCGGATCGCCCGTAGATCACGCATCCGCCGTCGGGCAGGATCTTGATCCAGTCGCCGTGGCGCCAGACTCCGGGGTACACCCCGAAGTACGAGTCGCGGTAGCGATCGCCGTTCTCGTCGTTCCAGAAGTAGATCGGCATGGACGGCATCGGCTCGGTGAGCACCAGCTCGCCGACCTCGCCGATGACCGGATCGCCCTTCTCGTCGTACGCCTCGACCTTCGCGCCGAGCCCCCGGCACTGGATCACGCCGGCGCGCAGCGGCAGCAGCGGGCACGGCCCGACGAAGCCGGTCGCCACGTCCGTGCCCCCGGAGAAGGAGCCGACGAGCAGGTCGCGTCCGACGTGGTCGTACAGCCAGCGGAAGCCCTCCGGCGGCAGCGGCGAGCCGGTCGAGCCGATCCCCCGGATCCGGGACAGGTCGTGCTCCCGGGCGGGGTCGGATCCCGCCTTCATCGACGCCAGGACGTACGGCGCGCCGACCCCGAAATAGGTGACCCCGGTGTCGGCGGCCAGCCGCCACAGCGTGTCACCGCCGGGCGCGCCGTCGTACAGCACGACCGTGGCGCCCACGAGCAGGCCGCCGATGAGGTAGTTCCACATCATCCAGCCGGTCGTGGTGTACCAGAAGAAGACGTCGCCGGGGCCGAGGTCCTGCTGGAAGCTGAGGGACTTCAGGTGCTCCAGGACGACACCGCCGTGCCCGTGCACGATGGGCTTGGGCAGCCCGGTGGTGCCCGAGGAGTACAGGATCCACAGCGGATGGTCGAACGGCACCGGCTCGAAGGCGAGCGGCTCTCCGGAGCGCCGCAGATCGGCGTACCGGAGCGCGCGGTCCCCGCCGATCGCGGCGGCGTCGGAGTCGAGGTACGGGATCGTGACCGTGGCCTGCAGCGTGGGCAGCGACGCCTGGATATCGCGGACCACCGCGGACCGGTCGAACCGCTTGCCGTTGTAGGCGTAGCCGTCCACCGCGATCAGCACCTTCGGCTCGATCTGGGTGAACCGGTCGATCACGCTCGGCGCGCCGAAGTCCGGCGAGCACGACGACCAGATCGCGCCGAGGGACGCGGTCGCGAGGAAGGCGACCAGCGCCTCGGGGATGTTCGGCACGTACGCCGCCACACGGTCGCCCCGGCCGACGCCGAGGGCCCGCAGCCCCGCGCGCACCTCGGCGACCTCCGCCGCGAGCTCGCGATAGGTCAGCGTCCTCGATCGGCGCGGCCCGTCGTCGTCGGCCTCCGTACGGAACACCACCGCCGTCGCGTCCGGATCCTCCTCAGCACGGCGCAGCGTGTTCCGCGCGTGGTTGAGCGTGGCACCAGGGAACCAGCGGGCGTCCGGCATCTCCGCCCGCTGCAGCACCGGGCCGTCGCCGCGCTCGCCCAGCACGTCGAAGTACGCCCAGATGGCGTCCCAGAAGCCTTCCAGGTCGGTGACGGACCACCGCCACAGTTCGTCATACGAACCGAACCCGCGCTCACGCATGAAACGGGCGACACGGGCGGTCCGGTGGACCTCCTCGGACGGCTCCCACAGCAGGTCACCCTCGGCAACGGACACGGCACGCCTCCTCGCAGTCTCGTGGCTCCAGCATCGAGCCGACGGCCACCGGGCCGCAAACGGCCGTAGTTCGGACGTTATCGCGTGCCGAAGTACGCGCCCGGAGAGACTCCGAGTGCCCTGTGGAAAACCGCCACGAACGCGCTGGGCGTCGCGTAGCCGACGCGCCGGGCGACGACGGCGACGGGCGTTCCCCGCGCCAGGAGGACCAGTGCCGAACGCAGCCGGGCCTGCGTACGCCAGCGGCCGAACGTCATCCCGGTCTCCGCGACGAAGATCCGGGCGAGGGTCCGCTCCCCCGCGCCGACCCGCCGTCCGGGACTCCGGTGGCGGCCCAGGCGAGCTGGTTCTCCTCGTGGTGATGCCGGTCGAACTGCCAACCGGCCGTGTCGAAGGCGGCGACGAGGATCGTGCCGTCGCCCTGCTGGCTGTTTCGCGACATCACCCGGCAGGATAGAACGCTCCGGCCACGGCCCGGCGACGTAGCTTCCGAGACATGAACCTGCTGCACAATCGAATCTGCGCCTCGGACAAGTGGGCCGAGAAGGTGCGGACGGGGCTGTTCCCGGCCGTGCTCGACGACCTCGACCTGGGCGGGGAGGTGCTGGAGATCGGACCCGGACTCGGCGTCACCACCCGCCTGCTCGCCGAGCGGGTGCCGAAGCTGACCGCCCTGGAGGTCGACGAGAAGTATGTCGCTCTCCTGCGGCGAAGGCTCGACACCGAGATCGTCCACGGTGACGCCGCGGACATGCCGTTCCCCGACGCGTCGTTCACGGGCGTCGTCTGCTTCACGATGCTGCACCACGTCCCGTCGCCCGCCCTGCAGGACAGGGTCTTCGCCGAGGCCTGCCGGGTCCTGCGCCCCGGCGGCGTCTTCGCGGGCAGCGACGGGCAGCCGAGCCTGCGGTTCCGGCTGATCCACCTACGGGACACGCTGGTGCCGGTCGACCCGAGCACGCTTCCGGCGCGGCTCACGGCGGCGGGGTTCGAGGACGTCCGCGTGTGGCGGATGCCCGGCCGGGTGAACTTCACGGCCCGCAGGCCGGGCTGATCGCTCCGTCAGGAGCCGGACGTCAGGTCCTCGATCGCGGCGACGACCTGGTCGGTCTCGGCGAGGCTCGGCAGCACGACGTCAGCGCCGGCGGAACGCAGCTCCGCCTGGGTGGCCGTGCCGGTCGCCACCGCGATCATCTTCGCGTGGGCGATCCCGGCCGCCTGCACGTCGCGCGGCGAGTCGGCGACGAGCACGGTCGCGGACTCCGCGATCACCGTGCGGTACTTCTCCCCCGTCCGGCTGCGGGCCAGCTCGACCAGGGCGGCCTTGGGGTAGGTCTCCGAGCCGTACCCGCCGACCTTGAAGTCGAGGTACTTGTCGAGGCCGAGCGCCTTGAGCTTGGTGATCGCGTTCGGCTGGATGGAGCCCGTCAGGACCGACTGCACCACGTCACGCCGCCGGGCCACCGCCGCGAGGGCCTCGCGGGCGCCGGGCAGCACCCGCCCCTCCTTGCGGACGGCCGCCTTGCGCGCCGAGAACGCGTCGGCCAGCGCGCTCATGAACGCCGGCAGGTGGTCCTCGGTGGTCTCGACGTCGTTGAACGCCAGGGTCTCGAAGATGATCTCCGACTCGGTGCGCCCGTGGGTCGGGGCGAGCCGGACGAGCGGTCGTCCGGTGACGCGTTCGAAGGCCTCGGCGTACGCCTCCCGGGTCACCTTGCCGACGTCGACCAGGGTGTGATCGACGTTCCAAAGCACCAGACGAGGCATGACGGTCTCCTGCACGTACTCCCGCGAGTACCGGTCGGCTCGCCGGTCAATCGTGGAGGCTCCGGCCCGCCGATGCAAACCGTCAGGGAAAGCGTCGGAGAAAGCGGCCCGTCGAAGCGAGAACCATCAGGGAAAGCGGCCCGTCGTCGCCTTGATGTCGCCGATCACCTCCAGCGGGATCGCCCCGCCGACGGGCTCGGTGAAGCGGCCCATGAACGTGTGGATCGTCATCCGGCCGCGCGGCGGCCGGTCCGCCGGGGTGTCCACGACCACGTGGACGGTCCTGGTCCGTCCCGGGTCGAGTTCCTGGAAGATGCACTCGACCCGGCCGATCCCCCAGCATGACGGGTCGCTCACGGACACGACGGCCAGCCGGTCGTCGGTCCCCGGTGCGGCGACCTTGACGCTGCGGACAACGACGTGCCGGATGATGTCCGGGCCGGCGTTCGTGACACTGAAGCTGTAGCCGGCCCGGTCTCCGGGCACCAGCCGGTCCCCCGCCATGGGGGCCAGCCGGGGATCGGCGCGCAGCGTGAGGCGGCCCAGGTCGGCGCCGCCCTCCACATCGACCACGCGGGCGGAATGCGACTCGGGCACGGTCAGGGCCTTCACCGCGAACCCCGCCGCCGCCGCACACGCGACGACGGCTGCCACCGACATACAGCGCCCCACACAGCCCCCCGGTCTGCTGTAGGCGTGCCCCGCATCCTGCCTGGTCACAGGCTATGCCATGGCCCATCCGAGACGAACGTTACCGGCCGGGGGGAGCCGAGGCGATCACCCCATGTGGGGGTACCGATGATCGGTCGGCGGCACGAACGTCTCCTTGATCGAGCGGGTGTTCACCCACCGGATCAGGTTGAAGATCGAGCCGGCCTTGTCGTTGGTGCCGCTCGCCCGCGCGCCGCCGAACGGCTGCTGGCCGACGACCGCGCCGGTCGGCTTGTCGTTGACGTAGAAGTTTCCGGCGGCGAACCGCAGCTTCTCCGACGCCTCGGCGATGGCCTGGCGATCCTGGGCGACGACCGCGCCGGTCAGCCCGTACGGCGCGGCGCTCTCCATCTGGGTGAGCACGGCGTCGTAGTCGGCGTCGTAGTCGGCGTCGTCGTAGACGTGCACGCCGAGGATCGGGCCGAAGTACTCCTTGGTGAAGATCTCGTCCTCCGGGTCGCCGCTCAGCAGCACCGTGGGCTGGACGAAGTAGCCCTCGGAGTCGTCGAGGCCGCCGCCGACGAGGATGTCGATGCCGTCGTGGGAGCGGGCACGCTCGATGGCCGCCCGGTGCTTGGCGAACGCCCGGTCGTCGATCACCGCGCCCATGAACGCCGACAGGTCCTCGGCGACGTTCCCGACGGTCAGGGACTCGACGGTGCCGAGGAAGTCGTCGCGCATGGTGTTCCACACCGAGCGCGGGACGTACGCGCGCGAGGCGGCCGAGCACTTCTGGCCCTGGTACTCGAACGCGCCGCGGATCAGCGCGGTGGCGAGCACCCGCGGGTCGGCCGACGGGTGGGCGACGACGAAGTCCTTACCGCCGGTCTCGCCGACCAGCCGGGGGTAGGCGCGGTAGCCGGAGATGTTCTCCCCGACGGTGCGCCACAGGTGCTGGAAGGTCCCGGTGGAGCCGGTGAAGTGGATGCCCGCCAGGTCGGGGTGGCGCAGCGCGACGCCCGAGACGGCCTCGCCGTTCCCGGTCACCAGGTTGATCACGCCGGGCGGCAGGCCGGCCGCCTCCAGCAGGCGCATCGTGAAGTGCGCGGCGAACTGCTGGGTCGGCGAGGGCTTCCACACGACGACGTTGCCCATCAGCGCGGGCGAGGTGGGCAGGTTGCCGGCGATCGCCGTGAAGTTGAACGGCGTGATCGCGGTGACGAAGCCCTCCAGCGGCCGGTACTCCAGGCGGTTCCACACGCCGGGCGAGCTGATGGGCTGCTGGGTGTACAGCTCGCGGGCGAAGGAGACGTTGAAGCGCAGGAAGTCGATCAGCTCGCACGCCGCGTCGATCTCGGCCTGCTGCACCGACTTGGACTGGCCGAGGATGGTCGCGGCGTTCAGCGTGGACCGCCACGGGCCGGACAGCAGCTCGGCCGCCCTGAGGAAGATCGCGGCCCGGTCGTCGAACGACAGGGCCCGCCACGCCGGCGCGGCCTCCCGCGCGGCGTCGACGGCCGCGCGCACGTCGTCGTCGGTGGCCTCCCGGGCCTGGCCGAGGACGTGCCGGCGCTTGTGCGGCTGCACCGTGTCGATGGGCCGCCCGCCGCCCAGCCGCTGCTCGCCGCCGATCGTCATCGTCAGGTCGATCTGCTCGCCGGCAAGCTCTTTGATCTTCGCCTCGAGAGCGGTCCGATCCTGGCTCCCGGGGGCGTACGCCTTGACCGGCTCGTTCACGGGGACCGGTACGTTCGTCACAGCGTCCATGAGAAAAGCACCCCGCAGTTCGTGACGGCGTTGTCAGGTCAAATGTACGCAGAGATGTCGGTGAGCCGGTCCACCACGGGGACCCCGAACCGATCCAGCTCGGCCCTCCCCTGCATGCCCCCCGTGTACAGAACCGCGCGCGCCCCCGCGTGCCGGGCGGCCACCGCGTCGTCGACGCTGTCCCCGATCGCCACCACCTCGGCCGGATCGACGCCGAGCCGGGACAGGTGCCGGACCATGAACTCCGCCTTCGACCCGCCTGCCTCCTCAGGCCGCAGGCCGTCGACCCGGCGGAAGGCCTCCCCGATGCCGTACTCGTGGACCGCGACGGTCAGCCGGTCGTGGTGCCACATCGACAGCAGGGACTGGCTGTGCCCGGCGTCGGCGAGGGCGTCGATCGCGTGCCGGGCGTCCGCCGCGAGCCGGCAGCGCTCCATCATCCGGTGGTAGGAGTCGTGGAAGGCGGCATCGAGGCGCTCCCACTCGCCGTCCTCCAGCGAGCGGCCCAGCATGCGCTCGTAGCAGGCCCAGATCGGCCGGGTGTAGATCGCCCGGAACGAGTCCAGGTCCACCCGCGCCAGTCCGTACGAGTCGAAGATCTCGTTGGTCGCGTCCACGACGGCGTCGAGATCGTTGAAGAGCGTGCCGTTCCAGTCCCAGACAATGTGCGTCATAGCGTTCCGAGGATAAGCCACGGCGCGACCGGTCGCGGGGAGAGATCATCGCGCGCCGGGTCCCGGCGGATCAGGGGCGGCGGCCCCAGCAGGAGGGTGGCGGCTTCGGATCCGGCATCACGTCCTCGGCCTCGGGCTCCTCGATGTCCACGGGGATGCCGAAGTCCCCGTACTCCGAGGTGACCTCGGCGAACGGCATGACTCGAACCGACCGCAGCCTCCGGAAGTGTGTCCGTACGCGGCGGACGTCGAGATCGCCGTCCGTCCAAACGTCCAGCGTGATCCGCAGCATGCCGTGATGACGCATGTGCGCCGCGATGCGCGCGACGGCCGGATCTGCCGACCGGAGCGATGGCGCGAGCGGGACGGTGTACCGGCGGAGACCGTCTTCCAGAGCGGAACGCACCTTTGCCGGCTGCACGGCCCTGATCGCGGGTGCCAGCGCCCGGGCTCCCCCGATCCGGTCTCCTCCGCACGGATCCGGCCGGAGGATCCACTTCTTGCCGAGACGTTCCTCCTCCTCGGACGGGAGGCGGTGGAACCAGCGGTCGCCGACCAGGATCTGCTCGAGAGGGATCTCACCGATGCGGCCACGGTGATGTCCGCGCCCGGCGGCGAGATCCGAGACCCCTTCCACGGAGTACGGCCGATCACGGTCGTAGCCCGCATAGACGCCCTGCGAGGAGGAGCGTGCCGTCCGCAGGGCGGTCAGCGCGTCGGCGAGCGCGTCGAGCGAGATGTCCGGAGGACCGCCTTGTCCGGCCGTACGACGGGGAACGCGCATCGCGTCAGGCTACGCCGCGGACGTCCGGTTGGACCGCCGTTACGCCGAGACGACGGTACGGGTCAGCGGGTCGCGCTGTAGCGATGCTCCGGCCGGCCGGTGACCCCGTAGCGGAGCTGAAGCTCGACGACGCCGTGCCGGGCCAGGTAGGCGAGGTACCGCTGGGCGGTCGGGCGGCTGATGCCCACGAGTGCGGCGACCTCGGCGGCCGACATGTCCCCGGACGCCGACCGTACGGCGTCCCGGACGCGTTGCAGCGTCGGCGCCGAGTGCCCCTTCGGCAGGCTCGACGGCAGGGCCGCGGGCCCGCGGAGCAGGCCGTACAGCGCGTCGACATCGCCCTGATCGGCGGTCTGGTCGTCCAGTGTGGTGAGCCGGGCGTGGAGTTCCTCGTACGCGGTCAGCCGCTCCCGCAGGGCCGCGAAGCCGAAGGGTTTGACCAGATAGTGCACGGTTCCGAGTTGCATGGCCCGTCGCACGCTCGCCACATCGCGGGCCGAGCTGATCACGATGAAGTCCGGAGGCGCGGAACCGTCGTCACGGGACGCCTGGTCGAGGACCCGCCGGATGACGTTCAGGCCGTTGTCGTCGGGCAGGTAGATGTCGAGCAGCACTAGATCGGGGTGCAGTTCGGCGACGGCGGTCAGCGCGTCGGCGGCGCTGTGCGCCTGCCCGAGCACCTCGAACCCCGGGACACGCTCGACGTACTTGGCATGGATCTTGGCGACGTGGAAGTCGTCATCGGCGACCAGCACACCGATCATCCGATCTTCTCCTTCGCGTGTGGCGGGGGCCCGGGCTCGCGATGCTCGCCGGCCTCGTGGGGCCGGGTGGAGTCGGGTAGTCGCACCGTGAAGGTGGCCCCAGGCCCCTCGCCGACGCGGATCGTGCCGCCGATCCGGCGGACGAGCCGGTGGACGATGGCCAGGCCGAGCCCGCGACGGCGCACCTCGAACGCTCGCCTCGCGTCGTCCGTGCCGCCGCGATCAGTGTGCTTGGTGCTGTACCCGTCCGCGAAGATCAGATCGGCGCAGCCGGACGGAATGCCGGGCCCGGTGTCCGAGACGACCATCGTGATCCCGTCACCGTCGGTGAGCCGAACGGTCACCTCGGCGGGCCGTCCCGCCGGTGTTCCCGGCCGCGGCCTCCCGACGGCGTCGATGGCGTTGTCCACGAGGTTGCCGAGGATCGTGAGCACCGCCTGGACGTGCGAGGGGGACTCTCCCAGCCAGGAGTCCTCGGTGAGCGTCAGGGTGACGCCGCGCTCGGCGGCGACCACGGACTTCGCCAGGATCAGGCCGACGACCAAGGGGTTCGCGATGCGCTCCCGCACCGACTCCGACAGCGCCGCCTCCGCGCCCTGCGCGGTGGTGAGGTAGGCGATCGCCTCGTCATGGTCGCCGAGCTCCAGCAGCCCCGCGACGGTGTGCATGCGGTTGGAGAACTCGTGCTGCTGGGCGCGGAGGGCGTCGGTCAGGGCGCGCACGCCGTCCAGCTCACGCAGCAGCCCGGACATCTCGGTGCGGTCCCGGAGCGTCACCACGGCGCCGAGTTCCTGGCCGCGCAGGCACACCGGTCGGCGGTTGATCGTCAGATAGTGCTCTTCGGTGAGTACGGAGGCGTCGACGCCCCCGTCGGCGCCGGCCAGGACGTCGCGCAGGCGCCCGGACGGCACGACCTCCTCCAGCGGTCTGCCGAGGACGGCGGTACCGAGCCGGAGCAGCCGCCGGGCCTCGTCGTTCACGATGCGGATCCGGCCCGCACGGTCAAAGCCGATCACGCCTTCCTTGATCCCGTGCAGCATCGCCTCGCGTTCTTGGAGGAGCCCCGCGATCTCGTCCAGTTCGAGCCCGAACGTACGCCGCTTGAGCCGCCACGCGAGCCCGTACGAGACGGCCGCGCCGAAGGCCAACGCGATGCTCATCCACAGGCCGAAGGCGGGCAGTTCGCTCCACAGCGTGCTGGAGACGGCACGCTCGCAGATCCCGGCGGAGACCTCACCGACCAGGGCACCGGACGGCCCGTACAGCGGGGCCTTGCCGTTGGCGTTCCGGCAGAGGCTGCCGGGGTCGATTCCGGTGTGGCCGTTTCCGTCGGAGGCGATGAGCGATTCGGTGACCGGCTTCCCGATCAGCGCCGGATCGGGATGGGAGTGGCGGATCCCGTGGAGATCCAGCACGACGATGTAACGCGCGCCGGCGGCCGTCCGCATCCGCTCGGCGGTGCTCTGCACCACGTCGCCGGCGTCGCCGTACTCCATCGCCGACTGGATCTCCGGCGTGCCCGCCGCCGTCTCGGCGATGGCGAGGGCGCGCTGGCGGTACTGATCGTCCAGTTTCGCCCGCTCCTCGTGGGCGAACAGCCCGAAGCCGACCAGCATGCTCGCCGCCAGAATGCTGAGCTGGCTGGTCAGGATACGGGTGGACAGCTTCCGGCCGCCCGCGGGCCACATGGCACGAGTATGCCAAGGGATGCAAGTAAAAAGTCCCTTTTGTCTGGATCGATGCATAAGCAAAACGCTCAAAACCATCAGAAGGGCACCGTCCCGCCGGCGCCCACCGGGGCACTCCGGCCGCGAACGAAACGCACAAAAGGGTCGGTAACAAACGCTACGGCGACTAACGCATGAAACATGGAAGTTACTTCCAGGCAGTCCTAGCTTCTTCGTACTCCGCGAAAGCGGGAACGAAAGGAGACGGACGCGATGGCTGCTGGCAGTGACCAGGCAGTGAGTCCGGCGGCCGGCCCTGGCGCTGTGGCGCCGGGGCGGGAGAGCGCGCGCATCGAGCTGTCGGGAGTGACAAGACGTTTCACATCTCCGGCGGGGAAGGTGTTCACCGCGCTACGAGACGTGAACTTCACGGTGGAGCCGGGACGCTTCTGCGCGGTCGTCGGGCCGACAGGTTGCGGCAAGTCGACGACTTTGGGCATGGTGGCCGGCCTCGACCGGCCGAGTGCCGGCACGGTTCGCGTCGGCGGCCGAGAGGTGAACGGCATCACCGACGGCGTCAGCTTCATGTTCCAGCAGGACGCGCTGCTGCCGTGGAAGACGGTTCTGGCCAATGTGGCGATCGGCCCGATGTTCCGCGGCGTCTCCAAGAAGCGGGCGCAGGCCGATGCACGGGACTGGCTGCGCCGGGTGGGCCTGGCCGGGTTCGAGGACCACCACCCGCACCAGCTCTCTGGAGGCATGCGCAAGCGCGCGAGCATGGCGGCGGCGCTGATCAACGAGCCGTCGATCCTGCTGATGGACGAGCCTTTCGGCGCCCTGGACGTGCAGACCAAGGCGATCATGTCGAACGAGCTGCTCGGCCTGTGGGAGGAGCTCAAGCCGTCCGTCATGTTCATCACCCATGACTTGGAAGAGGCCGTCGCGCTCTCCGACCAGGTGGTCGTCATGACCTCGGGCCCCGGCACGATCAAGGGCGTGTACGACATCGACCTGCCGCGCCCGCGAGGCGCGGTCCAGGAGATCCGGTTCGACCCGCGCTTTCTCGAACTGCACCAGCAGATCTGGGAGTCCCTCAAGGACGAGGTGGAGCGCGCCTACGCCCGCACCGGCGCCGCACAGGATGCGGAGGGAGATGCGTCATGAGTAGCACGTCCGGGAGCCGCACCGCGCAGACGCCCGCCGAGGTGCACTCCGCCCCGCCGTCGGAGACCGTCGCCGACGAGGCCACCATCAAGGCCAGGGCCTTGCGTCGGGCACGTCAGCGCAAGTTGAAGGTGTACCTGGGCCGGGCACTCGTCGGCGTGGTCGTGGTCGGTGGCTGGCAGCTTTTCGCGCAGTTGAAGATCATCGATCCGTTCTTCTTCGGGGAACCCACCGGAATCGTCGGCCAGCTGCGCGACTGGATCGAGCACGGCACCGAGTTCGGCTCCGTCTGGCAGCAGATCGGCATCACCATGGAAGAGGCCGTGCTGGGCTTCGTCTACGGCGTCGTGGCCGGCATCGTGCTGGGCGTCCTGCTCGGACAGGTGCGCTACCTCGCTGATGTGATCGGGCCCTACATCAAGATCGTGAACGCGATCCCGCGCATCGTGCTCGGCTCGATCTTCTTCGTCTGGCTGGGCCTGGGTACTCCCGCGAAGGTGCTGCTCGCCTCCGTCCTGGTGTTCTTCGTGGTGTTCTTCAACGCTTTCCAGGGCGTCCGCGAGGTCGACCGGGTCTTCGTCAACAACGCTCGAGTGCTCGGTGCCTCTCGGCTGCAGATCGTCCGCCACGTGATCCTGCCCTCGGCGCTCACCTGGATCACCGCGAGCCTGCACGTGGCCTTCGGCTTCGCCGTCATCGGCGCCATCGTCGGCGAGTTCCTCGGCGCGCAGCACGGTCTTGGCCTGGTCATCTCCAACGCGCAGAACCACTTCAACCCCAATGGTGTCTTCGCGGCAATGCTGATCATCGGCGCCATCGCGCTCACCGCCGAAGGCGGGATCACCTTGCTCGAGCGACGGTTGCTCTCCTGGCAGCCGCCGACCCCGACAGAGACCCCCGGTCTCTGAGTCCGACTCAGTTCTTCTTTCTCTCCTCCACCACGAAAGGGCTCAACAGCCATGCGCGAAAAAGCCTTCTTCAAGAGGTCCAGGCGAACGGTGGCGTTGGCGCTCGCCGGCGGTCTGGCCGCCGCGGGCGGCCTGACGGCCTGCGGCTCCAGTTCCTCCAGCAGCGGCTCGGGCAGCAGTGGCGGCGTGCCGACGGTCACGATGATGATCGGCGGCATCGACAAGCAGATCTACCTGCCGTACGAGCTGGCCGACCGGCTCGGTTACTACAAGAAGTACGGCGTCAAGATGAAGCTGAGCACCGAGAGCGCGGGCGGCGTCGGCGCGGAAGACGCGATGGCCTCCGGGCAGGTCGATATGGCAGGCGCCTGGTACATCCACACCATCGACTTCCAGTTGAAGCACAAGGACGTCATCAGCGTCGCACAGATGAGCGGCGCGCCCGGTGAGCGCGTGCTGTGCTCGAAGAAGTCGGGTGTCACCTCCGCTGCCGGCTTTGCCGGTAAGAGCATCGGCGTCACTGACCTCGGTTCGGGTACCGATGACCTGATCCTCATGTTGGCCGCGCACAACCACCTGTCCACCAGCCAGTTCCACCGGGTCGCGGTGGGCGACGGGTCGACACTGCTCGCCGCGCTGCAGAAGGGCCGGGTGGATTGCGCAATAACCACCCAGCCTACGGTCAATGGCGTCGAGAAGGCCGGGGCCGGCACGTCGGTGATCGATCTCGCCACCACGGCCGGCGTCAACCAGTGGATGGGCGGCGCATGGCCGTCCGCGGCGGTGCTCACGTTGCAGAGCTGGGCCACCTCGCACGAGGCCACGGTCCAGAAGGTGGTCAACGCGCTGGTCGCGACCATGCACTGGATCAACACGCACAGCGCCGCCGACATCGCGAACGCACTCCCGGCGACGTACGTCTCCAACGGCCTGACCACCAAGGCCGACTACATCGCGACGCTTGCCCAGGACAAGGCCCAGTTCCTGCCCGACGGGATCATGCCCGCCAATGGCCCGGCCACCGTCCTGGAGACCGCGAAGATCGACGGAACCGTCAAAGGCCAGACCGTCGACATCAGCAAGACCTACACCAACAAGTACGCCCTCGCGGCGAACAAGGCGGAGGGATTCCCGGTCTCGTCCGGTAGCGGCGGCTGAGCCCACGCCCGAAAGCGTCAGGAGCCGGGCCGACGCGTGTGCCGGGTGGCAGGCAGCCAGAATCAGGACTGCGCCACCCGGCACAACGCTGTTGCGGACCACCGATCGGCTGAGCCTGGCCGTTACGAGAAGAGATGCCGCAGCTCCTGGGTGGCGTACCACATGAGGTCGTGGCCGGCGGCGCCGTCGACGGTGAACCGGGCGTCCTCATCGCCTGCGTCGGCGGCCTCGATGGCGGCGCGCGCGGCCCGGACGTCCGGCTCGGCCTCCGCGTCGTCGATGTGCCCGGAGACGATCCGGCTGAACGGGATCGGCTCCGACACCCGTACGACCGCGCGGTCCTCGGCGTGGACGAGGTCGCCGGCGGCGTAGGTGACGGCCTTGTCGGGCACCTCGGCGACGATGACGACGCGACGGGACGGCGCCTCCGGGTCGTCGGCCAGCAGCCGGAGGGACGCCTTGGCAGCGTCCGACATCGCGGCGTACTCGAGCTCCTCGAGGTCCGCGGAGGCATACCACTCCCGCAACGCCGGAGTCACGGCGTAGGCGGTCAGCGGCACCGGCCCGAGCTCGCGATCACGGAGGATCCGGGCCAGGCCGTTGAGTGTGGACGGTAGATAGACGCGCATGACCCTGGAGAGTGTG
Organism: Actinoallomurus sp. NPDC050550; assembly: GCF_040655075.1. Taxonomy (NCBI): domain Bacteria; kingdom Bacillati; phylum Actinomycetota; class Actinomycetes; order Streptosporangiales; family Thermomonosporaceae; genus Actinoallomurus; species Actinoallomurus sp. NPDC050550. Next base: position 20,539 of record NZ_JBFAJC010000036.1, on the reverse strand, counting down.
CCAGTACGGGACCGCGAATGTGCGCTCCGTCGCCGACTAGCTCAAGGAGATGCCCAGCAGGTGCTCCAGCCGGATGACCGTGCTCTCGGTGTTCACGTAGTGCACGCCGGTGATGCCGAGCTCCTCGGCGGCGCGCACGTTGTGCTCGATGTCGTCGACGAACGCGCACTCCTCCGGCGGCAGCCCGATCAGCTCCAGGGCGTGGTGGAAGATCGCCGGATCCGGCTTGCGCAGCCTGACCTCCGAGGAGATCACGACCGCGTCGAACAGCTCGACGAACAGCTCCCGCGGGTAGGTGTTGCCCCAGGAGTTCGACAGCAGGCACGTACGGACGCCGGCGGCCTTGGCACGCCGCAGCGCGTCGTACATCGGCTCGACCGGTTCGAACGCGAGGAACATCCGGGTCAGCAGCCCATCGGCCGGCACCGTCGTGCCGGTCCGGGTGCGCAGCCGCTCGGCCAGCCGCCGTTCGAACTCCGCCGGGCTCAGCGAGCCGTCCTCCAGCCCGTGGATGGGGTTGACGACGTCGCCGGCGTACGCCTGGCTCACCCACTCCCGCATCACCAGCTTGTAGGCCTCGGGATCGATATCGTCCGCCTCGATCCACGCCGTGATCGTTTCCTTCAGCGGCGTGGTGAGCACGCCGCCCCAGTCGGTGATGAGCCCGCGAACCGTCACGGAGCCGATGGTAAGCCACCGATCCCCCGGCGACCGAACGCGGTTCTACGTACGTGCCCGCCGTCGCCACATCGGCCGCGTTCGCCGGCTTGCGCTGGAGCACGCTCCAGCTTCTAGGGTCGATGAGTATGAATTCCTGGTCCATTCGCGAGGCCGCGGACAAGTGCGGGCTGTCGCTGGACACGGTGCGCTGGTACGAGAAGGTCGGCCTGGTCGGCCCCATCGAGCGAGACCCGAATGGGCGGCGGCGGTTCGGCGATGCCGACATCGACCGGCTGATCCTGCTGCGCAGGCTGCGCGCGACCGGCATGCCGATCCGCGAGCTGCAGCACTACGCCGAACTCGTCCGTTCGGGGGCGGGCGAGTTCGAACGGTTGGAAGTGTTGCGGCGGCACCGCGAATTCGTCGTCGAGTCCTCGGCGACCCAGCAGGAGTACGTGCGGCTGCTCGACAAGAAGATCCGCATTTACCAGGACCGCCTGCGTCAGATGCCCAGAGCGGAGCGGTCACGCATGGAGACCACCAAGCTCGGCGAGCTTGCCGTACCCGTCCAGGGTCTGGGCTGTATGGGGATGAGCGAATGGCGCGGCCCCACCGACTGGGACTCATCGGTGAAGACGATCCACCGCGCGCTCGATCTGGGCGTGACGTTCCTGGACACCGCGGACGTGTACGGGGCCGGCCACAACGAGGTGCTGGTCGGCCGCGCGATCTCCGGTCGGCGCGATCAGGTCCAGGTCGCCACGAAATTCGGCATCGACCGGTCGGCCGGCCGCAGCCCGGCCATCCGCCGCGGCGAGGCCGGTTACGTCAAACGCGCCTGCGAGGCATCCCTGCTGCGGCTGGGCATCGACGTGATCGACCTGTACTACCTGCACAGGCCGCCGCAGACTGCGGAGATCGAGGAGACCGTCGGCGCCATGGCCGAGTTGGTCGCCGAGGGCAAGGTGCGTCATCTCGGCCTGTCGGAGGTGGACGCCGACCTGCTGCGGCGTGCGCACGCCGTCCACCCGATCACCGCCGTGCAGAGCGAATACTCACTGTGGGCCCGCGAGGTCGAGTTCACCGTGTTGGACGCGATGCGCGAACTTGGCGTGGGCCTGGTGCCGTACTCGCCGCTGGGGCGCGGCTACCTCACTGGGACCATCGACGCCGGCGCCCAGGACGCCCGCCGCGGCAACCCACGCTTCGCCGCCGTCGCCGATCATGCCGCCGCCAACCAGGCGATCATCGATGCGGTCCGGTCGGTAGCCGATGTGAGGGGCGCCGCCCCAGCCCAGGTGGCGCTGGCCTGGGTGCATGCCCAATCCGACCGGTTGGGCGTGCCCGTGGTTCCGATCCCAGGCACCAAGCGGGTGGAACGGCTGGAACAGAACGTCGCCGCTCTTGAGCTCTCACTCACCGCCGACGAACTGACCCTCCTCGACTCTCTCGCCGACACCGCGACCGGCGACAGCCCCACGCTCCGCCACTGAAAGGGCGGTCTTTAGTCCTCGCGAGCGGCAGCCATCTGATGTACGGCCGCGACCTCGACGCACTGACCTCCCGTGGTGCCGCTGTGGCTGCTCTTGCGCCAAGGAACCGTGAACACGTGCAGAGTCTTCATAGGTTCTCCCAAACCGTGCGAAGCAGCTTCAGGGAGTCATATGCGGACATAGCCGCACCCCTGATCAAATTGAAGCCTAATACATGGGCTTGCACCTTGTCGGATTGATCGATTACCTGACCTTCGGCATGCCCTTCGACGTAAACGAGGTCGGAGCGGTCATCGAAACTAAGCAGGGTGAACGCACCCATGACACCTGCGTAGGCTCCAGCCCGGCTCGGCACGACCTGAATCGTGACGTTGGGATCTTCAGCACGTTCGATCAACTGGCCGATCTGCTCCTTGCGGATGTCCTCCCCGCCGATCTGTCTATGCAGAACGCCTTCGTCGAGGATGAGCACGATGACAGGGGGACTCTCTCTGGCGAGGATTCCCTGGCGTTCCATCCGCGTGGTAACCAGCCCCTCGACAACCTCCGGTTTCCGTCCGGCCGCGAGCAGTTCGTGGGCGTACCGAGGGGTCTGGAAGAGGCCCGTGACGACCATGTTCTCGAAGATGCACATCATGGTCGCCTTGGCTTCCAGCTCGACGAAGCCGGAGAAGCCGGGTGGCAGTTCGGCGTGTTTGCCGACGCGGCGGACCTCGAGCCACATGCGGTGGAAGGTCTCTGGGGTCTTGAAGTAGGTGTCGAGGTCTTCCGAAGTCGCCTCCGATGGCGCGCGGAGGCCGGTCTCGAGCTTTTCGATCCATTGAGGTGTGCAACCCAGCGCCTGGGCCAGCGCCGAGCGGGAGAGCTTCGCCGCTTCACGGTGGCCGCGTAGCACTGCGCCGAACGCTCGGATGAGGGGGTCTCGGGTCAGCGCGCCGTTCGCCATGGTGAGTCCTTTCGGGGGGCCACGTGTGACATCGGGTGATGCCTGTCTGTAGCTGAAAGTAACTCAGCGCGTGAGCCTGGTTATGGGAAATCGGCGGGCGATTAAAAGGGAATAAGTCGTGGAATCGTACACAACGGAAGACATTTACGCGTACGCGAAGTGGCTGACCCAGGAATGCCAGGCGGCGGAGCTACGCGCCGAGCAGTACGGGGCGGAGATCTTCATCCACAGGGCGAGCAATCACCTCAGCGAGAGGATCATCTGTAGACCCGATGAAGAGAATCACCTCCGCTGGCACTGGTCGTGGGGCATCCCGATCGGCCGCCTCAACGACTCGGCCCGGCTCCTGGCCGTCGACGACATCGAGGAGCTGATCCGGGTGATCAGCAAGGTCGTCTGCGTCCCGCTACGGCGGGGAGAGTGACCATAACGCCCGAGGAACGCCTCCTGCGTTCGCTGCCGGGGCTACGCGCCCTGGTCGACTCCCTGGCGGCGCACCCGCCGTCCGAGGCGACCGGTCATCGCGCTGTCCGCTCGGGTGCCCAGGGCAGGACCTGGCCGTTGCGCACGAGTTCGCCGTAGTGGTCGGGGTCGACCGGGTCGAACGCGAGGTTCAGCAGGGCGGTGGCGGCCTGTGCCGGGGTGGGGGCATCGCTGACGTCCCACCACATGGCGGAGGTGGAGGTGTTCACCATGCCCGGGCAGACGGCGGCCACCAGGATGCCACGCGCCAGGTCCTGCTCGCGGCGCTGGCGCGCGAGGGCGCGCACGGCGGCGACCTGGCCGATCTTGGACGGGATGTTGACGAAGCCGGGCCAGGCTCCGGCCCGGGCGCTGCCGTCGGCGACCGCATCGCGCCACGCGGCGATCTGCTCGTCCACTTCCTCCAAAGAGGACAGCCCGGTGAACCGGTCGTGCAGCACGGGTGCGAGGTGGTGCAGAGTGCCCAGCGAACTGGCCACCACGATCAACCGGCCGTTGTCCCGCAGCAGCGGGGCGAAGGCCCGCAGCACGCGGGTGGTACCGAAGTTGTTCACCTGCGCGTAGGCGTCCACGATCGCGCGCGGGTCATCGCCGGGACCGACCCGCATCACGGCGTTGCCGAACACGATGTCCACGCCGCCGTGCCGCTCGCGCAGTCGCGCGGCGAGGCGGTCGGCGGCCTCGGGGTCGGCCACGTCGAGCATCTCGCCGCGGACCCGGGCACCGCCACCCGGCAGGGCGGCGACGGCCTGGGAGACCCGGTCGAGGTCGCGGCCGGTGAGGTAGACGGTGTCCTCGGGAGTCAGGCGCCGGGCCAGACCCTCGACCAGGGCCAGGCCCAGCCCCTGGGTGGCACCGGTGACGAGCGCGACTTTCGGCGTCATGACAGTCCTTCGACGGTGGCGAGCAGGTTCTCGGAAAGGGTCCACAAGCGGCGGGCGTTGTCCGGGTCCAACGCGTAGCGGGCCACACCGTGCAGGGGCGGCGCGGCACCGCGGCGGTCGATGGTCTCGGTCTCGTTGCCGTCGACGAAGTACCGACCGCCGACCCCCTCCAGGAGGGGCGAGGTGGCCAGCAGTACCGAGGTCGCCGCGCCCTGTTCCGCTGTCTTGATCAGCTCGGACGGCACCGTACCGCTGCCGCGGCCACCAGTGTGGCGTTGCAGGTTGGTGTAGATCGCGCCGGGCATCAGCGCGTTCGCGGTGATCCCGTCACCGGCCCAGCGGCGGGTCGCCTCAACCGTGAACAGGACGTTGGCGGTCTTGGACTGGCCGTAGGCCAGCCACGGGTCGTAGGGACGGAAGGCGAAATGGACATCGTCGAATACCACCGGTGAGAGCTGGTGGCCACTGGAGCTGACCACGACGATGCGGGCGGCCCCGTCGGCGGCCAAGGCCGTGTGCAGGCCGGTGGCCAGAGCGAAATGGCCGAGGTGGTTGGTGGCGAACTGCCACTCCCAGCCCTGCGGCGTGTGCTGCTCGGGGCAGGCCATCACGCCGGCGTTGGCGACCAGGACGTGCAGTGGCCCCTGCCAGGACCGGGTGAACGTGGCGATCGAGGCCGGGTCGGTCAGGTCCAGCCGGGCGACGCGCAGCGCGGTGTTGCCGGTGCCGGCGGTGATGTCCTTGGCGGCGCGCTCGCCCGCCTCCACATCGCGGACCGCCAGGGTGACTTCGGCGCCGGTGCCAGCTAGGGCACGCGCCGTCTCCACGCCCAGGCCGGATGAGGCGCCGGTCACCACCGCCCGCCGGCCGGTCAGGTCGATGCGGGCGGCGACCTCGGCGGCGGTGCTGGCGAAACCGAAAGGTGTGCGGATCAGGTTCATGGCAGTCACGCTAAGCCGAGCGAAGGCATGTCACCAGCGAGAAAAACTCAACCGTGCTATGCATGAATGTCATGGCCTTCACCGACGCGTCGCTGGTGGCGCTGCGGGTGTTCCGGGAGGTGGCCGAGCGGGGCACGCTCACCGCCGCGGCGACCGCGCTCGGCTACACCCAGTCCGCGGTCTCCCGGCAGATCGCCGCGCTGGAGCGCGCGGCCGGCTCGCCGCTGCTGGAACGCCGCTACGACGGGGTCCGCCTGACCGCGGCCGGACGCGTGGTGCTGCGTCGCGCCGTCACCGTGATCGACCAGATCGACGCCACCGCGCGTGAACTGGCCGGGCTGCCCGACGAGCCCGGCACGGTCCGGCTGGGCTGGTTCCCCAGCGCCGGGTGCTGGCTGGTCCCGCGCGCGCTGGCCGAACTGCGGCGCACCCATCCGGCCATCACCGTGACCACCCGCGAGGGCAGCACGCCCGCCCTGGTCCGGGCACTGCGCGCCGGCACGCTCGATCTGGCGCTGCTGGCCTCGGTGCCGCCGTTTCGCCCGCCCGACACCGAAACCCCGGCCCTGCGGCTGCAGACGCTGACCGAGCGCAGCCTGTGCGTTGCCGTGCCCGCAGGTCATCCCCTCGCCCGGGGCGAGTTCATCGACGTGGCCGACCTACACGGTCAGCGATGGATCGCCGGCTCGGCCTCGGGCGAGGACCGGGTGATGGGGGTATGGCCCGGCCTGGACGAACGGCCGACGATCGCGCACACCGCCCGCGACTGGCTGGCCAAACTCCGCCTGGTCGGCGCCGGCTGCGGCATCACCACCGCGCCTGCCGCACTCACCTCCGCGCTGCCCGACGGCGTGCGGATCCTGCCCGTCCGCGGCGGCCCCGCCGAACAACGCCGCATCGTGCTCGCCCGGCTACCCCAGCCACCATCCGAACCGGCCGCCCGCCTCGCCGACGCACTGCGCTCCGCCGCGATCGAGACGGACACGTCGCGCTGACGAGCGCTCAGATCGGCTGGGGCGGCGCCTGTAGCCCGGAGAACACGGCAGCGATCAGGCGTCGCCCCTGGGCCGCGCCCTCGTCGTTGTTCGCGACGCGCCACAGAAAGCTCATGAGCATGATGATGTCCGCCGGGTCGTGCCCCGGGGCGATGGTGCCCTCGGCCGTGCAGGCGTCGACCAGCTTCGCCACCGCCGCGGTGGTCGGTGCCCAGGAGGCACTGATCACGTCCTGGGCGGCGGCGCTGTGCAACGCGTCGCCGAGGCCGTGCTTGATGCGGATGTAGGCGGAGAGAGTCTCGAACCACTCGATGAACCCGGCTTTCGCGGAGGACTGCCGCGCCAGCACCTCGTCGGCGGTGGTGGTCAGGCGTTCGATGTCGTGCTGGTAGGCCGCGAGGATCAGGTCGTCGCGGGTGGGGAAATGACGGTAGAGCGTCCCAGCGCCGACACCCGCGCGCTTGGCGACCTCGCTCAGCGGCACGAGCGGGTTGTCCGCGAACAGCTCGTGGGCGGCCTCGATGATCGCGACCCGATTGCGCGCGGCGGCCTGGCGCTGCGTGCCGTAGGTGCTCGGCGTCTCGTCGTTCATGTCTCGATGATGCCCTCCGATTGATTCGCGGAGGATCCTCCGCTAGTTTGATCCACACTTGCGGAGGATCCTCCGCGAGTTGAACTCTCGCAGGAGGCATCCCCCATGCGCTACGTGAAGCTCGGCACCACCGGCCTCGACGTCTCGCCCATCGCGATCGGCGCGATGACCTACGGCGAACCCGACCGCGGCCACCCCGTCTGGTCTCTGGGCGAGGAGCAGGCTCGCCCCCTCATCAGGCACGCTCTCGACGCCGGCATCAACTTCTTCGACACCGCGAACATGTACTCGAACGGCTCCAGCGAGGAGATCCTCGGACGCGCGCTCAAGGACTTCGCGAACCGTGACGACGTGGTGATCGCCACCAAGCTGCGCCACCCGATGCGCCCAGGCCCCAACGGCAGGGGACTGTCACGCAAGGCGATCATGACCGAGGTCGACCACTCTCTACAGCGGTTGGGCACCGACTACATCGACCTCTACCAGGTGCACCGCAACGACCACGCGACGCCGCTGGAGGAGACGCTCGAGGCGCTCAGCGACCTCGTGAAGATGGGGAAGGTGCGGTACCTCGGCGCGTCCTCGATGCATGCCTGGGAGTTCGCGAAGGCCCTGCACCTGCAGCGCGAGCGCGGCTGGGCACGCTTCGTGTCCATGCAGGATCACTACAACCTGCTGCACCGTGAGGAAGAGCGCGAGATGATCCCGCTGTGCCTGGACGAGGGCGTCGGCACGATCATCTGGAGCCCGCTGGCCCGAGGCCGCCTGGCCCGGGCCTGGGACGACGCGAAGTCCACCGAGCGTGCCGCGACCGATGGCGCGTACGCCGATCAGCTGTACGCGCCCACGGAGGAGGCGTCCAACCGCGCGATCATAGACGCGGTCGGGCAGGTCGCGGCCGCGCACGGGGTGAGCCGCGCGCAGATCGCCCTGGCGTGGCTGCGCCGCCAGCCCGTGGTCACCGCCCCGCTGGTCGGCGCGAGAACGGTAGAGCAGATCGATGACGCCGTGGCGTCGCTGGACGTGGTGCTCACCGACGAGGAGGTGCGCGCGCTCGAGGCACCGTACACGCCGCGGTACGACTGGCAGGGCATCTCCGACGAGGCCGAACTGGACGCGATCCGAGCCCGCGTACCCGGCATGGCCCTGAGGTAGCACGCCGACCCTGCATGAGCCGCACGTCCGCAGCGGTCACAAGCTCGACCTTCGCCATGGCGCGCCACTGTGTCAGGACTCCACAAAGCCGTCCAGCCGCTTTCGGGGTCAGCGATCGCGGCGGTCGCGACCGGTACGGCGAGCCGCCGGAGCAGCCGTGGGTCAGTCGCGGGCCGCTCTCAGTTCCGCCGCGCGGACCCGCCGCTCTCGCTGCTCCACCGGGTCGGGCACGGGGGCGGAGGTGACCAGGCGGCGTGTGTAGTCCTCGCGCGGGTCGAACAGCACCTGGTCGCGCGGGCCCTCCTCGACCAGCCGGCCCTGGTTCAGCACCGCGACCCGGTCGGAGACCAGCCCGACGACGGCGAGGTCGTGCGTGATGAACAGGCAGGCGAAGCCGAGGCGGGCCTGCAGCTCCAGGAACACCTCCAGCACGGCCGCCTGGACGGAGACGTCGAGCGCGCTCGTCGGCTCGTCCGCGATCACCAGGTCGGGGTCGAGGGCGAGCGCCCGCGCGATGCCGACCCGCTGCCGCTGCCCGCCGGACAGCTCGTGCGGGTAGCGGAGCCGTACGGCAGGGTCGAGCCGGACGCTCTCCAGCAGGGCGACGACCCGCTCGTCCCGGCCGCCGACCTTGTTGATCAGCAGCGGCTCGGCGATGCAGTCGCCGACGGTCATCCGGGGATCCAGGGACGACGCCGGGTCCTGGAAGACGATGCCGCACCGACGCCGGAGCCTCCGCAGCGCCCGTCCCCGCGCGCCGGTCAGCGAGTCGCCGAGCAGCCGTACGGTGCCCGAGTCCGGGCCGATGAGCCCGATCGCCGCGCGGCCCACGGTCGACTTGCCGGATCCCGACTCGCCCACCAGCCCGAGGACCTCGCCCCGCGCGATGGTGAGCGAGACGTCGTCGACCGCGCGGACCTTGGTGCCGCCCTTGCCGCGGAACTGCACCACGAGGTTCTCGATGGCCAGCGCCGGACCGCCGTCGGACGCCGCGCGCCGAGGGTCCTCGTCCTGCCGGGACGTCGCCTGGGCGGCCCGCCCCCGCGGGGCCCTCTCGTCGGCCGGCTCCGTACGCGGCGCGTCGTCCCGGGGTGCCAGGCGCGGGACGGCCTCCAGCAGCCGCTTGGTGTAGTCGGCCTGGGGCCGGGCGAACAGCTCCTCGACCGGCGCCTCCTCGACGACCTTCCCCTGGTACATGACGACGACCCGGTCGGCGATGTCAGCGACGACGCCCATGTTGTGGGTGATGACCAGCATCGCCGTGCCGAACCGGTCCCGCAGGCCGCGCAGCAGGTCGAGGATCTCCGCCTGCACGGTGACGTCCAGGGCGGTGGTGGCCTCATCGGCGATCAGCACCTTCGGCTCGCAGGCGATCGCCATGGCGATCATGACGCGCTGGCGGAGGCCGCCGGACAGTTCGTGCGGGTACTGCCCGAGCCTGCGCCGCGCGTCCCGGATGCCGACCGTCTCCAGGAGCTCGGCGGCGCGGTCGAGGGCCTGTTTCCGCGACAGGCCGTCGATGTGCAGGCGCAGCGCCTCGGCCACCTGCCAGCCGACGGTGAACGCCGGGTTCAGCGCGGTCATCGGCTCCTGGAACACCATGGCGATCTCCGAGCCGCGTACGGCCCGCAGCGCCGAGCCGTCCAGGGTCGTGACATCGACGTCGCCGACCCGGATCGTCCCGCTCACGGTGGCGGTGGGCGGCAGCAGGCCCAGGGTCGACATGGACGTGACGCTCTTGCCGGATCCGGACTCGCCGACGACCGCGACGATCTCGCCCGGCCGGACGCGGATGCTGACGCCGTCGACCGCGCGCACCGTCTCAGGGCCGCCGGTGAAGGAGACGTTCAGGTCCTCAATGGCCAGGGCCGTGGAGTCGCTCACCGTCTCACCTTCCGTTTTGTTCCGCACAGGTCCTCGATGGCCGGCATGAAGAGCCGCTCACCGTCTCGCCTTTCGTGTGGTTCCGCATCAGCGCCCCTGCAGCCGTACCTCGAAGGCGTCGCGCAGGCCGTCGCCGATGCAGTTGAACGCGCACACGACCAGCACGATCGCCAGGCCCGCCGGGAAGATCAGCCACCAGTAGCCGTCGTAGGTGTAGGAGATGCCCTTGCTGAGCATGCCGCCCCAGTCGGTCTTCGGCGGGGCCACGCCGAGACCGAGGAAGCTGACATAGGCGATCAGCAGGATCGCGTCGGCCACCTGGAAGGTGGCGTTGACCACGACCGTGCCGATGGCGTTGGGGATGACGTGCCGGAAGACCGCCCGGCCGTGGCCGCCGCCCATCGCCTTCATGGCCTGCACGTAGTCGCGGCTGCGCAGCGACAGCGCCTCCGCGCGTACGAGCCGGGCCGGCACGAGCCACGACACGCAGCCGATGATCAGGATCTGCACCGGCACCGTCGGGCGGAGGATCGTCGCGGTCACGAGGAGCAGGAACAGGGCGGGGATCGCGATGCCCGCGTCGACGACCCGCATCATCACCGCGTCGACCCAGCCACCGGCGTACCCGGAGATCGCGCCCCAGACCGTCCCGATCAGCGTCGCGAGCAGGCCGGCGGCGATGCCGATCTCCAGGGAGGTCTGGCCGCCGACCATCAGGCGGCCCAGCACGTCGCGGCCGACGTCGTCGGTACCGAGGAGGTGCCCGCGCGTGCCCGGCGAGAGGTTGGCGTCGGACAGCTGCGTGTGCGTCTGATCCGTGTGGTGGATCAGCGGGCCGAGGAAGCAGAAGATCAGCAGCGCGCCGAGGATGACCAGGCCGGTGACGGCCAACCTGTTGGCGAAGAACAGCCGGACCATCCGGCGGTACGGCCCGGCCGCCGTGGTCGCGGGCGCCTGCTCGGTGATGAGCGGAGCGGAGACGGTCATGTGCCCTCCTTCGTCGGCCTCGTGACCAGGGTGCTGTGCTGATCGGCTCCCTCGCTTCGCTCGGTCACGGATCCTCCTTCGCGATACGCGGCGCGTTCGTCAACGGATCGCTCCCCGGACGCGGGGGTCGACGAGCGCCTGGACGATGTCGGCGAGCAGCGAGCCGATGACGGTGGCCAGCGCGATCACCAGGACCGTGCCGAGCAGGATCGGGTAGTCGGAGGTCTGCGCGGCGTTCCAGAACAGCAGCCCCATCCCGGGGTAGTTGAACACCGACTCGATGACGAGCGCGCCGGAGAACAGCACCGGCAGGTAGTAGCCGAGCATCGCGATGATCGGGGTCAGCGAGTTGCGCATGATGTGCAGCCACACCACCCGCCGCTCCGAGGCGCCCTTGGCTCGGGCGGTCCGTACGTAGTCCTCGGCGAGGTTGTCGAGCACCGCCGAGCGCATGTACCGGCTGAACGCCGCGACCGTGGCGATCGCCCCGGCGAGAACCGGCAGGATCAGCCCGCGCGAGTCGGCGAACAGCCCGCCCAGCGACTGGGTCTGCGGCGCCTGCGGGGGCAGGATCGGGATCTTCTCGGTGAAGACGATCACGAGGATGAGCGCGAGGAAGAAGACCGGGGTCGCGTACCCGACGAACACCACGGTCGTGACCGCGTAGTCGGTCAGGCCCCGGCGTCGCCGCCCCTGCCAGACCCCCAGCGGGACCGCGATGACGAGCGCCAGCAGCGTCGACATGCCGGTCAGGACCAGTGTCTTGGGCAGGCGCTGGGCGATGAGCGAGCCCACCGACTGGTTCAGCGTGTACGAGTCGCCGAGGTCGCCGTGCAGCAGGCGGCTGAGGAACGCCCAGTACTGCTGGACCAGCGACTTGTCGAAGCCGTGCTCGTGGTTGAACGCGGCGATCGCCTGTCGGCTGGCCTGCGGACCGAGAATGCCCCGGGCGGGTCCGCCGGGGACCGAGTGCAGCAGCAGGAAGACGATCACGGTCACCAGCAGGATGACGACGATCGCCTGCCCGAGGCGCTTTGCCAGGAAGCGGGTCAACGGGGGTTCCTCCGGCCAGGGTGGGGCCCGGGACGGCGGTCGGCCGTCCCGGGCACGTCGGTCACTTCGCGAGGTACCAGCGCTGCGGCTGCATGCCCGCCAGCGGGTCCTGGACGACGCCGCGCAGGTTGTTGCGGATCGCCGAGACCTGGTAGGCGGGGTTCGGCATCCAGATCACCGGCAGGTTCTTGGCGAGGTAGGAGCTGTACTCCTGCATCGCCGCGGGCGACGATGAGCTCGTCGACTCCGTGACCAGCTTGTCGGCCGTCGGGTCGCTGTAGCTGCCGAGGTTGGTGCTGCCGTCGGTGGAGAAGATCTGCTCACCGCTCGGGTACGCCGGGAAGTACCAGCTGCCCTGCGTGCCGAAGAAGGACAGCTGCCAGGAGCACGTCGACTGGCTCGGCTTGCACTCCGGGGTGTGGTCGAGGACGGAGTTGAGCGGCTCCGACTTGATCGACAGGGCGATGCCGATCTTCGACAGGGCGGACTGCAGCTCCTGCATCGTGTTGTCGGTCTCGGTGCTGCCGCTCTCGGTCAGCAGGGAGAACTTCAGCTGCGTGCCCGCCTTGATCCCGGCTCCGCACTGGTCGGCCCCGGTGCCCGGCTTCGTACAGGAGGCCGCGTTGCCGGTGACCGTCCAGCCGTGCGACGTGATCAGTGCCTTGGCCTTGTTCACGTCGTACGGGTACGGGTTGTTCTTCTGGTCGGCCGACAGGTACTTCGAGACGGGCTGCTGCGGCACCGGCCCGTACCCGGGGGCGGCCTGGTCGTGCCAGATGACGCGCGAGATGGTCGCCTGGTCGATCGACATCTGCACGGCCTGCCGGATGTAGAGCTGCTTGAACACCGCGCCCATATCCGGGTTGTTGAAGTTGTACGGGATGTAGGTGATCGCCCAGCCGTTCCAGGGCTTCACCTGGTAACCGCTGTTCTCGATGGTCTTCTGCTGCGCGACCGCGAGCGCCGGCAGGTAGCCGTAGTCGACGCCGCCGGAGCGCAGCACGTTGAGCTCCGCCTGGGCGGAGGTGAACGGCTTGAACGTCACGGTGTCCAGGTGGGCGGCGTCGTCGCCGGTGTACTTCGGGTTCTTGGCGAGCGTCACCTGGCCGGTGGTGGTGAACTCCTTCACCGTGAACGGCCCGTTCGCGACCTTCCACAGCGGGTTGGTGGCGTACTCCGACAGCTTGCCGGCCTCACCGGTCAGGTACTTGAAGACCTTCTTGGCGCCGTCCGTCGTACGGTCGAAGTCGCCGGCCTTGCCGCCGGCGCTCTCGACGTCCCAGGCGCGCGGCAACGGCGTGACGTAGACGAGCTGGTTGGCGGTGAACCAGTCCGGGTTGTACGCCCGGGTCAGGTCGAGCTTGAACGTCGTGTCGTTGACGGTCGTGAACTTCGCGACGTTGTCCGGCAGGTCACCCTTGGCGTAGTTGCCCCACTGGTCCTTGTTGGCCTTGGCCAGGTTGAACCAGAACTCCACGTCGCGGCTGGTCATCTTCTGACCGTCCGCCCAGGTCAGGTCCTTCAGCGTGATCGTGACCGTCTTGCCGCCGTTTGAGTACACCGGCGGCTTCGCGGCGCCGGCCTTCTCGTCCAGGGCGACGGTGCCGCTCGAGCCGTCGTAGGCGTACAGCGGGAGGAAGACGTTCTGCCGGATCGAGCCGTTGTACGAGGCCAGGTGGCCGGGGGTGCCCAGCGGGAAGATCCAGTTCGGCGTCGCGTTGGGCGGCAGCGCGAACGTCACCGCCCCGCCCTTCTGCGGTGTGCCGCCGGTCGCCGACGACCCCTGCCCACTGCCAGAGGAACATCCGGCCGCCAGCAATGCGGCGGCCACGCCGAGCACCGCCAGCGGGGTGCGCGCGGCCACCGGGAACGAAGGCGATGGTCTCTTCATCGGTGCTCCTGACGGGAGGTACGGACGTCGTCCGCGGTTCAGCGAGTCGGTTCGGCCGACCGGGCCGGCGGCTTCGTACGAGGGGGCCGGTCCGGTGGGGATCAGTGGCGATGTGGCGGTGACGATACATCGCCTCATCGAACCAAGACAAGAGTGATTCGAATCAAGTAACGCCCTCGACTCCAACGAACCCCATGGTTACCGTCGTGTTACGTGCATCTTCGATGGACTCTCCGGCATCGGCTTGCTATTGTTCCGCTCGTTCCGGTGCTTTAATGTTCGGAATCGAATTAAGTTCCCAGTCATTCGACGAAGGAGCCGCCGTGTCGGCCGCGCAGATCATCGGGCTCGTCGCGTCGGGCCAGGCAACGTCGCGAGCCGAGCTGGCCCGGTTGCTCGGCTGGGCTCCCTCGACGGTCTCCGCCCACGTCCAGGAACTGCTCGACTCCGGTCTGCTCCTGGAGTCCGGCGAGGGCCGCTCCCGCGGCGGCCGGCGGCCGCGCCTGCTCAGCGTGCCCGCTGGCAAGGGCGTGATGCTGGCCGCCGACCTGGGCGGCCACCACGCACGCCTGGCGGCGCTGGACGGGACGGGGCGGCCCGAGACGGTCCGCGATCTGGCGATCGACGTCACCGCCGGGCCGGAGCCCATCCTCGACCAGGTCATGGACGCCCTCGAGGACCTCGCCGCGGGGCGCCCGGTGCTCGGCGCCGGGATCGGCCTGCCCGGTCCGGTCGACCTCGACGGCGTCATGGTCGGGCCCTCCCGCATGCCCGGGTGGAACGGCTACTCCGTACGCGAGCGCCTCGGCAGGCGGTTCACCGCACCGCTCGTGGTCGAGAACGACGCGAACCTCATGGCCATGGGCGAGACCGTCGCGCGGGGCCCGGCGCTGCGCGACTTCGTCTTCGTCAAGGCTGGCACCGGCGTCGGCGCGGCGGTCGTGAGCGACGGCCGGCTGCACCGGGGCGCCCGCGGCTTCGCCGGCGACATCACGCACAACCGCGTGCCGGCGGGCGGCGAGCGGCCGTGCAGCTGCGGCAACTTCGGCTGCCTGGAGACCATCGCCAGCGGCGCGGCGCTGGTCGCCGCCGTGAACGCCGACGGCGTCGACGTCAAGAACACCGCCGACCTCGTGCGTCTCGCCGGTGACGGGCATCCGACGGTCACGACGAACGTCCGGTTCGCCGGCCGGCAGCTCGGCGAGGTCCTCACCACGATCGTGAACTTCCTCAACCCCCAGGCGGTCATCCTCAGCGGCGCGCTGGCCGCCTGCGACCTGTTCGTCGCGGCGGCACGCGGCGTCCTGTACGAGCGATGCCTGCCGCCCACCACGCAGGACCTGGAGATCGGGGAGAGCGTCGCCGGACCCGACGCCGGCCTGCTCGGCATCGGCCGGCTCATCATCGACCAGGGCGTGGCCCTGCCGTCCTAGCCAAGGAGCCCCCCGTGAGAATCCGCCGGCACATCATCGACCAGGCCGTGGCCCTGCCGTCCTAGCCAAGGAGCCCCCCGTGAGAATCCGCCGGCACATCATCGACCAGGCCGTGGCCCTGCCCTCGTAGACAAGGATCCCCGTGAGACCACTGCGCATCGGCATCGCCGGCATCGCGATCGAGTCGAGCACCTTCTCCCCTCACCTGACCCGCCTGGCCGACTTCACGGTCACCCGGGACGACGCCCTGCGGGCCCGGTACCCGTGGATCCGGGAGCCGCGGCCGTGGTGCGCTGCGGTCGAGTGGGTGCCGCTGCTGCACGCGGTCTCCCTGCCGGGCGGCGCCGTCGACCCGGACGTGTACGACGCCCTCGAAGCCGAGATCGTGGAACGCGCCAAAGCCGCCGGGCCGCTGGACGGCCTGTTCTTCGACATCCACGGGGCCATGAGCGTCACCGGACGCACCGACGCGGAGGCCGGCCTGGCCGCCGCCGTACGAGCGGCCGTCGGCCCGGAGACGTTGATCTCCGCGTCCATGGACCTCCACGGGAACGTCTCCCGCGAGTTGGCCTCCACGGTCGACCTGATCACCTGCTACCGGATGGCACCGCACGAGGATGCCTGGGAGTCCCGGGAGCGCGCGGCGCGCAACCTCGTGACCCGCCTGCGCGAGGGCGGACGCCCACTCAAGGCCTGGGTGCAGGTGCCGGTGCTGCTGCCCGGCGAGAAGACCAGCACCCGCATCGAGCCCGCCAAGAGCCTGTACGCCCGCGTGCCCGAGGTCGAGGCCATGCCCGGCATGCTCGACGCCGCGATCTGGGTCGGGTACGCCTGGGCCGACGAGCCCCGCTGCCGGGCCGCCGTGGTCGTCACCGGCGACGACGAGACGACCGTCACCGAGCAGGCACGCGGCCTGGCCGAGGCGTACTGGAACGCCCGCGCGGACTTCGCCTTCGTCGCCCCCACCGGACGCCTCGACGACTGCGTCCGTGCCGCGATCGACAGCGACGCCCGGCCATTCCTGATCAGCGACTCCGGGGACAACCCGACCGCCGGCGGCGCCGGCGACGTCTCCGCCACGCTGGAGTACCTGCTCGGCGTCGAGGAACTCCGTCTCGGCAAGGTCAGCGCGATCTACGCGAGCATCGCGGACCCCGAGGCTGTGGACGCCGCGTTCGCCGCCGGCGAGGGCGCCGAGGTGACGCTGCGGGTCGGCGGCAAAATCGATTCGGGCCCGGCCGGCCCGGTCACCCTCGCGGGCACGGTGCAGGCACTCCGCCGCGACGACCCGGTCGGCGGCGACATCGCGGTGCTCAGGACCGGCGGACTGCACGTGATCGTGACGGCCCGCCGCAAGCCGTACCACGAGATCCGCGACTTCACCTTCCTCAGCCT
The DNA here is from genome assembly GCF_040655075.1 of Actinoallomurus sp. NPDC050550. NCBI lineage: Bacteria > Bacillati > Actinomycetota > Actinomycetes > Streptosporangiales > Thermomonosporaceae > Actinoallomurus > Actinoallomurus sp. NPDC050550. The sequence continues at coordinate 3,747 of NZ_JBFAJC010000036.1, read as the reverse complement.
GGACCCCGCCGCGACCGACCTGGTCATCGTCAAGATCGGCTACCTGGAGCCGGAGCTGCACGACCTCGCGGCCGACTGGCTGCTCGCCCTCACGCCGGGCGGCGTCGACCAGGACCTGCTCCGGCTCGGCCACCACCGCGTACGGCGGCCGCTGTTCCCATTCGACTCCGACATGCCCGATCCGGACCTGACCCCGGAACTGCTCTGACTCTCTTCGAAAGGAACCGAAACGTGCGCTACGAGATCTGCCTGGATTCGGCCGACGGCGTCGCCGCCGCGGCGGAGGCCGGTGCCGACCGGGTGGAGCTCTGCGCCGCCCTGTTCGAGGGCGGGATCACGCCGAGCATCGGGATGATCGAACAGGCGGTCGCCGCCGCGACCGGCCGGCTCAAGGTCCATGTGATCATCCGCCCGCGTGGCGGGGACTTCGTGTACGGCCCCACCGAGGCCGAGGTCATGCTGCGCGACATCGCGGCGGTCAAGGCCGCCGGCGCGGACGGCGTCGTCATCGGCGCCCTCACTCCCGACGCGGACATCGACACCGAGCTGTGCGCACGGCTCGTCGAGGCCGCCCGCCCGCTCAGCGTCACCTTCCACCGGGCGTACGACGTCACCCGCGACCCCGAGGCGGCGTTCGAGGACGTCGTCGCCCTCGGCGTGGACCGGCTGCTCACCTCCGGCGCGGCACCCAGCGCCCTGGAGGGCGCGGACCTGCTCGCGCGCCTCGTCGAGAAGGCCGCCGGGCGGATCGTCATCCTGGCGGCCGGCGGGATCAACGAACGCACCGCCGCCCGCGTCGCCGAGCAGACCGGCGCCGAGGAGATGCACTTCACCGCCTCGGAGTCGCTGCCGTCCCCGTCCCGCCATGTCCGGCCGGACATCTTCATGGGCGGCGCGCTGTACCCGCCGGAGACCGTCCGTGCGGTCACGACCACGGCCCGGGTCCAGAGCATCGTCGCCGCCGCCGGTTGATTTCTCCGCGAGCGGAGACGGAGGATGCCTCCCGAAGCCCACGCATCCACCAAGATCCTGCAAAATTCGGGATATGAGGATCTCCGATAACGAGCTGCGACGCATCCGGTCCGGCCCCGCCGACGATGACGACGAAGGTCTGATGCTCGTACGGGTGTTCTTCACGGCGGCCGACGCGGCGGCCGTGATCGCCCGCGCGCGTGAGGTGCTCGGACGCGTCGTCGAGCGGATGGACTCATGGCCGGCGGAGGAAGAGTGGCCGGAGATCCTCCCCTCCTGGTTCGTGGAACGGTCCGCGCCGGAGGCCAAGCCGTCGGCACCGGCCCTGGTCTTCGATCCTGCCGACCGGGCCGCCGCCTGGCTGGAGCGCTGGCAGGCCACGACTCCGAAGGAGGAAGAGGAGGCCGCCGCGGACAAGGCGCCGTGGAGACTTTCGGACTGGCTCTCCTATTTCGACCCGGATGAGGTCGACGACCGAAGCTGGTGGTGGTGGCACGCCGGAACCGACGCGCCGGGCACAGGCTGGATCGACGTCGCCACGACCGGCCTGCCCTTCGGCACCGGAACGCTGTACTGGCTGATCGAGGCGAGCGGCGGAACGGATCCCGGCTACTGACGGCGCTCACCACCAGCCGAACGCGGAGCCACAGGATCAGCCGGTAGCGAGCCGGATCGGCATCCCACCGACGCCCACCGCATCGTTGAGGTCTGACAGGTCCAGCCGTTCGAGCCCGGCGGCGGAAAACATCGCCGGGCTCGGCCGCGTCGGCTAAGCGTCCGTCGTCGGAGCGGCGCCGCGAGTGGTGACCATCGGAGATATGGCGGCGACCTCGACACACTGGCCGCCTGTGTCGGTGCTGCGGCTACTCGTGCGCCACGAGGTGTCCGACAGGTCCAGCGTCTTCATAGACTCCCCCAAACCGTGCGGAGCAGCTTCAGGGAGTCATCTGCGGACATAGCCGCACCCCTGATCAGATTGAAGCGTAGTTCATGGCCTCGTACCTTGTCGGACTGATCGATCATCCGGTCTTCCACATGGCCTCCGACGTATACAAGATCGGGGCCCTCCTCGAAGCTCAGCAGAGTGAACGCTCCCGGTAGCCCGGCGTATGTGCCCGTTTGGCTTGGAACGATCTGAATCGTGATGTTGGGCTGCTGGGCAAGTTCGATCAAGCGACCGATTTGCTCCTTGCGGGTCTCCTGCTCGCCGATCGGCCTGTGCAGTGCCCACTCGTCCAGGACGAGAATGATCTCGGGAGGGTCTTCTCTGGCCAGGATCTGCTGACGCTCCAGACGCGTCGTGACGAGTTGCTCGGTCACCTTCTCTTTACGGCCGACCTTCAGCACTTCGTGAGCGTACGCCGGAGTCTGAAAAAGCCCGGTAATGACCATGTTCTCGAAGATGTACATGATGGTTGCTTTGGCTTCCAGCTCAACAAATCCGGAAAAGCCTGGCGGTAGCTCCGCATGCTTGCCAGCGCGTCGGATCTCAACCCACATCCGGTGGAAGGTCTCCGGAGTCTTGAAGTAGGTGTCGAGGTCTTCCGACGTCGCCTCAGATGGCGCGCGCTGGGCGGTTTCCAGCTTCTCGATCCACTGAGGTGTGCAGCCCAGCGCGTTGGCCAGGGCCGGGCGCGAGAGCCCGGCCGCCTCGCGGTGGCCGCGCAGCACCGCCCCGAACGCTCGAATCAGGGGGTCTCGAGTCAGAGCGCCATTCGCCATCGTGAGTCCTTCGGGGGGCCGGGGGTGCCATCAGGTGTTGCCTGTATGTAGTCCCAAAGTAACTCAGCGTACAAGTCTGGTCACCGGAAATCGACCGGCGACCACAAGGGAATAAGTCGTGAGACCGTACAGACCGGAAGACATTCACGCGTACGCGAAGTGGCTGACCCAGGAATGCCAGACGGCAGGGCTACGCGCTGAGCAGTATGGCGCGGAGATCTTCATACACGGGGCGAGCAATCACCTCAGCGAGAGGATCATCTGCAAACCGGATGCACAAGGTCACCTCCGCTGGCACTGGTCGTGGGGAGCCCCGATCGGCCACCTGGGTGACTCGTCCCGGCTTCTCGCCGTCGACGACATCGAGGAACTGATCCGCTCGATCAGCAAGGTCATCTGCATGCCACTGCGGCGTACGGAGACGTGACGATGACGCCCGAAGAACGGCTCATGCGCTCGCTTCCGGCGCTACGCGCGCTGGTCGACTCGCTGGCGACACATCCACCGTCCGAGGCGCGGGAGTTGCTGCGTCTGGACTTCCTCGTCCGCAAGTACCCGGCCGCCGCGCGAATGAGCGTGCAGCGGAGTCAGCGGGCTCATATCGACCTGCCAGAGCCGCCGCAGGAATGGACGTCGACACTGGACACCGGCGGGCTCCCGCTGTGGCGGTGGTCGGGCGGTCCGGTCTGCGTGGCGACCAGAGACACCGACCAACTCCGCTTCCTCGAAGTGGCACTGAAACGGTTCGATGAGATGACCGCCGAGGAACTCCACGCCTACCTACGCGGCTGACCGACTCTCGCCTCCGGGCACGGAATTCCTCTGCCCGAAGTGATTCACGTCCATCGTCAACGACGGTCGCCTCTGCATCCTGGTGGAAGACCTCGGCACTCCGCTTCAGGCGGGGCCCACATTCGCCGACGGATCGCCGCCGGTCCCCCTGGCTGCCGGAGCGATCGCTCATTAGGGGAGCATGTTCGTGCGGTTCCGTGTGGGGCCGTCACCTCTCGGCCTGGTGGGTGCACGGCCTGCGATCGGTCGGCCGCTGGACGG
>NZ_JBFAJC010000035.1:0-113222 GCF_040655075.1 Actinoallomurus sp. NPDC050550 | reverse complement strand
TTCACCGGACGCGCCGCGGAACTGCGGGCAGTGACCAGAAGTCTGGACAGTGGTGCGGCATCCGCGAGAGTGACCGTTGTCACGGGTTCGCCAGGGGTGGGGAAGACGACCCTGGCATTACACGCCGCCCACCGGCTGCGCCACATCTTCACCGACGGCACCCTGTTCACCGACCTGCGTGGGGCCGGCACAGCCCCCCGGGACCCCGGGGACGTCCTCAACTCCCTGCTCAGATCACTGGGCGTGCCAGGCCGAACCATTCCTGCCGGCCTGGCTGATCGGTCGGCGCTGTACCGGTCGATACTCGCCGATCGCGCGGTCCTCCTTTTGCTGGACAATGCGGCCACCAGCGCCCAGGTACGGTCGCTGCTACCCGGCGGAGGTCCGAGCGCCGTGCTGGTCACCAGCCGCGCTCAGCTGACCGGCCTGGTCGGCGCGACCAGGCTCGACTTGCCGCCTATGAGCGAGCTGGAAGCCACCGCCCTGTTCGCGGCCACAGCAGGCCACGGGCGGGTGGCGGATGACGACACTGCCGTCGCGGACGTGATCACCAGCTGCGGTCGGCTACCTCTTGCGGTGCGGATCGCCGGTGCCAAGCTCGCCTCCCGACCGGCATGGTCGGTGCGGCACCTCGCCGACCGGCTGGCCGACAGGCACCGCCGGATGGACGAGCTCCACATCGAAGACCTCGATGTGCGCGCCAGCCTCATGCTCAGCTATCGCGGGCTCGGACCCGCGGCCGCACAAGCGTTCCGGCTGCTCGCACTGCTCGACTATCCGGCCTCCTCACTCCGTACGGCGGCCGCCCTGCTCGACGTGCCCGTCTCGGACGCCGAACACCTCTTGGACCAACTGCTCGATGCCCACCTGGTGACCAACCCGGCACCAGACCGCTACAGCTTCCACGACCTACTCCGCAGCTTCGCCAAAGAGCAGGCGCTCCGCGAAGACTCCGCCGAGGTGCGTCGCCGATCCCTCACCCGCGCCGTCCGCGCCTCCCTCACCGACCTCGCCGGGCAAATCCCGCACCCTCGGCCCGACGCAGTGCCCCAGGGAACCGGCCGTACAGCGTCCCGCGCCAAGCAGATGCGCGAGGCGGTATCCGACGTCGAGCAGGACAACCTGGTTGCCGCGATCATGCTCGTGACCTCCACGCCCGAACTGGACGCCGTCCTCGCCGCAAAGCTCTTGGAACTCCTTCAGCGTCCGCTCATCCTTTCCGGCCGCTGGGACGACCTGTCCCGCTGCGCGGCCGCCGTCGAGCACGTCACCGAAGGCCGGGCCCAGGCGACGGCCCAGCGCGTGCAGGCTCGTATCGCGATCCACCGCGACGAGCGGGCCACCGCACGTCGGCTCCTGTCAATCACCCTCGAGCAGGCCCGGGCGACCGGTGATCGCCTCGGTGAAGTCAGCAGCCTCATCCTGCTCGGCACCCTGCATGGCCGCTCCGGCGACCACGACGCGGCGGCAGCCACCCTCGAACAGGCCATTACGGCCGGGCTGACCGCCAACATGCCAGTCCAGATGACCATGGCCCACAACTACGCCGGCGAACAGTACCTCCACCTCAACCGGCCCGATACCGCGCTCTACCACCTCCGGGCCGGGCTCAGCCTGGCCCGCGACAACAACGACGAGGACCTCACGGCCATGGCGCTTTACCTCCTCGGCGCCGCCCACAGCCGCCTCGGCGACCACGACACCGCCCTCATCCACCACCATGACGCCCTCCAACTCGCCCAGGCACGCGGCTCGGCCCACAGCGAAGCGATCGCCCGCCTCCACCTCGGCCGAACCCTCCAGGCTGCCGGAAGGCTCGACGAAGCCGACAAAGCGCTCGCCATCGCGGTAGAAGGCTTCCGGGCGCACGGCGACCACCACAGCGCCGCACAAGCACTCGCCGCCGCCGAATCCCTCAGCGGGACCGTCTGAAAGAAGGTCGTCGGCGGGGTTTTGGCTTTGACCCGCGGCAGGGCTATCCCAGTTTCGGAACGGCTCGTTCGATGATGGCGGTGAAGTCGGATCCGGGCGGGAGGGTGCCGAAGGCGCGGCCCCAGTCGCCGCTGAGGCGGGAGGCGCAGAAGGCGTCGGCGACGGCCGGGTGGCCGTGCCGGACCAGCAGGGAGCCCTGCAGCACCAGGGCGAGGCGCTCGACGACCCGCCGGGCGCGCAGCTCGATCGTCGCCACGTCGGTGAGCGAGTCCTTGACCTCGGCGACGGCGGCGTCCAGCCGCGCGTCGGCGCCCGAGGCCAGGCCGATCTCGGTGAAGAACGCCTCCACCGTCTCCGGCTCCTTGACCATCGCCCGCAGCACGTCGAGGGTCGCGACGTTCCCGGAACCCTCCCAGATCGAGTTGAGCGGCGACTCGCGGAACAGCCGCGGCATGCCGGACTCCTCGACGTAGCCGTTGCCACCGAGGCACTCGAGCGCCTCAGCGGCGTGGGCGGGCCACCGCTTGCAGACCCAGTATTTGCCGACGGCGAGGCCGAGCCGCTTGAACGCGGTCTCGCCGCGGTCGGTGGCCCCGGCCAGGCGGAGCATGAGGACGGTCGCGGCCTCCGACTCGACCGCGAGGTCCGTGAGGACGTTGCGCATCAGCGGCTGGTCGATGAGGTACCGGCCGAACACCTGACGGTGCGCGGCGTGGTGGGTCGCCTGGATGAGTTCCTCGCGCATTCCGGCGGCCGCGCTGATGACGCAGTCGAGCCGGGTCATGTTGACCATCTCGATGATCGTGCGGACGCCGCGCCCCTCGTCGCCGACGCGCCAGGCGACCGCGTCCTCGTACTCCACCTCGGCGGATGCGTTCGACCGGTTGCCCAGTTTGTCCTTGAGCCGTTGCAGGCGAAGACCGTTGCGCGTGCCGTCGGGCAGCACCCGGGGCAGCAGGAAGCAGGTGAGGCCCTCCGGCGCCTGCGCGAGGACGAGGAACACGTCGCACATCGGCGCGCTGGTGAACCACTTGTGGCCGGTCAGCAGGTACGTGCCGTCGGGCCGGGGCACGGCACGCGTCGTGTTGGCCCTCACATCGGAGCCGCCCTGCTTCTCCGTCATCGACATGCCGGCGAGGATGCCCTGCTTCTCCAGCGGCGGCCGCAGGCCGAAGTCGTACGTGCCGGACGTCAGCAGCGGTTCGTACTGCCGGGCCAGCTCGGGCGCGTGGCGCAGCGCCGGTACGGCGGCGTAGGTCATCGAGATGGGGCAGCCGTGCCCCGCGTCCACTCGCCAGACGTAGAACTTCGCGGCGCGGGCGACGTGCGCCCCGGATCGTTCGGTCCACGCCCGGGCGTGCAGGCCGTGGCCCACCGCGACGCGCATGAGCTCGTGCCAGGCGGGGTGGAACTCGACCTCGTCGACGCGATGGCCGTACCGGTCGTGGGTACGCAGCACCGGCGGGTGCTCGTTGGCGAGCCGGCCCCACTCGCGCGCCTGCTCCGTGCCTCCCAGTCGGCCGAGCTCGTGGACGGCCTCGGCCGCCCAGCCGCCGCCTTCGCGGAAGAGCCCGTCCAGGAGGGCGGGGTCGTCGGCCACATCATGGCCGACGAGCGGGGGGACCTGGTTGAAGACCTCATGTGTCGTCATCGACCGCTCCGATGCTGCGCTGGGCGAAGGTGATGAGATGAGCCATCAAGCCGGCCTGCGCGTCCGCGTCGCCGACCGCACGTGCCTGCGCCTTGGCGAGGCCGTCGGCACGCGCCTGCGCGTCGGTGCGGCCGTCGGCATGCGTCTGCGCGTCCGCGCGGCGGGCGGCATGCGTCCGTGCGTCCGCGTCGCCGACCGCAGGCGGCTCGGCGGAGCGGCCGGCGCCGACCGCGAGGGGGCCGACGAGAGCCTCGCCGATGGCCCCGACGAGCGCCGCGGCGCTGACCTCGACGTTCTGCTCGGGGAGCTCGCCGGCGGCGATGCCGCGGCCGATGAGCCCGGCGAGGACGGCGGCGTACGCCCGGCGGAAGACCAGGCGCTCGGCGTCGACGGCGGGATCCGCCGGCTCGGCGAGGAGCGCGTACGCCATCCGCGGGGCCCGCAGGGCCCGGCCCGCGAACGTCTCGATCACCGCCGCGATGCCCTCCGCCGCCGAGCCCTCCAGCGACGCGGCGCGCGCGAACGCGTCGACCTCGCGCTGGGAGGCCACCCGGAAGACCTCCGCGACCAGGTCGGCCTTTGCCGGGAAGTGGCGGTAGACGCTGCCGGTCGCGACCCCCGCTCGCCGGGCGACGGCCGCGATCGAGCAGCCGGCGTAGCCGCGCTCGGCGACGACCGCCAGCGCGGCGGCGCGGATGCGGTCCCGAGAGGCGCTGAGCCGGGCCTCGACACGGGGCGTACGGCGGTAAGGCACGCAAGAATTGAACCTCAGTTCATTCCTTCCCTGCAAGGGTGGCCGTCGGGAAAGACGGAGCCGTCGGTAGGGCAGGGCCGTCGGGAACGACGGAACGGCGCGGGATCACCTCAGGTGAGGGGATCCCACGCCGTCCGGGACCGGCAGGCGAGGGGGGGAGCGGGTGACGCCGTGCCGGTGTCGAGGGGGTGGGTTACGCCTTGCCGGTGGCCGTGGCGTAGCCGGTGCCCGAGTGGCGGTACACGCCGCCGTTGCCCAGTTCCAGCACCTGGAACTTGATCGTGATCGAGTTCGACGCGGTGCCGGTGAGCTGCTGCATCATCTTCTCCGACAGGTCGATGAGCGCCGGCGGGTTGTGCTGCGCGACGGCCCACTCGGCCGGGCCGAAGTCCTCCACGATGCCGATCTCGCTCTTACCGTTGTAGGTGACCTTCACCTTGGTGCCGAGCGGCCAGTACGGGCTGGCGAGCGTGTGGAACGACATCGGCTTGCCGGAGGCCGTCGACGGGTCCCAGAAGGACGTCGCGGTCGAGACGCCGCCGGGCAGGGCGGCCTTTTCCTTCTTGGCGTCCTTCTTGAGGCTCACGAACAGCCGGTCCTTGTTCTCCGTGGCGACGCGCTGCTCGGTCTGCGGCGCCTGCTTGGGCGCCTGCGCGGCGGACGGCGCGGGGGCGCTCTGCGCCGAGGATGCCGACTCCGAGGCGGTTCCGTAGGCGAGGGCGGTGGTCACGCCGGCGCCGGCCAGGGTGACGCCGGCGGCCGCGGTGGCAATGGCCTTCGTCGAGAACCTGATCATGGAATTCCTTTCGGGGGCATGGGGAACGGGGGCATGAGGGATGGGGGCATCCCGGGGCGATGACAGGGGGATTCGTGGGACCGCCCGGGAAGGGAAGACCGGCGCGTGCCGCGTTGCTCGGCGGCGACGCGGCACGCGCCGGCACGGGCGATTACTGGGCGTACTCCGGGTAGCCGTAACCCACGACAGCGGAGGTGTTCCGGGTCCGGACCTTCACGGCGTTGTCCGTGTTGCCCTCGACGGTCTGGATGGTGCCGTCGTGGTTGTCCTTGATGACCAGGCCGACGTGGTCGATGGCGTCGACACCGCTGCCGTTCCAGGAGAAGAAGACGACGGCCCCGGGCTTGGGAACGTTGCCCCAGCGGCCCTGCTGCTGGAACCACTTGGCGTGGGTCGGGGTGAACGCGTCGCCACCGATCCCCTTGACGCCGGCTTCGGCGCCGGCCCAGGAGACGAACATGTCGCACCAGTTGGCGTTGGCGTAGTCGCTGATGGACCCGCCGTCGCGCGCGACGCCTGCCTTGGCGTACGGCGAGGACATGAACCACTGGTTGAACTTGGTGCCGCCGGCTGCGTTCTCGGTCGTGCCGACCTGGGAGACGGCGAGCTTCAGGACGTCCGTGGCCGAGGGCAGCTTCTTCTGCACCTGCGCCTTCGGCTCGGCGAGGGCGCGCACCTTGACGTGCGGGGCGTCGCCCAGGGAACCGGCCGCGATCGCCTTACCCATACTGGGATTAGGTATCTGGGCGACATGGTGGGCCGCGAGGCGGGACGCACCGGGGATCTGTGCGGACAGCGCCGGTCCTGCGGAGGCCACGGTGAACGCGGCCGCGCCGGCGGCGGCGGTGCCGGCGATGACGCCGGCGACGGTCTTACGATCAAGGGTAAAGCGGGGTTTGGCGTGTCGAGGGGACACAGGGGGGTACTCCTTCGGCTTCCATGCCGCTTACCGGGTTAGCTGACGGGTTCGGGCGTGGAAGCTGCCCTACGGCACAGGGGATGTGCCGATTCACCCCGGGACTTCTGGTGGGTCCCCGGCTCCGCTAGGTGCGGATTCAGCGGGTCGCCCGCTCATGCGGGCGGCTCGAACAAAGAGATACGTCTGCCGTCATCGGCTAGGGGTAGCGGTGACGGCCGGTATTCAGATCAGGGCGGACTCGCGGACAAGGTTCTGCTCCTTACTTCCAGTACGCCTACCGGGTTAGCTGACGGGTTCGGACGTGGAAGTCGCCCTACGGCACAGGGGATGTGCCGATTCACCCCGGGACTTCTGATGGGTCCCCGGCTCCGTGATCTTCACGGACTCGACGTTGCCGCTCCCGCTGAAAATGGATCAACGGGTACTTCGCGGGAGTGGCGCGATTTTGGGATATGAACCGTCTCGGCTCTGTACGGAGGCCCTCGCACGCGTCTTCGCGCCGCGCCATCTGCGCTGGTGGGCCGGCCGTGCCGGCGGATGTTCGGGCGGCGCATGGGGAGCGTCGCCGGACTTAGAGGAACATATCAGACAAATACCGACGTGCCAAACATGGCCGTCGGATATTACTCACGTGATCGACACCACAAAGATCGTCATAAAGATCGATCTGGCGCGCCTTATGATCCACTTTTGGTTTCCGGTCTAAGCAATCATGAATGACCGCAAAGGTGCTGAATCGTCCAGGTGTCGCAACAGCCGGGCGGCGAAGAGTATTCCGCACCCCGTCACGATGGGTGACCACAGCCTCGGCAGGAGGCTCGCCGTACGCGCCGGAGCACCGAGAAGACGTCAGCCCGCCGCCACGACGCGCCGGAGCACAGGGAAGGCGTCAGCCGGCCGCCACGACGCGCCGGAGCACAGGGAAGGCGTCAGCCGGCCGCCGCGACGCGCCGGAGCACAGGGAAGGCGTCAGCCGGCCGCCGCGACGCGCTCGCCGCGCGTCAGGATCTCGCGATAGCGCTGCGACGTGATCTCCGCCACCTCCGGCGCGGCGCCCAGCACGGGCGAGACCGCCACCGCCCCGGCCTCCAGGGACTCCTCACGGACCTTGTCCGCGAAGTAGCCCGGGGCCAGGAAGTAGGACGCCATCGCGACTCGCGGCGCGCCCGCGTCGTACAGCATGCGTACGGCCTCGGCAGGGGTGGGACGGGCCGCGGAGGCGTACGCGGGGACGACGGAGTGCCAGCCGCGCCAGGCTCGCGCCATCCGGCCGATCGTCGCGTTCGCCGCCGGATCGCTGGAACCGGCGGCGGCGAGCACCAGAGCGGTGTCCGGGTCGGGGCGGACGCCGACCTCGGCGAGCCGCCGCTCCAGGGCCTTCGTCATCAGCGGATGCGGGCCCAGCGTCGTCCCGTAGTGCAAAGTCAGCCGGGGGTGGGCGCTTCGGACGTCGCGAAGCGCCCCCGGGATATCGGTCTTGCTGTGATACGCCGCGGTGAGCAGCAGAGGGAGCACGACGGCCTCGTCGGCCCCCTCGCCGACGAGACCACCGAGCGCCTGCCCCGGGGCCGGGGGAGCGTGGTCGAGATACGAGGTCACGACCCGCACCCCCGATGAACGACGAACAAGATCGAGAAGTTCCTCGATCGTCGCCGCCGCACGCGGATCCCGGCTCCCGTGGGCGACCGCGACCAGGGGGATCGCCGGAGTGCTCAGAGGTTGATGCCGCATTCGGTCTTTCCGGTGCCGGCCCAGCGTCCGCTGCGTGGGTCCTCGCCCGGCGCGACCTGCTTGGTGCAGGGCTCGCAACCGATCGACGGGTACCCGTCGTACTGCAGCGGGTTCACCAGGATGCCGTGCTCCTCGATGTAGTCGTGGAGCTGGGCCTGGGTCCAGCGGGCGAGGGGGTTGACCTTGACCTTCCCGCGCGCGGCGTTCCACTCGACCACGCGCGAGCCGCGCCGGTGTGAGGTCTCCTCGCGCCGGATGCCCGTGATCCACGCGAGGTACGGCTCGAGCGCGCGGTTCAGCGGCTCGACCTTGCGCAGGTGGCAGCACAGATCCGGGTTCCGGCCGTACAGCCGGGGCCCGAGGTCGCGCTCCTGCTCGGCGACGGTCCGGGAGGGGGTGACGTTGACCACGTTGACCGGGTAGACGGCCTCGACGGCGTCCCGCGTGCCGATCGTCTCGGCGAAGTGGTAGCCGGTGTCGACGAACAGCACGTCGATGCCGGGGCGGACCTTCGAGGCGATGTCGACCAGCACCGCGTCCTTCATGGACGACGTGACGCAGATCCGGTCACCGAAGGTCGCGATCGCCCAGCGGATGATCTCTTCGGCGGAGGCCTCCTCCAGCGCGTCGGCGGCCGATTCGACGATGTCGGTCAGGTCGAGCGCCGCAGGAGCGCGCTCGTACAGGAGCGTCATTCCGAACCCTCCCGTCTGGGAGCACCCGTGGTGCTGAGCGCACCGAGGCCGACGAACCGCAGCCGGAACGCCCGGGTGCAGGCCCGGCAGTGCCAGCCGCCGTCGCTCTCGTACGGCTCCAGGTCCTCGTCTCCGCAGTAGGGGCAGTAGAAGGGGACGGCTCGCTCGGTCACTTCAGGTCACCTTCCTCCGCACGCTGCACCCACGCGGCGAAGGACTCGCCGTCGTGCCTACCCTCCTGGAACCTGCGCAGCACCCTCTCCACGTAGTCGGGCAACTCCTCCGCGGTGGTCTTCAGTCCACGGATCTTCTTGCCGAACTCCCCGCCGATCGAGCCGCCCAGGTGCACCTGGTAGCCCTCGACCTGGGCGCCGTTCGCGTCGGTGACCAGCTGGCCCTTCAGGCCGATGTCGGCGGTCTGGATGCGCGCGCAGGAGTTCGGGCAGCCGTTGATGTTGATCGTCAGCGGCTCGTCGAAGTCCGGCAGGCGCTGCTCCAGCTCCTCGATCAGGTCCATGCCGCGCTGCTTGGTCTCGACGATGGCGAGCTTGCAGAACTCGATGCCGGTGCAGGCCATCGTCTGACGGCGGAACGTCGACGGGTGGACCCGCAGGTCGTGCGCCTCCAGCTCGGCGGCCAGCGCCTCGGTCCGGTCCTCCGGGACGTCCAGGATGACCATCTTCTGCTCGGTGGTCGTGCGCACCCGGCCGGAGCCGTACTCCTCGGCCAGGTCCGCGATGACGTGCAGCAGGTCGCCGTCGACGCGGCCGACCTTCGGCGCGAAGCCGACGTAGTAGCGGCCGTCGCGCTGCCGGTGGATGCCGACGTGGTCGCGGCGGTCGTCCCGGGGCCCTCCGGGCGCCGGTCCGTCCGCCAGCGCGTACCCGAGGTACTCCTTCTCCAGGACCTCACGGAACCGCTCCGGGCCCCAGTCGTTCATCAGGAACTTCAGCCGCGCGCGGTGCCGGAGCCGGCGGTAGCCGTAGTCGCGGAAGATGCCGGCGATGCCCGCCCAGACCTCGTGGGCCTGCTCCGGCCGGATGAACGCTCCCAGCCGCTTGGCGAACATCGGGTTGGTGGACAGGCCGCCGCCCGCCCAGACGTCGTAGCCGACCTCGCCCTTGTCGTTCACCACGCCGACGAACGCGATGTCGTTGATCTCGTGGACCGTGCACTGCGCCGTGCAGCCGGACAGGGCCGACTTGAACTTCCGCGGCAGGTTGGAGAAGTCGGGGCTGCCGATGTACCGGTCGTTGATCTCGCGGATCTGCGGCGTCGCGTCGATGACCTCGTCGGCGTCGATCCCGGCGAGCGGGCAGCCGAGGATGACCCGGGGCGTGTCGCCGCAGGCCTCGGTGGTGTCCAGCCCGACCGACTCCAGGGCCTCCCAGATGGCCGGGACGCTCTCGATCTCGATCCAGTGCAGCTGGATGTTCTGCCGGTCGGTGATGTCCGCCGTGCCGCGGGCGTACTTCGAGGAGACGTCGGCGATCGTGCGCAGCTGGTCGAGGTTCAGCTGGCCGCCGTCGATCCGGACGCGCAGCATGAAGTAGCGGTCGTCGAGCTCTTCGGGCTCGAGGACCGCCGTCTTGCCGCCGTCGATGCCGGGCCGGCGCTGCGTGTACAGGCCGAACCAGCGGAACCGGCCCCGCAGATCCGCGGGGTCGATCGAGTCGAAGCCGGCCTTGGCGTAGATGTCGATGATGCGACGACGGACGTTCAGTCCGTCGTCGTTCTTCTTGTTCTCTTCGTTCTTGTTGAGCGGTTCGCGATAGCCCAGGGCCCATTGGCCCTCGCCTCGTTTCCGCTGCAGACGGGGTGGCATCGTGCGCGTCCTCCGTGGTGGTGGGGGACACGTAGCACGCCGGCAGGTCGCACTGCTGGCTCAACGCTGAGCTAAAGGGGTGACACCGGCATACCGCGCGCCCATGAGGCAGTGGCGGTGATCAGGCGTCAACGACAGATGGCGCTGCCCACACGGAGGTAGTCAACGTGCCGGCGCATCACCAGCAACGGATTCGCAGCAGCCATACACCGATGATGACATGTGGTTCGATGACTGTCCAACTCTGTCCGGAATGCGGACGAACGTCACATTGGCGCGCCACGGCCCGCTCTGGGCGTGCCGATCCGCCGCGGCGCGGACCCGTCGCGGCCGGTCTCAGCCCTGTCGCAGCCAGTTGACGTCCGGTTCGGTGCCGTCGCCGGACGCGGACCGCTCCTCGGCAGGGGCGGGTTCGGGCGGCAGGTGCTGGCACTCGCACCACGAGCCGCCCCGGCACTCGTCGTGCCGCCGCTCGCGACACGCTTGGCAGATCACCCCTTCATTGTGCCCGCCGTCACCCGCGTACGGCGATGACCGAACCCGATTCTGTACGCTGTGGCCCGTGGCCGTTGCGATGGACGAACTGCTCACCGATCTGCGCGAGGAGACGGGCGACCTCGAGCGACTCCTGAAGCCCGAGGCGTGGGACCTGCCCACCCCCGCCGAGGGATGGACCGTACGCGACCAGGTCATCCACCTGGCGTGGTTCGACGAGGCGGCCGTACGCGCCGTGACCGACCCCGACGCGTTCCGCGAGGAGGTCCGCACGCTGGTCGCGGAGGGCTTCGACACGGACCGGATCATCACCGAGCGGCGCTCCATGCCCGGCGAAGAGGTCCTGGACTGGTTCCGGACGGCCCGCGGCCGGATGGTCGAGGCCCTGGCCGGCCTGGAGCCGAAGGCGCGGATCCCCTGGTACGGACCTGACATGGGGGCGGCCTCGTTCGCCACCGCCCGCCTGATGGAGACCTGGGCGCACGGACAGGACGTGGCCGACGCCGTCGGCGCCGGCCGCGCGCCCACCGACCGGCTCCGCCATATCGTCCAGATCGGCGTGCGAACGCTGCCGTGGAGCTTCGCCGTCCACGGCAGGCCGGTCCCGGAGGCACCGGTGCGCGTGGAACTCACCCTCCCGAGCGGCGCCCGCTGGGCCGCGGGCCCGGAGGACGCCGCCGACCTCGTCCAGGGGCCGGCGTTGGACTTCTGTCTGGTCGTCACGCAGCGACGGCACCGGGACGACGTGGACCTCACGGTCGCCGGCCCGGTCGCCGAAGAATGGCTGGACGTCGCGCAGGCGTTCGCCGGACCGCCCGGAAACGGGCGGCTGCCAGGGCAGTTCGCCTGACATGTGACGATCGTCACAGCTTGCCGATGCGTCCGTCGCGCGAACGGGGTCATCTGATCGAAGAGCCTTCGCTTCCCCGTCAGGGACGGGGATTCCGGTTCCCTCCGGGGCCGGGCGGCCGGCCGAAGGTGATCGGCGAGATGAGCCTCATGCACCACTCTGGGTGCGTAAGCCCCTACTGTAGATCGTCATGACCACCGCCTCCGACGCTCGGACCGGCGTTGCCGAGGCGTCCGTCGTCTCCCGTGTGCGCGCGGCCCTCTGGCAGATCCTCCGGGGCACCGCCGTGTCGGCGTTCCGCTACCGGGTGACCGGCCTGGCCGCGGAGGCGGCGTTCTTCACGCTCCTGTCGCTGCCGCCCCTGGCTCTGGGGCTGATCGGCATGATCGGCCACTTCCGGAACGTCCTGGGCGCCGCGACGATCGCCGAGACCCGTAAGTGGGTGCTGGACCGTGCGGAGACGGTGCTCACCGCGAAGACCGTGAAGTCCGTGGTCGAACCCCTTCTCGACGAGGTCCTGCGCGGCGGCAAGGTCGGGATCGTCTCGCTGAGCTTCCTGATCTCCCTCTGGGCCGGATCCCGGGCGCTCAACGTCTACGTCGACACGATCACCATCGCGCACGGCCTGTCGGGCGTCCGCGGCGTGATCCGGACCCGCCTGCGCGCGTTCTTCCTCTACCTCGCCGGGCTCGGCGTCGGCCTCGTCATCATTCCCGTCCTGGTCGCCGGGCCGACGCTGGTGCTGCACTGGGTCCCGGCCGGCGCCGCGGTCGTGCGCGTTCTCTACTGGCCGATTCTCATCATCGTCGCCATCATCTTCCTCGCGTTGCTCTACCACCTCAGCGTTCCGGTACGGACGGCGTGGTGGCGCGAGGTCCCGGGCGGGGTCACCGCCCTGGCCATCTGGGCGCTCGGCAGCCTGATCCTCCGGCTCTACCTGGACGGCTCCACGTCGGCGGTGTCGGTGTACGGGTCACTGGGGGCGGCCATCGCCGTGCTCGCCTGGCTGTACGTCACCGCGCTCGCCGTCCTGATCGGCGCCGCGCTGAACGCCGAGATCGACAAGCTCTGGCCGGGGGAGTTCACCTCTCGCGCCCGCCTGGAGGACGACGCCTCCGAGGGCTGATCCGCGCCGCCTACGGGCCCTGATCCCACGCCGCCTCCGAGGGCTGATCCATGCCGCCTACGGGGCGCCGATCCCAGGCCGCCTCCGGGAGCCGATCCACGCCGCCGTCCGCGGCCGCTCCACCTGTCTCCGACGTGACGTCGGGCACGCCATCGCGCCGAGGGGTGGTCAGACGTGCGGAAAAGTGGCAACCTAGCGATTGCTTGTTTAGGGCGGGGTTCACCGACGGAGGCTCCCGACATGATCGAATTTCATCCCGTAACACGGCACATCGGCGCCGAGGTGACAGGGCTGGACCTGCGCAAACCACCGTCGGACGAGGAGGCCGCGGAGATCCGCCGGGGCCTGCTCGAGTACCTGGTCCTGTTCTTCCGCGATCAGGAGATCACCGACGAGCAGCACCTGGCGTTCGCCGAGCGGTTCGGCACGCTCAACGAGCCGCCGATGAAGACGTCGGCGAGCGCGATCCACATCCTCGACCAGAAGGATCCCAAGGGTGAGGGCGGGGACTCCTGGCACAGCGACAACACCTTCATGAAGGTGCCCCCGATGGGGTCGTTGCTGCGCGCGGTGATCCTGCCGGACGTCGGCGGCGACACCAACTGGGCCAACATGTACCTCGCCTACGAGTCACTGCCCACGTCGATCCAGCGACTGTGCGACGAACTCGAGGCCGAGCACGACCTCACGATGTCGGTGTCCAAGGCCATCAACAAGGGCCACCAGCTGGACCTGGCCGAGATGCAGCGCAAGTGGCCGCCCGTACGGCACCCGGTCGTGCGCGTCCACCCGGAGACCGGGCGCAAGGCGCTGTTCGTCAACCGCAGCTCGACGACCCGCCTGGTCGGCCTCGACGACCGGGAGAACGAGGCACTGCTCCCACTCCTCCAGGACGCCGTCCGCTCGCCGGAGTTCCAGGTCCGGCTCAAGTGGCGGGTCGGCACGCTGGCGTTCTGGGACAACCGGCCCACTCAGCACTACGCGGTCGCCGACTACACCCAGCGCCGCAAGATGCACCGCGTCACGATCAACGCGCCCGCCGAGATCGACGATGGCGTCCCCAAGGGGCCTCGGTCGCGCTAAGAGCCGATGCGGTCCATCGCGGTCGAGGGCGTCGTCCCGGTCGGGAACGGCTGGGGCGGGGCCGTACGCCGCAGCGCGGCGGACGCCTCGCCGTCGTCCACGGCCAGTCGCCGGGCGAGTTCGACGAGGGCGCCGGCCTGCGCCACCGGCGCCCAGGCGGCCAGGAGGTTCATGGCGTCGGGCAGGCTCTCGGCGAAGACGTGCTCGACGACGTTCCCGGCGTTGCCCTCGAGCTGCAGCAGGAACTGCAGCGGAGGCTTCTCGCGGGAGTAGACCGCCAGCGTGACCGGGGTCGTGGCGAACTCCTCGTCGCCGATCCGGCACCACGCTTCGAAGCCGAGCGCGGCCATCGCGGCGTACACGTCGCCGCCCTGGGGGTCGCACGCCGCCATCACCGGATCCTCGCGCTCCGTCCACTCGCCGTTGACCAGGCACCATGCGGGGACAGGCTCCATCGCGATCACAGCGTCACGTTAGGACGCCGCCGGAGCGCTCGCGAGGACGCCACGCCATGAGCCCCGGGGTGGGACGCTCCAGCCGCGTCGCAGGACGGGCGGATGGTGCGTCCCGGGAGGAGCCGAACCGGCGCCCGTACGGGGGAAGCCCCCGCCGAGGCGGGGGCTTCCGGGAAAAGGTGGTGAATGCGGATCAGCCGGAGACCGGAGCGCCGGTCTTCGGGTCGAGGATCAGCTTGCCGGCACGCGGGTGCCAGAAGTTGAACATGCCCCACAGGCCGCCGGCCCGCTGGTCGAACGACGAGTCGCCGATCCGGCCGGTGCCCCAGTTGTCCTCGATGAACTTCAGCACCGACGTCTGCTCGGTGTAGCTGTGGTCGACGTGGTTGACCTTCGAGTACGGCGAGACGACGAGGAGCGGGAGACGCTGGCTGGGACCGCAGCGGTCCTGGTAGCCACCGGCCACCTTGGCCTTGCCGCACAGCGCCGTGTCCGCCGTGGAGTCGGTCGACCCGCCCCGGATCTTCGGAGCCTTGTGGTCGTACCAGCCGTCGGAGTCGTCGTAGGCGATGACGACCGCAGTGGACTTCCACTCCGGCGACTTCTGCAGCTTGTTGATCGTGCCCGCGATGAACTGCTGCTCGTCGAGCGGGTCGGAGTAGCCGGCGTGGCCGTCCTGGTACTCGGCCGCCTTCAGGAAGCTGACCGCGGGCAGGTTGTGCGCCGCGAGCGCCGAGTCGAAGTCGCTCAGGTCGTACTGGTGGTTGGCCTGGTCGGTCCGGCCGATCGCCGAGACCGAGGACGGCGGCAGGTGCTTCTCGTTCGCCGTCGACTTGTAGTACTGGAACGGCTCGTGGTGCGGGCTGTAGTCGGTGGCCGCGATGCCGCCGACGTTCTGGTGCGACGCGCCGCAGACGGCGTATCCGTTGGCGTTACCGGTGGGCCGGAAGCCGCCCTGGAACCAACCCCAGCTGACCTTCTTCTTGTTGAGCAGGTCGCCGATGTTGCTTCCGTTCATCACGGCCAGGTTGTTCTTGGACGTGTGGTTCTTGTCGGAGCAGTCGTCGTACGCCGGGTCAGGGTCGTTGATGACCGTGCCGACGCCGTTCTTGTCGGGGGACTGCACGACGTAGGAGTCGCTGACCTTCTCGTGCTTGACCGGGTCGACGGCGTAGCCGCCGTGGGTCTGGCCGGAGATGAGGTTGAGCGCACCCGGGGTGGAGGGCCCGAAGACCGTGTCCCAGGAGTTGTCGCTCATCGCGTAGTGCTGCGCGTAGTTCCACAGCCCGGTGACGGTGTTGCCGTCGTAGTAGTCCATGACCAGGCCGGGCTCACCGAACAGCACCGGCTGGCCGGTGCACTTGTCCGTCTCGGTGTTCTGGACGAACTTGTCCATCGCGCCGCCGTTGACGGCCTTCTGCTCGGCCCCGTACCCGTGGTCCTGGTCGCAGGTCATCGCCTGCTGAGGCGTGAGGCGCTTCGGGTTGTACTGGTTCGGGTTATGCGTGAGCAGCTTCTTCGTCAGCCCGTTGACCCGAGGCGTGTTCCGCGCGGCGGTGAACTTCGTACCGTCGGTGTTGGCGGCCTTCGGGTAGGTGCCGAAGTAGTGGTCGAACGAGTTGTTCTCGTCGAACAGCACGACGACGTGCTTGATCGGCGTGGCCGTGCGGACGGTGGACGCCTCGGCCGCGGTCAGCGAGGCGCCCTGGTGCTTCTCCCCACTCGCCCAGCTCGGTGCCGTGGCGAGCGCGAGCGCTCCGGCCGCGGCCACCGAGCCGGCGATCAACGCCGTCCGGCGGCCCTTCCACTTTCCGGGACCCATCGTGTTGCCTCCTGAAGTTGTGAAACGCCGGTCCTCCAACGGAGTCCCGGTCCAGCCGGGATCCCATCGAGTCGCGTCGACGATCACGCTGACGTTTGGTGACGAGAATGTGAACAGGTCACCATGGCTCCGTCAAAAGTCTTTAGCTGATCTTTATCCGATCTCGAGCGCCTTTGTCCCTGAAACGGAGTCATTCGCCCTCTTCGGGACTTCATGCCCCGCACCGGGTCAGCCCAGGAGGGTGCGGGCGAAGAAGTCCGTGGAGTCCCGGACGCCGGGCAGCGCGAAGAAGTAGCCGCCGCCGAACGGCCGGATGTAGTCGGTGAGCGGCTCGTCCTTGAGCCTCCCCTGGACCGCCGCGAACTGCCGGGCGATGTCCTGCTGGTAACTGGTGAAGATCAGCCCCATGTCGAGGTCGCCGACCGCGTCCACGCCCCGGTCGTAGTTGAAGCCGCGGCGCAGGATCCGGCTGTCGGCGCTCTGCGGCGTCCGGGGGTTCGCCAGCCTGATGTGACTCGTCAGCGGGATGACCTTGCCGATCGGGTCGTCGGTGTAGTGAGGCTCGTCCAGCTCGTGGTTCCCGTCGAGGGGCGCTCCGGTGTCCCGGCTACGGCCGAACATCTGCTCCTGCTCGGCGAGCCCGACGCGATCCCAGAACTCCACGAGCATTCGAATGAGCCGGATCACGAGGTACGAGCCGCCGGCCGTCCAGGCCGGTTCCGGCGCGCTCCGGCCCTTCCCGGTGGTGCCCGGGGCCGCCCAGACCAGGCTGCTCATCTCGCGCGCGTCCGTGGCGTCGGGATTGGCGATGCCGTCCTTGAACCCCATGAGGTTGCGCGGGGTGCCGCTGGGCCGGGGCGGGCTGGCGAAGCCGTTCATCCGCCACCGCACCTGCATGGCGCCGCGCGTGTGCCGGGCGACGTCGCGCAGCGCGTGCACGACCGTGTCCTCGTCGTCGGCGGACAGCTGCAGGCTGAGGTCGCCGTGGCACCACGCCGACTCGAGCGCGTCATTGGGGAACGTGGGCATCGCCGTCAGCCCGGGCGGCCTGCGGCCCGCCAGGCCGTACCGGTCGTCGAACAGCGACGCGCCGACGCCGGCCGTCACCAGCAGCCCGGCCCCGGGCACGTCGGGCCCGAGCACGCCGGAGTCGGCGGGCGGCGCGGAGATGCCGGTGTCGCCCGGCGCTCCTCCGCCGGTCAGCGCGCGGGCGCGGTCGGTCAGCGTCCGGAACAGCTCGGTCAGCTCGCTGCGGCCGGAGGCGATGACGTCGAAGGACACGACGATGGTCCGCCGCCGCGGCCGCTCGACGATGCCCGCCTGGTGCGCCCCGTGGAACGGCCGCGTCGCCGTCTCGGCGGCTCCATCGGGCAGCGCCGCGCCGGCGGCGGACGGACCGGCCACGGCCCCGGCCACACCGGCGGCCAGAGCACCGCGCAGGAAGGATCGACGGTCGGTCATCATCCCCCGCTTCCCTGGGAGCTCCGCCGTGGGGCGCAGATCGTGGCGATCGAGGCGAGCCGTTCGAGGAGCTCGCCCGCCGTGCCGTTCAGGCGCTCGCGGTCGGCCGGCGAGAGCCGGTCGACGGACGACCGTCCCTTCAGCAGCGCGGCCATCCGGTCCATCCAGGCATCGACCTCGGTCAGGCCCGGGTAACGGGGGCGCAGCAGCGGGCGGAGCACGTTCACCAGCTCCCGGGTGCCTTCAAGATCGGCCTCGGCCGTGCGCAGCGTGGTGCCGCTGCCCTGGTCGGCCTCGCCGGTGAGCTGGAACTGCAGGGTGTTCTCCAGGATCTCGTGCGCTCGTAGAGGCAGGTCGCCCGGGTCGATGCGCTGGTTCGGGAAGTCGGACCGCAGGGCGCGGACGTCCCGGGCGAGACGGTCGGTGACGCGGGCCAGCGAGGAGGCGGGCTCGCCGTGCCACAGGCCGTACTCCACGCGGTGGAATCCGGTGAAGCCGGGATCGTGTACTCCTCCGGGCAGTCCCTCGGGGCGGCCGTTGATCTGGCCGTCGAAGTCGCCGAAGGTGCCGTACGCCGCCCCGAGGCGTTCGTAGGCCATGTGCGCGGGGATCCAGGCGGCGCGCGCCGCGTCGAGGTCGCCGTCGTCGACGGCCGAGCGGAGAGCGTCGGTGCGCTCCACCAGGCGGTCGAGGCCCGCGGTGACGTACGCCTGGTACGAGCGCGTGGGCGCGTAGAGGTCGTTCTCGGAGACGGGGATGATCCCGGGGGTGCCGCGTCCGGAGCCGGTGATCCGGGTCACGGGGCCCGTGACGGGGCCGGCGGGCCCGTCCTCGACGCAGCGGAAGGCGTACGCGCCCGGGCCGAGCGTGATCCGCAGCGTGCGGGTGGTCCTCGGCCCCAGGCCCTCGACCTCGGCGTAGACGGCGCCCGTCGCGGGGTCGATGAGGGTGACGCCGGCCGTGGTGGCGTCGTCGTTGCGCAGCGGCAGTGCCTGCGGGCCTTCCCGCAGCGCGGGGCGGCCCGTACCGCAGCCCGTCATCCCCGCCTCGATCGCGGGCGTAGACCGCGCCTGCGCCGCAGGACGCGCCAGGTCACCGGCCGCGACGAGCAGCAGCGCCGCTCCAGCGACGAGCGCGGGAGCGTGCATCGAGACTTTCGTCACCATCGTCCTCAACAAGGGCCTTACCACGCGGGAACGTGCTCCGTCCGCGTCGGCCGGCGGCCTAGGGCGTGTCCGGTGGATCTCCGTCCGGCTGCGCGGGAGGCCACTGTACGACGCCCGGGATCGCGTTCTCGCGGGTATCCCTGGGCCCGGCCGGGTGTGCGTCGTCGGTTCACCACCCCGTCACCGTCGCGTCACCATGGCTCTTGGGTTTTCGGGGACGTTAGATCCGGCGAGGAAGGGTTAGGTTAGGGTTACCTAATCGGATCGGCGTCGGCCGATCCCCGACGTCATCCGATCGACGGGGGACTCCTTGGCGGACCGCCGCTGCGCCCATTGCCCCGGAAGCCACACCGGGGAGCGCCCGTGCCTGGCCAGCGCCACGACGAAGGCGCGCTCGTGGCTGCTCGTCGAGCACCCGGGCCCCTGGGCCGAACGGATCGAGGACACCGACCTGCCCGATCCGGTCGCCGAGGCGCTGGCGCGGGCCGCGCGGCATGGCGTGCGCGCCCAGTTCATCCGGGTTCCGGGCCGGCGTCGCGCGACGCCTCCGCTGTGGGTGTACACCGGGTTCTCCGGCGACACCGCCCCGGACGGCCGACCCGTGACGCCGTGGCTGGAGGGGCGGGAGCTGGCCGATCCGGCGGAGCTGGAAAGCCTGGACCTGGCGTCCGTGGCCGCGGGGCGCGCCCCCGGGTTCGGCTCACCGGTCGCCGATCCGCTGCTGCTGGTCTGCGCCCACGGGCGGCGGAACGCCTGCTGCGCGCGCACCGGCGCGCCGCTGGCCCGCGCCCTCGGCGAGCGCTTCGGCGATCAGGTGTGGGAAACCACACACGTCGGAGGCGACCGCTACGCCGCCAATCTCGTCTGTCTCCCGCACGGCCTGTACTACGGGGACCTGGACGAACAGCGCGCCGTGGCCGCCGCGCGGGCGTACCATCGCGGCGAGGTGACGCTCGACCGCTACCGCGGCCGGGCGGGCCTGCCCGAGCCCGTGCAGGCCGCCGAGCACTTCGTTCGCGCGCACACCGGGATCGTCGCGGTGGCGGACGTGGCAGTGGAGTCCATGATCGCCGACACCGCCGTCGTGCGCGCCGGCCTGGAGCGATACCGCGTCCGGGTCGAGCGCGTGGACCCCGGCGCGTGCGGTCCGGGATGTTCGGAGAACCTCGCCACGTATGTTAAAAGGGAGGTGGCCCTTCTCAACGGGGCGGCCCTCGTGTAGCCTCGCTGAGGCCCTATTCGTCGTTCCTACACGGACACGGCGGCTCTCAGGGAACATCACGGCCCTTCAAGACGTTGCAAGGTTTTGCGCGCGTTCTTACTGATATGGCGCCCGTGACCGAAATTTGCTCACCCAGCAAGCTACGAGGTGGTAGTTCTATGGCTCAGGTACGTCGGCAGGCAAACCTCCCCCGTCCCAGCTGGGGCTGGCAGGACGCTGCCGAGTGCCGGGGGGAGGACCTCATCCTGTTCTTCGGCCCTGACGGCGAGCGTCAGCCGGAGCGTGAGATCCGCGAGCGTAAGGCCAAGGCCGTGTGCATGCGCTGCCCCGTGCGCACCGATTGTCTTGACTACGCCGTCTCCCGGCCCGAGAAGTACGGCACTTGGGGCGGTCTGAACGAAGACGAGCGCGCTTCCGAGCGCCGCCGTCGCATGCGTCGCGCCAACGCCGCGTAGCGTCCCCCCGCTACCTGCGGTTTCGCGACCGGGCCCCGAACGCGGGCCGACCGGCCAGAGTGCCGGGCAATCCAGAATTTTCACCCCCTCATATGGCGGGCGAACCAGTTTTCCGCGAGCCGGGCGACCTCCTCGAGAGCGCCCGGCTCGGCGAACAGGTGGCCCGCACCGGGTACCACGACGATCGCCTTTTCGGCCGGCATCCGCGCGGCCGCCCGCTCGTTCAGCGAGAGCACTTCCAGGTCGCGTCCGCCCACGATCAACAGTGTAGGCGCACGTACGACCGCTAGAGCCTCGCCGGCGAGGTCGGGGCGGCCGCCCCGGGACACCACGGCCGCGACGTCGTCCGGGCGTTCGGCCGCTGTGACCAGGGCCGCAGCCGCTCCCGTACTCGCCCCGAACAACCCCACCGGCCGGGTCGCGGCCCAGCCCACGACGGCGGAAAGTCGTCGTGCGAGCAGCGGAATGTCGAAGCGCAAGCGGGCCGTCCGGGTGTCTTCGAGCTCCTCGTCCGGCGTGAGCAGATCGAACAGAAGAGTGCCGAACCCCGCCGTGTTCAGTGCGGCGGCGACCTGCCGGTTGCGCGGGCTGCGGCGGCTGCTGCCGCTGCCGTGCGCGAAGACCACCAGACCGCGTTCGCCGTCGGTCAGGTCCGCTTCGAGCGACACGCCCGCCGCCGGGATCCTCAAAGCAGCCTCTGCACGTCTTCGTCGGACAGCTGGTCGAAGTGGACGTACCACTGGCCCACCGCGCGGAACGTCCAGGGGGCGGCCAGCACCACGATCTCGTCCGCGTCGCCGGCCAGCGCCTTGACCGTCTGGGCCGCTCCGACCGGCACCGCGAGCACGAGCCGTGCCGGATCTCCCGCCCGGACCGCCGCGAGCGCGGCACGCGCCGTCCCGCCGGTGGCCAGCCCGTCGTCGACGACCACGACGTCCCGTCCCTTGACGGGCGGCAGCGCCTGGTCTCCCCGGTACGCCGCGATCCGGCGCCGCAGCTCGGCCCGCTCGCGCCGTACCGTCTCCTCCAGGTCCCGCTCGGTCAGGCCGACGCGGCGCATGAGGTCGGCGTCGAAGACCGGATCCCCGCCCTCGGCGATCGCTCCGACGCCCAGCTCCGGCTGGCTCGGACAGCCGATCTTGCGTGTCACCAGGACCTCGAGTGGCGCGTCCAGGCGGCGCGCGATCTCGCGGGCCACCGGAACGCCGCCGCGCGGCAACGCGAGGACGAGCGGATCGGCCAGGCGTAGAGGCATGATCTGCTCCGCGAGCAACCGTCCGGCCTCCGCCCGGTCGGTGAAGGGCAGCCGTACTCCCTGACGGCTCCAACCCACGATGAACCACCCCGCGCTCGTCAGCGGCCTTTCTCCTTCAAGCCCTACCCCACGGTGGAGAGGTGCATCCGGCCGTCCGCCGGGTAGGAGTACTTAAAGCACAATCCCCCACTAATCGGACAGATCCGCGCGGCGCTGCCCCCGGAGCGGATCGCGCGAAGGGGGGAGGCGTGTGAGCCGCGCCGAGGGACCGTACGGCGGCAACGCTCCCGTATCCGACCAATGGGGCCTCCGCTTCGTCGACCGCCTGCGCGCGGACCGGACGCTCTCCGGCGACGATCTCGTCGAGCCCTCGCATGAGCGGGTGGACACGCTCATCCGCCGCCTGTTCGCGGTCGGCCTCGGGCTGAACGGCGCACTGGGTCATATCCAGCAGCACGTTGACGAGGAGGGGGCCGTCCGGATGATCCACCAGGCGATCACCGGCCTGGACGAGGCGATCAAGGACTTCCGGAGCGCGGTGCTCGACCTCTGGCCGCCGGTCCGGGCCGCTCCCGGCGGCATCCGCTCGATCATCGTACGAGCGGTCGAACGCGCCAACGGTCCGGGCGCCGCGTATCCCATGATCATCTTGAGTGGCGGGACGGACTTCCCGGATGGACGGATCGCGCACCAGGTCGGCGCGGTCCTCCAGGAGATCTTCGACCTGATTCCCGCCGACCGGCTGGGGAGCGCGCGGGTGGAGATGGCCTCCGACCCCTGCCCACCCGGCCGGCTCACCGTGCACATCGACGTTCCGGGCGCGGACCTGGGCGACGTCGCCGCCCGTCTCGGCACCGCCTACGAGCCGCGCGTCACCGTCTCCAGCGAGGCCGTGACGGCGCCGGCGTCACGGTCGTACATCCACCTCGAATACCTCGCTCCGGCGCAATGAATTCGGCGGGCGACCCGGCAGGGGTCCACCACCGACGACCCTCCACGGACGGCCCCTGAACGGCCGCCGTACGCGGCTAGGGCTTGCCTCAAGGTCCCCGTCCGCAGCGAGCGTCGCCTGGGTGCGGCGCAGTGGGACAGCGGGCTTTGAGACAGGCCCCTAGCGGGAGCCGGTGCCGGCCGGGGTGTGCGCGAGGGCGCGGCGGGCGGCGGGGAGGGCGGCCTCCCGGTCCTCGGCGATGAGGCCGATACGGGTGCGGCGGTCGAGGAGGTCCGACTCATCGAGGGCGCCTTCGTGCAGGACCGCCCAGACCAGTTCGGCGCCGATGGTGGCCGAGCCCGGCGCGACGGGCTCCAGCAGCGACGGGTCCGCCGCCGCGAGCGCGGCGACGTCGGGAGCCTCCGCGCCGTAGCGCCGCACCAGGTGCGCCGGCGCGGTCAGCCGGCCGAGCTCCGGACCGGTCGCGGCGCCGATGAGCGGCAGGCGGGCCGTACGGCAGGGCCCGGCCGTGAGGCCGCGCTCCTCGATCGCCGCGTCCAGCGCGTCCTCGGCCATCCGGCGGTAGGTGGTGAGTTTGCCCCCGACGATCGTGACGACGCCGTTCGCGCCCCTCAGTACGGCGTGCCGCCGCGACAGGTCGGCGGTCCGGCCGCCGGGGCCGTCGAGCAGCGGACGCAGCCCGGCGTACGCGCCCGCGACGTCGGAGCGGCGCACCGGCACCTCCAGCGCCGAGTCGACGAGGTCGAGCAGGAACCCGATCTCGGCCTCGGTCGGCTGCGGCACGTCCGGGATCGGGCCGTCCGCGGGCTCGTCAGTGAGGCCGACGTACACCCGGCCGTCCTCCTGCGGCAGGACGAGCGCGAACCGCCCGGACGCCCCGGGCACCGGCAGGTGGAGTCCGGACAGCGGCGCGCCGAGCGCCTCGGCCCGCAGCACGAGGTGGGTGCCGCGGGAGGGCCGCAGCCGTACGCCCTCGGCGAGTCCGCCCGCCCACACCCCGGTCGCGTTGATCACCGCGCGGGCCCGGATGACGAGCTCCTCCCCGGTCTGCTCGTCCCGGATGTGCGCGCCGTCTTCGGTGAGGGCCAGGGCCCGGCAGCGGGTGACGATCCGCGCGCCGTGCGCGGCGGCCGTCCGCGCGATCGCGGTGACGAGGCGTGCGTCGTCGGTGAGCTGGCCGTCCCAGGACAGGATGCCGCCGCGCAGCCCGTACGAGCGCAGCGCCGGCGCGAGACGCAGCGTTTCGACCGCGGACAGGCGGCGCGGCCGGGGGAGGACCGCCCGGGGCGTGCGCGCGGTCAGCCGGAGCAGGTCGCCGGCCCGTATCCCGGCCATCGCCGCCGCGGCCGAGGAACCGGAGACCAAGGGCGTGAGCGGCAGCACGAACGGCAGCGCCCGTACGAGGTGCGGCGCGGTGTGCTCCATCAGCACGCCGCGTTCGACGGCGCTCTCGTGCGCCACGCCGACCTGCCCGGAGGCCAGGTAGCGGAGGCCGCCGTGCACGAGCTTCGAACTCCAGCGCGACGTGCCGAAGGCCAGGTCGTGCGCGTCGATCGCGGCCACGGACAGGCCGCGCGACGCGGCGTCGAGGGCGGCCCCGGCGCCGGTCGCGCCGAGCCCGACGACCAGGACGTCGACGACCTCGCCCTCGGCGAGCGCCGCGAGGTCGGAGGCGCGGCGGGCGGTGTTGAGGGAGGACGTGGCGGGGGGTGTCATGGGGTGAGGTACCTCTCGAGGATCTGGCGCAGCTCCTCGTCGAACGCCTCCGGTGACAGGTCCGGGCCGCCGTCGGTGACGATGTGCCCGGACATGGCGAAGGACTGCACGATGAGCAGGACGGCGCGGGCCTGTCGCGTGGGGTCGTCGGCGCGGATGGTCCCGTCACGGTGGCCGGCGCGCAGGGTCTTCTCGAAGGCGCGCAGCATGGCGTCCTGGCTGGTGCCGCGCCGCTGGAGGAGATAGGGCAGCAGGATCTCGGGGTCCACCTCGAGGATCTTGAGGAACAGCGGGTGCTCGCGGAGCGCCGCGACCCCGGCGACGAGGGCATCCACCGCGCGGGGGCGGACCGGGCCGCCGTCGGCGGGCGGGGCGACGGGGGCGACCACGCCGGCCCATTCGCGGGTCATGAGGTCGGCGACCAGGGTGCGCACGTCCGGCCAGCGCCGGTAGATCGTCATGCGGGACACGCCGGCGCGGCGGGCCACGTCGGTGAGCGTCGTGCGCGTTACCCCCACCGCGAGGACGCAGTCGCGGGCGGCGTCGAGCATCGCGTCCTTCTTGTGACGAATGGACGTCATATGTCACAGTGTAAATCGGAGGAACGTCCGGAAGGAAGGGGAAGAGGCCGTGCCGGCGATGCTGTGGAACGGCTGGGGCGATCCGGAACGGGCCACGCGACTGCCCGACTCCGTCGTCGGGCTGCTGCGCGAGCTGCTCGGTGTCCGGCCGGACCCGGTCCCGCCGGTGCCCCTGAATGACGTGGCGCCGCCCGCGCCGCGCGCCTGCGCACGGGCCCTGGAAGAGATCGTGGGCCCCGGCCACGTGCGGACCGACGACGAGGCGCGGATCCGGCACACCCGCGGCAAGTCCACCCCGGACCTGCTGCGCATCCGCGCGGGCGATGCGCGCGACGCCCCGGACGCCGTCGTGCTCCCCGGCGACCACGAGGAGATCCTCGCGGTGCTGGAGCGGTGCTCGCGCGAGCGGATAGCGGTCGTCCCCTTCGGCGGCGGCACGTCGGTCGTCGGCGGGCTCACGGCGGAGGGGGAGTCGTTCGCCGGGGTCATCGCGCTCGACCTGCGCCGCCTCGACCGGCTCACCGCCCTCGACGACGTGTCGCGCATGGCGACGCTGCAGGCCGGCATGCGCGCCCCGCGCGCCGAGGCGCTGCTCGCCGAGCGGGGTTACACGCTCGGCCACTACCCCCAGTCCTACGAGTGGGCGACCATCGGCGGGTT
This sequence comes from Actinoallomurus sp. NPDC050550, assembly GCF_040655075.1. Taxonomy (NCBI): domain Bacteria; kingdom Bacillati; phylum Actinomycetota; class Actinomycetes; order Streptosporangiales; family Thermomonosporaceae; genus Actinoallomurus; species Actinoallomurus sp. NPDC050550. The sequence continues at coordinate 87,620 of NZ_JBFAJC010000035.1, read as the reverse complement.
CGCCGCGACGCGGTCGTCCGGCCAGGCGTCGGCGGGGTACGGCCGGTTCGACGAGATGGTCGCCGGGCTCACCGTCGCGACCCCGCGCGGCACCCTGACCCTCGGCCGGGCGCCCAAGTCCGCCGCAGGCCCCGACCTGCGCCAGCTCGTGCTCGGCTCCGAGGGCGCCTTCGGCGTCATCACGGACGTGACCGCGCGGGTCCGCCCGCTGCCGGAGGCCCGCCGGTACGAAGGCTGGCGGTTCGCGTCGTTCGCGGAGGGCGCCGCCGCCGTACGGGCCCTCGCCCAGGACGGGCCGCAGCCGACCGTGCTCCGGCTGTCCGACGAGACCGAGACGATGATCGGCCTGGCCCGGCCCGACGAGATCGGCGAGGCGAACGGCGACGGCTGCCTGGCCGTCTGCGGGTACGAGGGCGCGACGGAGGAGGTGGCCGGGCGCCGCGCCGGCGCGCACGCCGTCCTGCGCGCGCACGGCGGGGAGCCGCTGGGCGAGGGCCCGGGGGAGAGCTGGGCCGCCGGGCGATTCTCCGCGCCGTACCTCCGCGACGCCCTGCTCGACGTGGGCGCCCTCGCCGAGACCCTGGAGACCGCCGGGTTCTGGTCGAATCTGCCCCGGCTCCAGGAGACGGTGCGGCTGACGCTCGCCCGCGAACTCCCGTCCTCCCTGGTGATGTGCCACATCTCGCACGTCTACCGCGACGGCGCCTCGCTGTACTTCACCGTGGTCACCGCCCAGGGCGACGAGCCGCTCGCCCGGTGGGGGCGCGCCAAGGCCGCCGTCAACGACGCGATCATCGAGGCGGGCGGCACGATCAGCCATCACCACGGCGTCGGCACCGACCACCGCGACCGGCTCGTCGACGAGATCGGGCCGCTCGGCGTCGAGATGCTCCGGGCGGTCAAGGACCGGATCGACCCGGCGGGGATCCTCAACCCGGGCGTCCTGGTCCCTCCCGCCCTGGGATAGCCGTACGATCCGGCGGAGGGCCCGCACGCTGCCGGGCCTGCGGGTATCGGGAGAAGGGTGCTGAGGATGCGATCGTTCACCGCCGTGGTGAACCCTGCGGCGGGCGGCGACGCGGCCGCCCGGCTCATCCCCGTCGCGCGGCTGCTGCGCGAGGCCGGCGCGGAGATGACGGTGGAGTACAGCCGCAGCCTCGAGCACGCGGCCGAGCTCGCGCGCACGGCGGCGGACAAGGGCCACGCGGTCATCGCCGCGGGCGGTGACGGCATGGTCGGCGGGCTGGTCGGGGCGCTGGCGGGCACCGACGGCCTCCTCGGCATCCTGCCCGCGGGCCGCGGTAACGACTTCGCGCGCCAGCTCGGCCTGCCCGACGAACCGGACCGGCTCGCCGCGCTGCTGCTGGAGGCCGAGCCCCGGCGGATCGACGCCATCGAGGTGACGTCGCCGGACGGTGCGAAGCGGGTCGTCGCGGGCAGCGTGTACGGCGGGGTCGACTCCGTCGCCAACGCCCACATCAACCGGCTGACCCGGCTGCCCGGCCCGCTCGCGTACTACCTCGGCCCGCTGCGCGCGATCGCCACCTGGCGCCCGGTCTCGTACCGGATCACCGTGGACGGCGAGCTCCATGAGGAACGCGGCTACACGGTCGTCGTCGCGAACTCCGGGTACTACGGCTACGGCCTGCACATCGCGCCCGACGCGGCGGTCGACGACGGGCTGCTCGACGTCGTGATCATCCGGCACGCGCCCAAACGGCTGTTCTTCGCCGTCATGCGGGAGCTGCCGCAGGGCACGCACGTGCGCCGCCCGGAGATCGAGGTCCTGCGAGGCCGCGAGGTGGTGATCGAGGCAGACCGGGAGATTCCGTACGGAGCGGACGGCGAGCTGCTCGGCGTGCTCCCGGCGACGGCCCGGGTGCTGCCCGGCGCCCTCAACGTCATCGCCGATCCGGCCTGACACTTGACGTGGGGTTTACCGCTCCGAGACGGGGACGGCGGTACGTTCCCCGGTGTGATCCGTGATTCGGGGGCGATCACTGTGAAGCACGCGCTGGCCGCGCTGGCGGGCATCGCGGTGGGTTTGCCGGTCCTGGCGGCCCTGGCGTCCAGACAGGACGGGCAGCCCGCCGGAGGGCTGCCGGCCCGGTACGTTCCGTGGGCCCGCGTCGGGCACCGCGTCCCGACGGCGTTCCCGGACCGGCGCGCGCCGGAACACCCGCCCGCCCGCACACCCACCCGGTACGGGCCCGCGCGGGCGATGCCGGCCCCCTCGGTCCGGACGACGCTCCGCGGCCCGACTCCGTACCGCCGGCCCGGCCCGAGCCCGTACCGCGCCCCGACCGACGACCGCGGCCCGAGCCAGGCCTCTCCGCGCGACGCCGACCGGACGCCCGTGGAGGGGCTCGTCCGGACGCCGGAGCCGAGCGGATCGCCGCCCGGTGAACGCCCGAAACACCCGGTCGACCTGGAGCTGTCCATCGCCGCGCCGCCGACGGTCCGGCCCGGCGGCCGGTTCTCGTACTCGATCCGCCTGACCAACCACGGCCCCGGCACACCCGGGCCGATCACGGTGCGCAGCGCTCTGCCGGCCGGCACCGTACGGACCGGCGCCTGGCTGCCGACCGGCGTCGACGGGTACACCAGCACGCGAGAGGCCGCCCTCATCGTGCGCCGGCTCGAACCCGGCAGGTCGCTGGCCGCGCGGTTCGACGTCAGGGTGCTGCCGGCGACCCGCGGCGAACTCGTCGCGCGGGGCCGGATCGCCGCGATCGGCGGTGGCTCGGACCGCGACCCCGACGACGACGCGGCGCAGGTGTCCACCGTCGTGCGAACCCACTGAGCCGGCGAGCGGCGGTCGGGGAACCGGAGGCGGTGATCGCGCGTCTGACCGGATGACCGACACTGGTCAGGAGGAGAGCAGGGGACATGCGGACGATCCTGAACGTCATCTGGCTGGTCTTCGCCGGGTTGTGGCTGGCGCTCGGCTACTTCCTCGCCGGGATCATCTGCTGCATCCTCATCATCACCATTCCGTTCGGAATTGCCGCCTTCCGGATCGGGGTGTTCGCGCTGTGGCCGTTCGGCAAGACGGTGGTGCGGCGCGGCGACGCGGGGGTGATGTCCGCGATCGGCAACGTGATCTGGTTCTTCGTCGCCGGGCTCTGGCTGGCCATCGGCCACGTCCTCACCGGGCTCGCCCTGTGCATCACCATCATCGGCATCCCCCTCGGGCTGGCGAACTTCAAGCTGATTCCGGTGTCGCTGCTGCCGCTGGGACGTGAGATCGTCTCCACCGACGACCCGCGGGCCTTCATGGTGGGCTGACGCGCCTCCGGATCGGCCGGCGCTCACCGGGGCCGACTCCGCCGGGTGATAAAGATCATCCTCTCCTCCCGCGCTCTGGACAGGCGCTGGCCCGCAGGGACACACTTGGCCCCATGTCAGCGGCCACGCCGTTGCCCAAGCAGGGCGACGTGTTCTTCGACTCCCGGGGAGCGGACCGCGCGCTGCGGCTGAGTCGCCACCCCGACGCCGGCGTCGTCGTGCTGAGTCTCTGGAACGGCGGCGTGTGTCAGGGCACCTTCCGGATGCCGGTCGACCAGATCGCCGCGTTCGCGGAGACGCTGCTCAGCGTGGCGCCCGAGGCCAGACCGCGGTTCCCGCAGACCGGTCAGTACGAGCCGCCCGCGGAGCAGCACGAGCCCGGCCCCGGCGGCCCGTACCCGCAGTACGGACCGCCGCCCGCCGAACGGCACGAGCCCGCGCCCGGCGGCCAGTACGAGCCGCCGGCCGCCGATGGGTACGAGCCGCAGCCCGAGGGCCGCTACGAGCCCGGGCCCGGGGTCCAGTACGCGTCGTACGAACCACAGCCGGCGGGCCGGTACGAACCGGAGCCCGCGGGCCGTCGCGCACCGGAGTCGGTGGACGGGTACGGCCAGCCGCCCGCCGGTTCGCACGAGCCGCCGACGATTCCCTGACCCGCGAGCGTTCTCGACAGGTCGGACGAGCTGGCCGGAATGTGTCGAACACCGGTCATACAGTGACGACCGCTGTTACGGTGCCACGGTGCCTCCCTCTTCCCGCGACTCCGCGGCCGATGCCGGGTGGACGTGCCGGGAGCCGGGAACGTACACCTCCCTGCTGCCGCCGGACACCCGCGACCTGTCCTGGACGCGGCCGGGGACGCTCTGGCGGGCACGCAACGACGTGCTGGCGCGCTGGTTCGGCGACCCCACCGGCGACGAACGGGCGCGCTGGGTCGGTGAGCAGCTCGCGCGCGGCGCCGACCCGGAGTTCGCGATCCCGCGCGACGACCCCGACTCCTTCTCATTCATGATCCTCGGCGACACCGGCGAGGGCGACGGTTCGCAGTACGCGGTGGTTCCCGGCTTCGAGAAGATCGGCGCCGGTACCCGCTTCGCGATCATCGCCAGCGACGTGATCTATCCGACGGGGAGCGTGAACGAGTACCCCGCGAAGTTCTTCCGGCCCTACCAGGGCTACGACGCGCCGATCTACGCCGTGCCGGGCAACCACGACTGGTACGACGGCCTGGGCGGCTTCATGCGCGTCTTCTGCGGCGCGCCACCGCTGTCGCCGGACGGACGGCCGAAGGCGCTGTCGGCCGCGTGGTGGCGTCGGCTGTTCTGGAAGGAGCCGGACGTCGCCGACGAAAAGCTCCTCGCCGCGGGGCAGAGCATGCGGTCGGCGCCGGAACAGCAGGTGGTGCAGCCGGGCCCGTACTGGGCGATGGACGCCGGGCCGCTGCGCATCGTCGGCATCGACACCGGCATCCTCGGCGGGATCGACGCCGACCAGGGCGCCTGGCTGCGCAGAGTGTCGCAGGGACCCAGACCGAAGATCCTCGTCACCGGCAAGCCACTGTACGTGGACGACGCCCACCACCCATGCCCGATCGCGGGCGGCGGCACCGTGGACGACATCGTCCGCGACCCGGCCAACAACTACGTCGCCGCGATCGGCGGCGACATCCACAACTACCAGCACTATCCGGTGCGGGTCGGCGACCGCGTCATCGAGTACATCGTCTCGGGCGGCGGAGGCGCGTTCATGCACGCCACCCACACCATCCCGCGGGTGAGGATCGGCGGCGTCACCGAGGACGAGTTCCGCTGCTATCCGCTGCGCGGCGACTGCCTCGCCTTCTACAGCCGGCTGTACGGCAGACGGCTGCGGCTGCGGCGGTTCTTCGAACTGTCCGAGGACCAGGCGGCGGCCGTGATCGCCCAGCGGCTCGACATGTCACCGCGCCGCGCGACCGAGGCGGCGGTGACCTGGCGCGCCAGGATCGTCGCGTCGCTGCTCGGCGTGCCGCCGCGCCCGCACCGCCGGTCCCGGCTGCGGCTTCCGGTACGGCGCATCTACCAGCGGTTCCTCTCGCCGATGTCCGATTCGAACCACCCACCACTGTTCAAGAGCTTCCTGCGTCTCGACGTGACGCCGGAACGGCTGCGCATCCGCAGTTTCGCCGCCACCGGGTGCCGTGAGCACGAGCTTGACCCGCCCGTCGAGGACGAGATAACGATTCACTTCTCGCAATAACGAATCACCGGGAACCTCGACACCTCCGGGCGCGTCGATCAAAGATGTCCCTTACGACCGCCCCGAGAACGGTCGTGATCCCCTATCCCAGGAGAAACCGCTTAATGAGTAATCCCTACCCCCAGCCACAGCAGTACCCCGGAGGGGGACCCCAGCATCAGGGCCAGCCGCAATACCAGGGGCAGCAGCCGCAGTACCAGGGGCAGCCCCAGTACCAGGGCCAGCAGCCGCAGTACCAGGGGCAGATGGTCCCCGCCCAGCACGGCGGCGCGCCGGCGCAGCACGGGCAGCAGGCCCTCATGGGCATCCAGATGAAGCGCCGCAACCCGGTCGGCGTCTGGCTGGGCCTGCCGCTGATCACCCTGGGCATCTACAACCTGGTCTGGTACTACTCGGTCCACGCCGAGCTGGCGAACTTCGACCGCCGCCGTCAGATCAGCGCCGGGATGGCGATCTGCTCGTTGCTGTTCGGGTGGATCACGCTGTACATCTGGCCGCTCATCTCGTGGATCAGCCTCGGCGGGCACATCCGCGAGGCTCAGCGGTCCGCCGGCCTACAGCCCACCTGCAGTGGTGGTATGGGCTTCCTGCTGGGCCTCATCGGCTTCGGCACGCTGTACTACCAGATCCAGCTGAACAAGGTCATCGACCGGTACAACGGTGCGCCCACCGGCGCACAGGTTCCGCTCGCCGCCTGACCCGAGACGTCCCGGGGCCGGCCGGACCCGGCCCCGGATGCCTTCCGCCGTCATCGTGCGCGCCGCCACCGATCCGAAATCGTCGGTGGGTCCGGGCAGAATCGACCCATGCGGATCGCAGTCGGCGCGGTGGGGGAGGGCGGTGTCCTGCAACCCGTCACGGAGGACGGCGCCCCGGCCGGTCCGGCCGAGCAGGTCGCCGACCTCATCTCCGCGATCGCCCGGCGCGAGGCCGCCGCGTCCCGGTCCGGCGGAGCGCGAGATGACCCGGCGGGATCGCCCGGTGAAGCTCCGGGCGAGACGGCTGCACCGTCCGGCAGCGCACGGGGTGGCGCGGCACCGTCTGGTCGCGTCCGCTGGGTGTGGCCCTCGACCGCCGGTGTCTATCCGCGCCTGCTGAAGGCGGGAGTCCGCGTCGCGCGCTGTCACGACCTCGAGCTCACCGAGACGCTCCTGCTGGGGCACGCCGGCCGGTTCGGAGAGCCGCGCTCGCTCGCGGCGGCCCTGGCCCGCCTGCGCGGCCTGCCGGTCCCGGACGATCCGGTCGCCGGCGACGACCTGCCGACGCTGTTCGACGAGGGCCCCTCCGATGACATCGACGCGATCGTCGCCGTCCATACCGAGCAGCAGCGGCGGGTCGCCGAGACGGGGCTGCGGATGCTCGTCGCGGCCGAGTCGGCGGGCGCGCTCGTCGCGGCGGAGATGGGCCACGACGGTCTGCCCTGGCGCGCCGACGTCCACGACACCCTGCTGACCGAGCTCATGGGGCCCCGGCCGGCGCCGGGCCTGCGGCCGCGCGTGCTCCAGCACCTCGCCGATCGGATCGGCGACGCGTTCGGCCGGCGGATCAACCCCGACTCGCCGTCGCAGATCGTCAAGGCCTTCGCGCAGGCGGGCGTGCGGATCCCCTCGACACGGTCGCACGTGCTCCGGGAGGTCGAGCATCCCGCCGCCCAGTTGCTGCTGGAGTACAAGGAGCTGGCGCGCCTGTACGTCGCGCACGGCTGGTCATGGGCCGACACCTGGGTGCGCGACGGCCGGTTCCGCCCGGAGTACGTCGTCGGCGGCGTCGTCTCCGGCCGCTGGGCCACCAACGGCGGAGGAGCGCTGCAGATCCCGAAGGTGCTGCGGCGCGCGGTCGTCGCCGATCCGGGCTGGAGTCTCGTGGTCGCCGACGCCGCCCAACTGGAGCCGCGCGTGCTCGCCGCGCTCGCCGGTGACCGGGCATTCGCCGCCGCCGCCGGCGAGAACGACCTGTACTCCGCGCTGGCGGGCGCCTTCGGCGGCGCCCGCGACAAGGCCAAGATCGCGATGCTGTCCGCGATGTACGGCGGCACGAGCGGCGAGGCGCCACAGCTGCTGGCGGTGATGCGCCGCCGGTTCCCCGCCGCGTACGACTATGTCGAGGCGGCGGCCCGCGCCGGTGAGGCAGGCCGGGTGGTGCGGTCCCGGCTCGGGCGCACCAGTCCGCCGCCGTCGCAGGCGTGGCGCGACCTCGCCGTCCAGGACGGCGGCGGCTCGGCGGTGCGCAGCCGCGGCCGGTTCACCCGCAACTTCGTGGTCCAGGCGAGCGCCGCGGACTGGGCGCTCGTGCTGCTGGCGGCGCTGCGCCGTAGGCTGACCGCCCTCGGCACCGGCGACGCCTCCCGTGTGCCGCGGCTGGTCTTCTTCCAGCATGACGAGGTGATCGTGCACGCCCCCCAGGAGCTCACCGAGGCGGTGATCGCCGCGGTCCGGGAGTCGGCGGTGGAGGCACGTCGTCTGGTGTTCGGCGACACACCGGTCCGCTTTCCGATGGAGGCCGTCGCGGTCGAGTGCTACGCGGACGCCAAGTGACCCGGGTGGACCGGCCCTCCGGAGGACTCCCACGGCACATCGCCACCGCTCACGCGCCGCGGTGATGAAGCTCGCGTTTGCGGACGTCGGCGGCACGGTAGGTGACTGGTCTGTCCGTTTCGTGCATCTCACGCCGGAGGTTGAGGATCATTGGGTGATTGGCGGCTGACCAGGACGTACCAGGCCGGCTCGGGGGAGGTCCGCTGGGACCGGCTCGGCGATCGAGGAGGGCCGCCCGTCGTGCTGCTGCACGGCACGCCCTTCTCCTCGTACGTCTGGCGCGGGATCGCGCGAGCGCTGGGCCGGCGCCACGAGGTCTTCGTCTGGGACATGCCCGGCTACGGCGCCTCGGAGAAGTTCGAGGGACAGGACGTCTCGCTGGCCGCGCAGGGCGCGGTGTTCGCCGAACTGCTGGCCCACTGGGGCCTCGACGAGCCGCTGGTGGTCGCGCACGACTTCGGAGGTACGGTCGCGATGCGCGCGCACCTTCTGCACGGCGCGCGCTACCGCGGGCTCGCGCTCGTCGACACGGTCACCCTCACGCCTTGGGGGTCACCGTCCTTCCGGCTCCTGGGGGAGCACCACAAGGTGTTCGAGCAGCTCCCGCCCGCGCTGCACGGCGCGCTCGTACAGGAGTACCTCGGCTCGGCGAGCGCACGCGGCCTGCATCCGGACGTCCTGGAACGCCTCGTCGAGCCCTGGCTCGACGACCCCGGCCGGCCCGCGTTCTACCGCCAGATCGAGCAGGCCGACCAGCGTCACACCGCGGAGGTGCAGGACCGGTACGGCACCATCGACGTCCCGGTGCTGGTCTGCTGGGGCACCGACGACGCGTGGATTCCGGTCGACAAGGCCCACGAACTGGTCGCGCGGATCCCCGGAGCCCGGCTCCACCTCGTCTCCGGAGCCGGACACCTGATCCAGGAGGACGCTCCCGCCGAGCTCACCGCCGTGCTCGCCGAATTCCTGCGCGACCTCACCGGCTGACTCGGCCGCCACGGCTCGTCCGCCTGCCGACCGGGCCGCGACGGCTCGTCCGCCTGTTGGCCCGGCCGCTCTCGCCCGTACGTGGGTGGACGGCCGCGGACCGGGTGCGGTGGTCAGCCGTGGGTCGGGCGGACCGGGTCCCACGACTCCCGGCGGTTGAGGGCCTCGGCGTCCACGTCGGTCGTCTTCTGCCAGGCCGCGCGCACGCTGACGAGCTCCTCGGCGTCGAGAACGTCCTCGATCCGGGTGAACCCCTCGGGCGCGCGCTCGGCGATCAATTCGAGCATCCGGTCCAGCGGCATGTCCCGGCAGGCCAGCACGACCGCGTTGGCCTCGGCCCGCCGTACGGTCTCGTACGAGCGCAGCCCGGCGACCGGGTCGGTGGCGAGGGAGAGCAGCTCACGAGCGAGGATCCGGGCGTCCAGGATCGCCTGCGAGCCGCCGTTGGAACCGACCGGGTACATCGGGTGGGCGGCGTCGCCGGCCAGCGTCACCCGGCCCCGGCTCCAGAACGGCAGCGGGTCGCGGTCGACCATCGGGTAGTCGAGGATCCACTCCGACCTCGACAGCAGGCCGGGCACGTCGAAGCCGTCGATGCGCCAGCCGGCGTAGTACGGGAGCACGTCCTCAAGCCGGCCCTCGGTCGTCCAGTTCGCAATGGTGCTCTCGGTCTCCGGACTCGAGGAGACGCGGACCTCGGCCACCCAGTTCACGAGGGCGCGGCCACGCTCGGCCGCCGCCTTGGAGATCGGGTACAGGACCATGCGGCCGGTGCTGTGGGTGCCGACGACCAGCATGGTGTCACCAGTGAGGAACTCGTCGACCTCGGCGACGCCGCGCCACATGCGGACGCCGTTCCACAGCGGTGCGCCCTCGTCCGGGTGCAGCAGCCGCCGGACGGCGGAGAAGATGCCGTCCGCGCCGACCAGCACGTCCGCGCGAAGGGTGACGATGTCGCCGTCGGCCCGGTCGCGCAGCCGCGCGTCGATCCCCTCGGGGTCCTCCTCGTACGCCTCGAAGGAGAGCCCGGTCCGTACGGCGTCGTGGCCGAGCCGTTCGCGTACCGCGTCGAGGAGCAGCATCTGCAGCTCGCCGCGGTGGATGGAGTACTGCGGCCAGGTGTACCCGGCGTGGCGGCCGCGCGGGTGAACCGCGATCCGGTTGCCGAACCGGTCCATCGTGATCATCTCGCGGGTCCGGATCCCGGTGGCGTCGAGGGACTCGGCGAGCCCGAGCTCGGTCAGCTCGCGTACGGCGTGCGGCTGCAGGTTGATGCCCACGCCGAGCGGCCCCAGCCGCGGCGCCGCCTCGACGACGCGTACGCCGACGCCGGCCTTGTCCAGCGCGAGTGCGGTCGTCAGACCGGCGATGCCCGCGCCCACGATCAGCACGTCCACGACAGTTCCTCCCGTGTTGCGCGTTCTCATGAAGGAGCGGGCGGTCGCGTAGGCCCCGCCCGACCGGGGCCGGCCGGACCGGCCCCGGGAGCAGCGGTCAGTCCCGCGCGATGCGGACGTCCACCACCGCGGCGCGCCCGGCCTCGAGGGCCTTCAGCGCCCGCCGCAGGGCGGGGACCAGCTCCGCGCGGTCGTCGACGCTCTCGCCGTGCGCGTGGCAGGCGCGGGCCACCGCCGCGAAGTCGGGCGGGCTCTGGAACCGCGTGCCGACCGCGTCGCCTCGCGCCGCCGAACGCCCCTCGGGGAACAGCTCGAACACCGGGAGCCGGCTCGCCCGGTAGCCGTCGTTGTTGAGCACGACGGTGAGGGTGGGCGCGTCCGCCTCCGCGGCCAGGCACAGCGCCGCCGTCGGCACGCCGAACATGAAGCTGCCGTCTCCGACGACGGCCACGACGCGCCGCTCGGGTGAGGCGAGCTTGACGCCGACGGCGCCGGCGAGTCCCCAGCCCAGTCCCGGGCTGCCCGTCCCGGCGAGGGTGCCGGGCATGCTGCGCTGCAGGATCTCGCGGAGCGCCGTCGCGTTGGTGACCGCCTCCTCGACGACGATGTCGTCGGCCTGGAGGACCGCGTTCAGCGCCGCGAAGACCTCCGGCGCCTGGATGGGGCCGTCCAACGCGTTGTCCGCACCGGTGGTGGCGTCGGCGTCCAGATCCGCGCCGCTCCACTTCGCCGCCGGGTCGACGTCCCGCAGTGCCTCCGCGACCTGGTCGAGCACGGTCGCGCCCTCCGCGGCGACCGCCAGGTCCGCGGGGAAGGACCAGAGCGGCATGTCCTCCCGCAGCGGATCGGCGGCGATCTGGACGATCGTCGCGTCCGGGGCCGGGCGGACGAATTTGGGGATCCACGGCACGTCGCAGTCGGCGACAACGATCAGGTCGGCCTCGGTGACGAGTCGCCGGGCGGTCGCCATCGAGCGGACCCGCAGCGGATGCGCGGTGTCGATGTTGACGCAGCCGCTCTCGGGCATGTCGACGACGCGGGCGCCGGTGCGCTCGGCCAGCCGCGTGACCACGGCGAACCCGTCGTGGCGCCGGGCGGTCCGCGCCGTGATGAGCAGCGGCCGCTCCGCCTCAGTAAGCAGGTCCGCGATCCGCCGTACGGTCTCGGCGTCGGCGGCGGGCGGCCCTGGGACGGCGTAGCCGGTCGTCCGCCCCGCCTCCGCGGCCGGCGGGTCCATCAGGACGTCGCGGGAGACCATGAGGTAGGCGGGGCCCGGCAGTCCTCCGCGGGCCACCTGCACGGCGCGGCCGATCGCCCGGGGCAGGACGTCCGCTCGGGTGATCTCCAGCGTCCACTTGGCGTAGCCGCGGACGGCACCCGCCTGGTCGGGCACGTCCTGTTGCCAGTGGATGGTGTGCGCACGCCCTCCGGGGGAGTCCGCCTCCTCCCCGTACGGGGTCTTGCCGGCGATGACGATGACGCCCGCCCGGTCGCGCAGCGCGTTGTGCATCATGGCGCCGAGGTTCTGCGTGCCGACGTCGACGTGGACGAAGACGGCCTGGGGACGCCGGGTCACCTGCCAGTATCCGTGCGCGGCGGCGAGGGCCACCGACTCGAACGTACAGGGAATGATCCGCGGCATCCCGACGCCCGCCTCGGCGAGGGTGATCGCCGCCTCCTGCAGAGGAGCCGAGTCGGTGCCCGGATTCAGGAACAGATGGTCGACGCCGTGCTGGTGGAGGAGCCACAGCAGGTGCTCGGCCGTGGTGGTGGGTCGGAATTCGTCGCTCACGTGGTCTCTCCGCTGGGGGATGTGGGGCTGCGCGAACGGGATCAGGTCTAGGCGCGGACGAGCCGGCCGACCTCGGCGCGCATGTGCACGAACTCCGGCAGTTCCCGGGTGGTGATCTGGTCGCGTTTCGACGGCAGCCCGACCGCCAGGTCGGCGACGACCCGTCCCGGAGCCCGGCTGAGCACGACGACCCGGTCCCCGACGTAGACGCTTTCGTCGATGTCGTGCGTGACCAGCAGGATCGTCATGCCCTCGTTACGTACCTGCAGGACGAGGTCCTCCAGGTCCTCACGGGTCTGCGCGTCGACGGAGCCGAACGGCTCGTCCATCAGCAGCAGCGCGGGCCGGTACGCGAGGGCGCGGGCGATCGACACGCGCTGCTGCATCCCGCCCGACAGCTGCCAGGGGTACTTCTGCGCCGCGCCCGCGAGGCCCACCGCCTCGAGCACCCGGAGCGCGGTCGACTGCCGCTCGGCCTTGGACCTGCCGCGCCGGCGCAGGGGCAGCGCGACGTTGTCGCGCACGGTCAGCCAGGGCAGCAGGGAGCGGCTGTAGTCCTGGAAGACGACGGCCAGATTGTCGGGCACGTCGTTGATCTGCACGCCGTTCAGCGCGATCCGGCCCTGCGAGGGCTTGATCAGCCCGGCGATGCAGCGCAGCAGCGTGGACTTGCCGCAGCCGGACGGTCCGACGATGCTCACCAGCTCGCCCTGGGCGATCTCGAGGTTCACATCTTCCAGGGCCGTGTGGTCGGCGTAGTAGTGACCGACCTTCTCGATCTCGAGCAAGAGGTTCACCTGGTCCCGGAGTCGTTGGGGGAGGAGTAGGCGGAGGACGTGCCGGCGGCCATGGTCACGTCCAGGATGAACGGGCCGTCCTGCCCGAACGCGTGCGACAGCGACTCGGCGAGGTCCGCGGCCCGGTCCACCCGGCGTCCCGGGCAGCCCAGCCCCGCGGCGACGGACACGAAGTCGATGCCGTGCAGGTCGGTTCCCGGCACGTCGGGGATGTCGATGCGGCGGCCGAGCGCCTTCACGGCCTCGTACGCCTGGTTGTTCAGCACGATGAAGGTGACGGGCGCTCCGTGCCGCGCCGCCGTCCACAGCGCCTGGATCGAGTACATGCTGGAGCCGTCGCCGACCACGCAGACGACCCGCTCGCCGGTTCCGGCGAGGGCCCGGCCGACCGCGACCGGGAGCCCCCAGCCGAGCGCCCCGCTGCCCGTGGTGAGGAATCCTCCGGGCCGGGTGATGGGCAGCCGGTCGTGGAGCGCGTCCCGGTGGCTGGGTGCCTCCTCCACCAGGACCGCGTCGTCGGGCATGAGCCCGCGCAGGGTCTCGACGACCAGCGCCGGCTCGATCGGATCGGTCACCGGGGGAGCGGCGAGCCGGGGCCGGGGAGGCGGGGCCGGCCGGTCCGCCTTTTCGACGAGTTCGAGCAGGGCGGTGACGCCGGCGCGGATCGTCGTGAGCACGCTCGTCCCCACCGGCGCCCAGGCCGTCTGCGCGGGATCGCAGTCGAGGTGGAACAGCCGCGCGCCGTCCGGCAGGTACGGGCCCTCGGTGTGCACGTGGTACGTGAAGATCGGCGCGCCGATCGAGACGATCACGTCGTACGGTTCGAGGGCGCGGGCGAGCTGGTCGCGCACCGGAGGCAGGAAGCCGCGGAAGAGACGGTGGTCCTCGGGGAAACCCGACCGGCTGGACAGCGGGCTGATCCACACCGCCGCGCCGGTGCGCTCGGCCAGCCCGATGACGGCGGGCGACGCGCCGTCGTCGTCGACGCCGGCGCCCACGATGATCGTCGGATTCCGGGCGGCGTTCAGCGCGTCCGCGAGCTCCCGCAGCGCCCGAGGGTCGCCGACGAAGCCGGCGTGGACCTCGCGCGGTTCGACCGGGTGCGCGGGACGACCCCAGTCATCCTCCGGGACCGAGATGAACACCGGGCCGCGCGGCGGCGTCATCGCCACGTGGTACGCCTCGGCGAACGCCGCCGGGACGTCCTCGGCGCGTTCAGGCTGGCGGCTCCACTTGACGTACGGGCGGGGGAACAGCGCCGGTTCGTCCGCGGACAGGAAGGGGCGGGTCGGGAGCATCGCGCGCGACTGCTGCCCCGCGATGACGAGGAGCGGCACCCGGTCGCGGTAGGCGTTGAAGACCGCGCCGAGCGCGTGTCCCACGCCGCCCGCCGAGTGCAGGCTGACGACGGAGGCGCGGCCGGTGCCCATGGCGTGCCCGGCCGCGGCCGCCACCGCGACGGACTCCTGCAGCCCGAGGATGTAGGTGAAGTCCTCGGGCCAGTCCTGGAACATGCGGAGCTCGGTGGAGCCGGGGTTGCCGAACAGGGTGGTCAGGCCGGTCCGCCGGAGGAAGTCGAAGACGGCGTCGCGAACCGTGAATTCCGTCCCATGCCGAGCCGTGCTCATGTGCTCTCCGTTCTGCGGGCCGATCGATGCCATGCCAGCGAGCGGCGTTCCACCGCCAGGAGCATCATGTTGAGCACGTAGCCGAGGATTCCGAGCAGGACGATGCTCGCCCACACCGTCGGCAGGTCCGATCGGCTCTGGGCGTCGTTCATCATGTACCCGATGCCGTTGGTGGTGCCGGGCAGCAGCTCGGAGAACACCATCAGGATCAGCGCGAGCGACAGGCTGAGCCGTAGTCCGGCGAAGACCTTGGGCATCGTGGACGGCAGGATGATCTTGAAAAGCCGGGTGGTCGCCGACAGCCTGAACACCCGGGCGGTGGCCAGCTGCAGCTGGTCGACCGAGCGCGCGCCGTCCGCCGTGTTGAGCAGGATCGGCCAGATGGCGCTGAAGATGATCGAGGCGAGCTGCATCGGGGTGCCGAACGTGAACAGCACGACGAAGACCGGCGCGAGCGTCGGAGGCGGGATGACGCGGAAGAACTGGAACAGCGGGTCCAGGTAGGCGAACATCCGGTCGGAGCGGCCGAGCAGCAGCCCCAGCGCCACGCCGACGACGGTCGCGGCGGCGAGTCCGATGGCCATCCGGGCGAGACTGGGCAGGATGTTGTCCGTCGCCGTGGACGTCAGGAACAGGTGCGACACCGGCCCGGAGAACCACAGGTGGTACATCTGCTTGACGATCTTCGAGGGCGGCGGGAAGAACACGCTCTTCGCCGCGCGCGTGCCGAGCTCCCAGAGGACGACCACGACGATCAGCGCGAGCCAGCGGTGCAGGGCCCCGGCGAGCACGCCCAGGCCGTAGCGGGCCGGCCGGGTGTCGGCGCCGGTGGTGGCCGTGGTGGTACTGCTCATGACCGGCCTCCCGACTGCGCGGCGTGCCAGCGGAACAGCCGCTGCTCGGCCTGGACGAGCAGGGCGTTGATGATCAGGCCGAGGGCACCCGCCCATACGGTGCCGGCCAGCACGTCCTTCGCACTGTCCGTCCCGTTCTCCGCCTGGGCGATGAAGATCCCGATGCCCTGGCCGAAGCCCGACAGGATCTCGGTGCCGACCGCGAGGATGAGGGCGACGGCCGCGGCCAGCCGGATGCCCGTCGCGATGAACGGGGCCGCGGCCGGGAGCGAGACCCGCCACATGACGGCCAGCCGGCCGAAGCCGAACGTGCGCAGGGTCTCCTTGGCCACCGGGTCGACGTCCTGCAGACCGTAGATGGTGTTGTACAGCACCGGCCAGAGCGAGGCGTACACGATGAGCGTGCTCTCCGTCCTGATCCCCGCGCCGAGGATGAGGCCGACGAGCGGGATGAGCGCGACGGAGGGGATGGGCCGCAGGAACTCCAGGATCGGCCGGAGCGCGACGCCGACGGCGGGAACTCCACCGATCAGCAGGCCGAGCGGCACCCCGCCTGCGACGGCGATCGCCAGCCCGAGGGCCCACGCCTTGATGGTGCTGAGGAGGTTCGTCTGGAAGTCCGGGTCGGCGGCCAGCCCGACCGCCCGCACCAGGATGTCGGAGGCGGGCGGGAGATAGGAACGGTCGACGATCCCCGCCCGGCCGAGGATCTCGCTCGCGGCCACGAGAATCGCGAGCCCGACGGCCCCGCGCAGCCACCTTCCGCTGCGCGAGAGCCGCCGGGTTCGCGGGTTGTGCTCGGTCATACCTTTGTGATCACTTGCCTGAGGGGCTGAAGATGAGGCTCTTGGCGTCGATCTTGCTCTTGAGCAGGCCGTTCGTCTGCATGAGGTCGAGCAGCCGCTGGATGCGCGCCGGGTTGATGTCCGACGCGTAGCCGGGCAGGCTCAGGACGGACGCCGTCTGCGCGTCGACGTGCGCGTACCCCGGGAGCACCGACTCGACCTGCTTGCGGTCGCTCGACGCGAGCTGCTGCCCCTTCTCGAGCGCCCGCTGGAACGCCGCCGCGGTCTTCGGGTACTTCGTCACCCAGTCCTGGGTCGAGAAGTAGCCGCTGACCGGCAGGTCGGTGACCGGGGCGCCACCCGCGTCGAGGACCATCCGCGCGCCGAGCTTGCGCTGCATGTCCGTGCCGAAGGGCTCGGCGGTCAGCGCGACGTCGATCTGGTGCTTCTGCAGCGCGGCGCCCATCTGCGGGAACAGGACCTGGACGTAGTGGACCTTCGAGGGGTCGACGTTGTTCGCCTTGAGGACCTCGTTGAAGGTCAGGCTCTGGATGTTGTTGGGAATGTGGACGGCGATCTTCTTGCCCTCAAGGTCCTTCGGCTGCTTGATGGGCGAGTCCTTCGCCACCATCGCCGCCATGAAGCGGGGGGCGGAATCGGCGGCGTCGCTGACGATGCGGATGTTCATCGCATGGGTGGCATACATCTCAATGAACGAGACGTAGTTACCGCCGGCGATGACGTCGACCTGTCCGTTCTTCAGAGCCGGCACAGCGTCGGTGCTCTTCGCTACCGGCACCAGCTTTACGTTGAGCCCTTCGGCTTGGAAGAGCTTCTGCTTCACGGCGACATGCAGACCCGCGGAGTCGACCACGGGCAGGGCTGCGACTGTGACGGTCTTCTTCTCGAGGCCACTTCCTGAGGAGGAGGACTTTGAGCCGCCCCCGCAGCCCACGGCAAGGGCGGCGGTGAGAAGAAGACTCGTGAGGAGGGCGGGGCGAGACCCAAACCGTCTCATGGCGCTCCTTTGTAGGAGAAGAGGGGAAGAGGGAGCAAGCGGGGTAACGGGGGTCGCGCGCGCGGTCAAGCGTCTGTCAACTCGACAAACCGCTTTTTGGCGCGAACAGGGGGGAGGTTACAGCACCAGTCCCCTGATGCGCAGTGGACAGAACCGCACTTGTTTACCTTCCGTCAAGATCGATTCGCCCCGATATGTCCTATATGTACCGATCTCACGGTGTTACGACCCTCGAAGCGCGCTCTGTGTCCACCTGGGGGCCCGTGCGTGCGGATCTGGGGCCGTCATGGCCGGGGTTGGCGGCCCCTGCGGCCGCCCGGCCGGGGGCGGTGTCCAGGCATCCGTGGCCGCCCGTCGCCGGTCCCTTGCGAACCGTGAAATCGCTGTGGTCCATTGCTGAGTGCGATGACTCTCGTCAACATGCCGTCTAATATCACGCAGCATGAATGGCGAATTACGTTCCGTTAGTGGCGGTTGAGCGACTTTCGGTTACACTGAGCGGCGATGAGGTTACTCCTACATCAAACCGGCTTGCAGTATTTGGATCTCTTTGCGAGTGGTCCCCGCTGTGTGCTGCAATGTCGGACGCTGGACGGAAGACGCGATGGACCCCCTAGTCAGCGCCTCCTTTTCTAACCAGCACGGATCCTTACCGTGAGAGGGTGTAAACGCCAAGTGCGGATGCAACCAAACGACGAACCTGGTGACCGCACTCCGCTGCCGATGGCGGTGGAGGATGGCGGCACCTCGCCTTCCGGGTCTGCGGGGCCCGGCAGCAGGTTCCGGCTGCGTAACTGGCGCGTGCGACAGCGGTTGATCGCCCTGATCCTGATCCCGACGGTCGTCGCGCTCGCCTTCGGTGGGCTGCGGATCGCCACCTCTGTCAGCCAGGAGCAGTCGTACAGCCGGGTCGAGCGGCTGGCGGAACTGGGCAGCCAGATCACCACTCTCGTTCACGCTCTCAGCAGCGAACGAGACCTGACGGCCGCCTACATCTCGGCCAACCGTGATCCCGCGTTGCTCTCGCAGGTGGAGCAGGCGTACCCGAAGGCCGACGCTGCCGCTGTGCAAGTGCGGAAGCTCGCCGACGGCATCAACGCGTCGTACGGCGCGCAGGTCGTCGCGAACACCACCCGCATGCGGAACCGGCTGGACGCCATCAGCAACCTGCGCCAGAACGCCGCCAAGACCAAGATGCCGGCGGCGTCCGTGATCCTCGTCTACTCCGAGTCGATCCAGGACCTGCTGGCCTTCAACGACGTCATCTCCCAGGGCGTCGCGGACGAGAAGCTCTCCAACTCCGTCCGTGCCCTCGTAGCCCTCTCGCGCGCCAAGGAGCAGGCCTCCGAGCAGCGCGCGGTCCTGTACTCGGCCGCGCTGGGCGGCTCCATCGGCGTCAGCGACATGACGTCCCTCTCCGCGGCCGTGGCCCGGGAGGACAGCGAGATCGCCTCCTTCCGAGAAGCCGCGACGTTCGAGCAGGCCCAGCTGTTCGACGACACCGTCATCGGCCCGCAGGTCGACAACTCGGCCGTGCTCCGGCAGCGGGCGATCTCCCTGGGGCTCGGCGGCAAGGCCGCCAAGCACCTGGACCTCGATCCCCAGACGACCGATGACGCGGGAGAGTGGCTCACGGCGTCGACCGCGAAGATCGACCTCATGCGCCAGGTCGAGAAGAAGCTCTCCGATCAGGTCATCGCGGGCAGCAAGGACCGCCGGGACAGCGCCCTGCAGTCGGCGATCCTCAACGCCGCCGCGATCGTCATCGTCCTCATCCTGGTCCTGATCGTCACCCTCGTGATGGCGCAGTCCCTCGTCAGCCCGCTCCGCCGGCTTCGCTCCGGCGCACTGGACGTCGCGAGCCACCGCCTGCCGGAGCTGGTGCGCCGGCTGCGCGACCCGGAGGCCGGCAACGAACCGATCACGGTCGAGCCGATCGCCGTCCAGAGCACCGACGAGATCGGAGAGGTTGCCCGCTCCTTCGACGAGGTCAGCCGCGAGGCCGTACGCCTGGCGTCCAACGAGGCGCTGCTGCGGGGCAACGTCAACGCGATGTTCGTCAACCTCTCCCGCCGTAGCCAGTCGCTGATCGAGCGTCAGCTGCGGCTGATCGAGGACCTGGAGCAGAGCGAGCAGGACTCCGCCCGGCTGGAGGCCCTGTTCAAGCTGGACCACCTCGCGACCCGTATGCGGCGCAACGGTGAGAACCTCCTCGTTCTCGGCGGCCAGGAGCAGACGCGCCGCTGGAACAAGCCGGTCGCGCTGGTCGACATCGTCCGGGCCTCGCTGTCCGAGGTGGAGCAGTACGAACGGGTCACCCTGCGGATCCAGGACGACGTCTCGGTCGTCGGCCGGGTCGTCAACGACCTCGTGCACCTGGTGGCCGAGCTGGTGGAGAACTCGACGGCGTTCTCCCCGGAGCACACGAAGGTCGCGGTGTCCGGCCACCTGCTCAGCGGCGGCGGCGCGATGCTCCAGATCTCCGACAACGGCGTCGGCATGTCGCCGGAGGAGCTGGAGGAAGCCAACTGGAAGCTGGCCAATCCGCCGACCATCGACGTCTCGATCTCCCGGCGGATGGGCCTGTTCGTGGTCGGCCGGCTGGCGCAGCGCCACGGTATCCGGGTGGAGCTGCGCGCGGCCCTGTCGGGCGGCCTCACCGCGTTCGTGATCCTTCCTGCGAACGCCATCCACGGCCAGGACGCGAATCAGCCGAGCCCCCGGCGCCTCGACTCGCCCATGGAGGCGGCGGTCCGGCGCCCGCTCGCGGCCGAGGCGCCCGCCGCGCGCGGGCAGCTGTCCCGGGGCCCGGAGCCGGTCGCCGCGGCACCGGTGCCGGACACACCGTGGGAGCCCGCGCGGAACTTCACCGAGTCGGAGCCCGACACCGCGCCGTTCGAAAGGCAGTCGCCGCGCGCCCCGAGGGAGGCGCCGCGGAACCCGGCCGAGCCGCCCCGGAACCCGTCGGAACCGGTCTGGAACCCCCGGGAGGCCGCAGGGCCGCCGGCGGAGCCGGCGCGCAACCAGGCCGAGCCGCCGCAGGGATCGCCGCTGCCCAAGCGCAAGCCCGCGAGCACTTCGCCGCCCGGACGGAGCGCCGCGCCGTCGGCGCCGGGCCGCTCGGGTCCCCCGGCGGGCGCTCCGCCCGCGGCGCGTCCGGCGCGGCCGCAGAACCCGCCGTTCCCCCCGGCGCGGCAGCCGGCTCGGCCATCGGTGACGGGATCGACACACGACGCGAGTCGTTTGGGCGACGAGAACGGAGGACGTTCCCCTATCTTCGAGGCAATGCAGTCGGAATGGTTCCAACGCCGCAAGACAGGATCAATGGCCAAGTCTGAGTCGCCCCCTCCGCAGGAATGGTCCTCGCCCGCAGACGAGGGATTCCGCGCGGCGGAGACGGTGCGCGCCCCCGCGGTGGGTGGGAAGACCGCGGCCGGCCTGCCGAAACGGGTTCCCGGAAACAACCGGATCCCCGGATCGGTAGGCTCGGCGAGGCCGGCGCCACCACAGCCTCAGCAATCGGTCCAGCAACCGGTCCAACCGGCCCGGCCGGCCTTCCAGCCGCCGGAAGCCGAGACGGTACGGAACCGATTCTCCAGCTTCCAGCAGGGCGTACGCAGGGGTCGCGCCGCGATCCGGCCCGAAGATGATGAACGGGAGAACCAGTGAACAGCCGCCAGGATCTCAGTTGGCTGGTGACCACATTCGTCGAGCGCGTACCGCGTGTCGCGCACGCGGTAGTGGTGTCCTCCGACGGCCTGCCGATGGCGTACTCCGAAGGATTCCCGGCCGACCGCGTCGACCAGCTCGCCGCGATCGCCTCCGGGTTGACCAGCCTCACGGCGGGTGCGGCGCGGATCTTCGAGGGCGGGGCGGTCACCCAGACCCTCGTTGAGATGGAACGCGGTCTCCTCTTCGTGATGGCTATCAGTGATGGCTCGGTGCTCGGCGTCCTCGCCGCGCCCGACTGCGACATGGGATTGGTGGCCTACGAAATGGCACTGCTCGTCGAGCGCGTCGGTCGGGTGCTGACCCCGGCGTTGCGCGCGGAACCAGGGATCGGTTAAGGGTGGACGGCGGCCGGTACGGAAACCGGGACTTCGGCGCGTATCGCGGGCCGGGGTCCGGACCGCACCACAACCCGCCGCCGAGGCCGCCTTCGCCGCCCTCGGAGACGGGAGAATCGAGCTCGCTGGTACGGCCGTACGCCGTCACCGGTGGGCGTACCAAGCCACGGTACGACCTGCCCATCGAGGCGTTGATCTCGGCGGCGCCGTACCCCCGCCGGGACATCACCACTCTCACTCCTGAATTCAAAGCCATCATCGATCTATGCCGGAACTGGCGTTCGGTGGCGGAGGTGTCAGCGCTGCTGAGGTTGCCGCTCGGCGTCGCGCGTGTGCTCATCGCTGACATGGCACACGAAGGACTGGTGCGGGTGCACCAGTCCCCCTTCACCGAGGGACAGCCCGACCTCCAGCTGCTGGAAAGGGTTCTCGTTGGACTTCGCAAGCTCTAGTCCGGGCGCCGCCTCGCCCGGCATGACCTCCGTAAAGATCATCGTAGGAGGCGGCTTCGGCGTCGGGAAGACGACCTTCGTCGGCTCGGTCTCGGAGATCATGCCGCTGACGACCGAGGCCGTGATGACGTCGGCCAGCTCGGGGGTCGACGACCTTTCCGCGACGCCGGACAAGACGACCACCACGGTGGCCATGGACTTCGGCCGGGTGAGCCTCGACCAGGAGCTCATCCTGTACCTGTTCGGCACCCCCGGTCAGCACCGGTTCTGGTTCATGTGGGACGACCTGGTGAAGGGCGCGATCGGCGCGGTCGTACTCGTCGACACCCGCCGGCTGGCCGACGCCTTCCCGGCGGTCGACTACTTCGAGGAGTCCGGCATGCCGTTCGTCGTCGGCGTCAACGGCTTCGACGGCGTCTACAACCACGGCATCGAGGACGTACGGGAGGCGCTGACCATCGGGCCGCACGTCCCGATCGTCACCTGCGACGCCCGGAACCGCGAGTCGACCAAGATGACACTCATCACGCTCGTCGAGCACGCCATGACCATGCGGGCGAGGGGCGTACCGATCAACCACTGAGCCCGGTTCGCCGCCTAATGCCGGTCTGTTGCATTATTGTCCGACGTGACTGAAGCTTCGACGTACACCTCCTTTGTCGCCATCGGCGACAGCTTCACGGAGGGCCTGGAGGACCCGGCCCCGGCCGCGGGCTACCGCGGCTGGGCCGATCGGCTCGCCGAGCACCTCGCCGCCGAAGGTCCCGGACTCCACTACGCCAACCTCGCCGTCCGTGGTCGGCTGCTGCGGCAGATCGTCGACGAGCAGGTGCCCCGGGCGGTGGAACTGCGGCCCGACCTGATCACGTTCGCCGGCGGAGGCAACGACCTGCTCCGGCCCGGCGCCGACCCGGACGCGCTCGCGGCGATGTTCGACGCCGCCGTCCGGCGGCTGCGTGAAACCGGCGCCGAGGTGCTGATCTTCACCGGCTTCGACCCCCGGGACGTGCCGGTCCTGCGCCGCATCCGCGGCAAGGCGGCCATGTTCAACCTGCACCTGCGCGCCATCGCCGACCGCCGCGACTGCCACCTGGTCGACCTGTGGTCGATGCGGCTGCTGCTCGACCCGCGTGCCTGGGCGCAGGACCGCATCCACCTTTCCCCGGAGGGGCACCGCCGGGTCGCCCTCGCCGCCTGCCAGGCGCTGGACGTACCCGTGACGGGCGACTGGCGCGATCCCTGGCCGTCGGCGCCGCCGGTCGACTGGCTCACCTCCCGACGGAACGACCTGCAGTGGGCCCGCGCGTACCTCCTGCCGTGGATCCAGCGGCGCCTGCAGGGTCGCTCGTCGGGCGACGAGGTCGTCGCCAAGCGGCCGGACCTGCTCCCGCTTTGAACCGGGCCGTACGGCCGGGGTCCCCCGAGCCGCGCTGAGCCGGGCCCCGGACGGACGCGGTTCCGGCCGCGCGTTCCGAGCCGCTGTACGGATCGTCGCGATCATGGTGATCTTTTAAGGTCTGGCGGTCTTGACGCATGCGTCCGATGATGAGATGACAACGTTGTCGTCTTATTGGACCGAAGGGGACGCATGCGGCCGACCATGAGGGACGTCGCCCGGCGGGCGGGGGTCAGTCTCAAGACGGTGTCCCGCGTCGTCAACGGCGAGGTGGGCGTCCGGCCGGACACCGTGGAGAAGGTGAACGACGCCATCGCCGCGCTGGGGTTCCGCCGTAACGACATCGCACGGGCCCTGCGCGGCGGGAAGCGGACCCGCAGCCTCGGGCTGGTCATCAAGGACGTCGGCAACCCCTTCTACTCGCAGATCGCGCGAGGCGTCGAGGAGGTCGCCCGCGCCCACGACCTGTTCGTGATCTCCGGGTGCTCCGACGAGGACCCCGCCCGCGAGCGGCACCTCATCCGCTCGCTGTGTGAGCGCCGGGTCGACGGGCTGCTCGTGGTGCCGTCCGCCGCCGACCACCGCTACCTGATCCCGGAGCTGAAGATGGGCACCGCGGCGGTGTTCATGGACCGTCCGCCCGAGGAGGCCATCCAGGCCGACGTCGTCCTCATCGACAACGTCGGTGGAGCGCGGGCCGGCGTCGAACACCTGATCGCGCACGGGCACCGCCGCATCGCCTGCCTCGCCGACCTGCCCGGCATCTTCACCGCCCGCGAACGCCGCCGCGGCTACGACGAGGCACTCCAGGCCCACGGCATCCCGGTCGACGAGTCACTGGTCCGCCTCGGCCCGCACGACGTGGCCGGGGCGGAGGCCGCAACGGCCGAGCTGCTGGCCCTCGGAGACCCGCCGACCGCCGTGTTCACCGGCAACAACCGGCTGACCATCGGGGCGCTGCGCGCCATCCAGGCGGCCGGTTCGCGGACGGCCCTCGTCGGGTTCGACGACTTCGAGCTCGCCGACATGCTGGCCACACCCGTGACCGTGGTGGCGCACTACCCGGCCGAGATGGGCCGCCGCGCCGCCCAACTGCTGTGCCGGCGCATGGACGGGGAGGACCTGCCGCCCCAGCGCGTGCTGCTGCCGACCCGCCTGATCGTCCGTGGCTCGGGGGAGTCGCCGCCGCTCTGACCCTAGGGAAGGTGCACCGTTGACCGAACCACTGCTGGAGGCACGAGGCGTCACCAAGCGCTTCGGCCATGTCCAGGCCCTGCGCGGGGCCGCCTTCACCGCCCATCCGGGTGAGGTCGTCGCCCTGATCGGCGACAACGGTGCCGGAAAGAGCACCCTGGTCAAGACACTGTCCGGCGCGCTGCGGCCGGACGCCGGGCAGCTCCTCCTCGACGGCCGGCCCGTGGAGTTCGCGAGCCCGGTCGACGCGCAGCGGCACGGCATCGAGACGGTCTACCAGGACCTCGCGCTCGCCCACGACCTCGACGCGAGCGCCAACCTGTTCCTCGGGCGGGAGCTGACCCGCTTCCCGCTGCTGAACATCCTCGACCGGGGCACGATGCGCCGGCGGGCGGCGGAGGCGTTCGACGAGCTCGGCATCCGGCTGCCCGACATGTCCGCGCCCGTACGGCAGCTGTCCGGCGGGCAGCGCCAGTGCGTCGCGGTGGCACGGGCCGTGGCCTGGGCGTCGAAGGTGGTCTTCATGGACGAGCCGACGGCGGCCCTCGGCGTCGTCCAGCGCAAACAGGTGCTCGACCTGATCCGCCGGGTCCGCGACCGGGGCGTCACCGTGGTGCTGATCAGCCACAACATGCCGGAGGTGCTCGCGGTGGCCGATCGCGTGGAGGTGCTGCGGCTCGGCCGCCGCGTCGCCCGCCTCACCGCCGCCGACACCTCCGTCGAGGAGCTCGTCTCCGCGATGACCGGAGGTCTGGACCAGGGGGAGGCGGCGTGACCGCGAGCGACCCCGACGCAGCGAGCGGAGTGGGCGGTGAGGTACGAGCCGCCCGCGGAGCGAGTGAGGAGGGCGAGCGAGCCATGAGCACAGTGACGGAGACGTACGACACGGCCGAGGAGACTCGTCGGCGGGGGCCGGCGATCCTGCGCAGCAACACGCTGTGGACGCTCGCCGTCCTGGTCGCCCTGTTCGTGTTCTTCGCCGTGCTCAAGCCGGCCGAGTTCGCCACGACCTTCAACATCCGCAACGTCCTCACCGAGTCGGCGATCCTGCTGGTGCTGGCGGTCGGAATGACGTTCGTCATCGTGACGGCGGGGATCGACCTGTCCGTCGGCTCGATCCTGGTGTTCTCGGGCGTCGTGGCGGCCAAGACCATGGTCGCGCTCGGCGGCACGACGGCGGGCTGGGGCGGGATCCTCCTCGGTGCGCTGGCGGGGATCGGCTGCGGCCTCGGCTGGGGGATCGTCAACGGCCTTCTCGTGGCCAAGGCGAAGATCCCGCCTCTGATCGCGACGCTCGGCACGCTCGGCGTCGCGCTCGGGCTCGCCCAGGTCATCACCAACGGGAGCGACGTCAACCGGATCCCGTCCAAGCTCTCCAACGTGATCGGCTTCGGCCTCGTCGCCGGCGTGCCGTGGCTGGTGATCATCGCGGGCCTGATCGCGGTCCTGTTCGGCCTCCTGCTCGCCTTCTCCCGGTTCGGCCGGCACACGTACGCGATCGGCTCCAACGCCGAGGCGGCGCGGCGCGTCGGCATCAAGGTCGACCGGCACCTGATCAAGATGTACGCGCTGTCGGGACTCCTGTCCGGGGTGGCAGGGGTGCTGTCCCTGGCGCACTACAGCACGACGACGATCGCCAGCCACACCTCCGACAACCTCGGCGCGATCGCCGCGGTCGTCATCGGCGGGGCGAGCCTGTTCGGCGGCGTCGGCGGGATCGGCGGGACGGTGATCGGCGTACTGATCCCCGGTGTCCTGCGCAACGGTCTCATCATCCTCGGGGCACAGCGGTTCTGGCTCGACGTGGCGGTCGGAGCCGTACTGGTCGTCGCCGTCTTCTTCGACCAGTTGCGCCGTCGGGCGCGAGAACGCGAATAGAGGGAGGAACGTCGGTGAACAGGTACGTCGTCGTCGCATCGGTGCTCGCGCTGGCCGTGACCGGAGCCTGCGGCTCGGACTCCTCGTCCGGCGGCACGTCGGGCGGCGCCAAGAAGATCACCCTGATCCAGGGCATCGCGAACGAACCGTTCTACATCTCCATGTACTGCGGGGCGAAGGAGGAGGCGGCCAAGCAGGGCGTCCAGCTCAGCGTTCAGGCCCCCGCGCAGTGGGACGTCGCCCAGCAGACCCAGGTCGTCACCTCGGTCGCGGCCTCCCGGCCCAAGGCGGTGCTGATCGCGCCGGTCGACAAGGACGCCATGGCCGGACCGGTCCGGCAGCTCAACGGCAACGGCAGCAAGGTGATCTTCGTGGACACCGACCTGTCCGACCAGTCCCTCGGCCTGTCCCGGATCTCCTCGGACAACAAGCTCGGCGGGCAGCTGGCCGCCCAGACGCTGGCCAAGCAGATCGGCGACAAGGGCAAGGTGGTCGTACTGGCTCCCAAGAAGGGCATCGCGACCACCGACGACCGGGTCACCGGCTTCAAAGAGGAGATCGCCAAGCATCCGAACATCAAGCTCGTCTCGGAGCAGTACCCCGGCGACGAGGCGGGCAAGGCCACCGAGATCGTCAACGGCGAGCTGTCCAAGAGCCCCGACCTGTCGGGCATCTTCGCGGCGAACCTCGTGACGGGGGAGGGCGCGGGGGCCGCGCTCAAGCAGGTCAAGAAGACCGGCGCCGTGAAGCTGGTCGAGTTCGACGCCAGCCCGAACCAGGTCGAGGACCTGAAAGCCGGCACGATCCAGGCGCTGATCAGCCAGGAGCCGCTGGACATCGGCCGCCAGGGGATCGACCAGGCCGTCGCCGCCCTCGGCGGCAAGCCGGTCACCAAGCAGATCAAGACCCAGCTCGTGGCGGTCACCAAGGACAACGTCGACCAGCCCGACATCGCCAAGTACCTCTACAAGCAGAGCTGCTGAAACCCTCCGGACCGCTGCGGTCCGTCCGGCGCACCCCGGACGGACCGGGCGGCGCGGCCCAGGGCCTGTCTCGAAGGCCCCGTCCGCCGCGAGAGGCGCCGCCTGGGCGCCGCGCAGTAGGACAGCGGGGCTTCGAGACAGGCCCTAGCCCGCGGAGTCGAGCAGGGCGACGGCGGCCGGTGTGGGGCTGTGCATCGCGAACGAGCCCATCCGCTGCGTCGTGATGAGGCCGGCCTCGCGGAGCACGGTGGCGTGCTGGCTCGCCGAGGCGTTCGACACGCCGACGCGTGCCGCCAGCTGAGTGGTGGTGCACGCCTCGACGGCGAGAGTCGACAGGATGACGGCCCGGGTACGGCCGATCAGAGCGGCCAGGGAGCCGGTCGCCGCGTGCTCCGACTCGAGCGCGGACCGGGCGAGCTCCCGGGCGATCGGGAACACCAGGGCCGGATGTGGGCCCGGGTCCACCAGCATGATCGGGTCTCTCCAGCAGAAGTAGGACGGCACGAGGAGCAGCCCGCGCCGTTCTAGGTGCACGTCGCGATCGACCGGATAGGGCAGTTCGAGGACCGGCTGTCGCCAGCGGGCCTGCGGATGCAGTCCGGTCAGCAGCCGGGTGACCCCCGTGTGCCGCAGCGTCCGGCCCCGAGCGGCGAGATCCGCGTGCACCTGCCGGTCGATCTGCCGGGCGAACGGCGCCACGGCGACCCGGTGGTACTCGCGGATCGCCTCGGTGAGCCGCCGCACGGCCCGCCGTGATCCATCGGCCAACGCCTGGACGGGGCTCGAGAGGCGACGCGCAGGGGCCAGCCTGGCGATGTCGGCCCGGATCCGCGGCACCGGGGTTGACAGGATCCGCTCCATTCCGTCATCCAGACCGTTGCCGCCCGGAGTCAGGAAGTCGGGGGAGTAGCCGCGCGGCGGTGCCAGCTCCAGGAGCCAGTGCGCGGAGGCCGGGAACCGCGCTCGGGCCTGCTGCCGCCACTGGTCGAACACCACGGATCCGTCCTGGTCGGCGAGCTTGTGCAGGCTCAGAAGCACGTCCCATGTCGGGTCGGACCCGGTGGCGAGCCGGGTCCGGCCGATATCTTCGAGAGTGAAGTGAATCCGCAGCATAAGACCCCCGTGTGGCCGCTGTGTCGTAGAGCGATATCTTGACGCCCGCTCTTCCGCACCCGGTGCCGACGTGTCCGGATCCGGCCACCGCTTCAGAAAACTTCGAAACGTCCGACCCGGCGGACGGCTTCCGTACGGCACTTCCGGCGGAGCCGTGAGGAGACGGCTTCTGCGCGGTCAGCCGTACCGTCGGCGGCGGATGGCGTACGCCACCGTGACGGCCGCCAGCAGCGGCCCCCAGGCGACCAGCGGCAGGTAGCACGCGGCCAGGATCACGGCCTTCGCGCCGTGTGGCATCTCCGGATCGCCGCTCGACGAGAAGCCGAAGACCAGCCGCGTCCAGATCAGCATCAACGCGATCGACCCGAGCGACGCCGGGATGATCGCCGCCAGCGGGCGGACCCGCCTGCGCCGCAGGAACGGCACCCACCGCGGCCAGACCTCGCCCCATGGACGGACGAGGCCCATGCTGAGGAACGCCACCGTCTCGGACACGGCGGTCAACGCGAGGACGTACGGCAGCATGTACCAAGGGCCGTGCCGCGGGTCCATGGAGCCCGTGAATCCCGCCGGAAGGCCGAGCCCGAACAGGATCCGCCAGATCCCCGACGGAAGCGCGCACCACATGGTCGCCTGCGCGGCCCAGTCGGCCCACCGCGGCACCCTGCCTCTGGTCCGCGGCTCGGCGTCGACCGGCACCTCGACGGCGGTCATCGCACGCTCCCGACCGTCCGGTCCGTCGCGGCGTGCCCGGGCTCGCCCGATCCAGTGGCCAGCATCGCTCCGGCGATCAGAGCCGTGAGCGCGGCGACCAGCGCCAGCTTGATCTTCAATTTTCGGTTCGGTCGGGACATCGCGCACTCCTGCGTCACGGGGTCGAGCCATGCGATCCACGATCCCGCCCGCCCCCTTCCCGGCACCTCCCCCGTACGAGCCATCGGCCTCCCCCGGGGGTAGTGACACGAGGAAGACATACCGCATCGTTCCCTATGTTCCCCTAAGATAGGGAACGATGACGGAAGACATGTACTCGGTTGAACAGGTGGCCGACCGGCTGGGGCTGCATGTGCGCACCGTGCGCGGCTACATCCGCACCGGACGGCTCAAGGCCGTGCGTATCGGTAAGCAGTACCGCATCGCCCGCGCCGACCTCGACGCGCTGGTCGGGCGGCCGCAGTCGGCGGCGGACCGGCCCACCGGTGTCCCCCACGTGGAGGTGTCGAGCATCGTGCAGATCGACGGCGTCGACCGGGCCACGGCGGACCGGCTGAGCACGCTCGTCCTGGCCGGGACGAACGCCGCCCCTGACCCCGCGCACCCACTGCGCGTCCAGACCGTCCACGACGAGGAGCGGAACCGTATGAAGATCGTGATATTGGGAGGCGCAGCCGTCACCGCCGACGTGCTTCACCTGCTCGATTCCGTGCTCGACGGCGAGAGCGGCCTGTTCGCGGGGGAGGCCGACGGTGGCTGACGTGATTCAGGAGCGGGCCGGAGTGCAGGTGCTGATATGCGACCCGGCAGGGCCGCCCATCGCCACCATGGAGGACGCGCTGGACCTCATCGGCGCGGCGTTTCTGGGCGCCCAGATGGTGGCCGTGCCGGCGAGCCGGCTGGACGAGCAGTTCTTCTCCTTGGGCACCCGCTTCGCCGGCGAGGTCATGCAGAAGTTCGTGACCTACCGGCTGCGCCTGGCCATCGTCGGCGACATCTCCCGGCACCTGGCGGCGAGTTCGGCCCTGCGCGCCCTGGTCCACGAGTCGAACCAGGCCGACCACATCTGGTTCGTCCCCGACCTCGACGCGCTCGACGCCCGGCTCCGCGCCGTCGCCTGAGCCCTCGCCGCGCCCGGTCCGTACGGCACGACGCAGGCCGGGCGGGCCGACGACGGCCCCCGCCCGGCCGTATGACGCGAGGTCACAGCTCCTTGTGGTCGACGTGGTCGAGGCGGACATCGGCCACCGGGCGGCTGGTCGTCACGGTGAAGTCGTCAACGGAGTCGAGCACGAAGGTCGGCGTGTCCGGCGCCTTGTCGATCTTGTCGTGGTGGAAGTCGGCGCGCTTGACGTCCCGTAGTACGACCGCCGGCCGGGTGTCCTGCTGCTGATACCCGACGTCGACGTTCTCGATGCTCACCTGATCGGCGTGCCGGATGAAGAAGCCGAACGCCGGCAGCGTGCCGAACATGGAGGGCTCGGGGTAGGCGTTCTCCAACTCGGGCGGGTTCTGGACCGCGTCCCCGGGGGTGAGGCCGCCGACCATCAGGTGGCGGACGTCGCTGATCCGTACGTCCTCGATGGGATGTCCGGGAATGCCGGCGATCGTGGACGGGTAGCGGGGGTCGGCGCCCGTGACGGTGACATTGCTGATGCTGACTCGCCGTAGCGTGCCGATCTGGAGATCGGACGGCCCGCGCATGCGGGAGCCCAGCCGGAGGAAGAACGGCATCTGCACGTCGCGCATCGTGATGTTGCTGACTGTGATGTCCTCGAGGTGCCCGCCGTCGACGGTTTCCAGCGCCAGCCCGCGGCAGTTGTCGAACACCACGTTGGAGATGGCGATGTTCTTGAAACCGCCGTTCGCCTCCGTGCCGCACTTGATGCGGCCGGTACGCCCGAACTTTCCTCTCTTGTACGTCCCGTCGTACAGCGTGCCGAGGTCGAAGCCGCTCACGAGGCAGTTGTCGATGGTGACGTTCTCGGTGTCCCGGACCTGATTGAGCGCGTAGGAGCTCTTGAGCACGATCGCGTCATCGTTGGGTGAGTTGACCATGGTGTTGGAGATCCGGACGTTCTTGCAGCAGTCGATGTCGATGCCGTCGCGGTTGGTGTCGATGACCAGGCCGTCGATCCGGAAGTTGTCCACGCCGGTCGGCAGGATGCAGAAATGGCCGCCGTTCAGCATGGTGACGTCCTGGATGAGGACGTTCCGGCACAGCTTCAGGGCGATCGCCTTGTTGCCCTGCAGCGGCTGGGACTCCTTGCTGCCTCCGCTCACCAGCCCCTTCCCGTCGATCACGCCGGGGCCGAAGATCGTGACGTTCGTCAGGCCTTCGCCCCAGATCAGGCTGTTGTGCCAGTGGCTGTGGCCGTAGTCCTGGTAGGAGTTGCCCGCGCCGGGCTCGGCCGGGTCGTAGCCCTGGGTGGCCGTCGGGGCCGCGGCGAGCAGCGTCGCCCCGTGCGCGATGTACAGCGCGACGTTGCTCTTCATCCGGATCGAGTAGCTGGCATAGGTGCCGGCGGGCAGGTGGACGGTGCCCCCCGGTCCGCCGTCCCTGCGGTCGGCCTTGGCCGCCGCGTCGATCGCCCGGTTGATCGCGGGAGTGTCGATCGTGACACCGTCGCCCTTGGCGCCGAATCGTCGAACGTCGAAGACCCGGCTCGGCCCGAAGGGGTCGATC
Organism: Actinoallomurus sp. NPDC050550; assembly: GCF_040655075.1. Lineage (NCBI taxonomy): Bacteria > Bacillati > Actinomycetota > Actinomycetes > Streptosporangiales > Thermomonosporaceae > Actinoallomurus > Actinoallomurus sp. NPDC050550. Next base: position 55,819 of record NZ_JBFAJC010000035.1, on the reverse strand, counting down.
GGCGGCACGGCGGGACTCGCGGCGGCGGTTCCCTCGGCCATCAGTGGGAGTGCGGCACCGGCCAGGCCCGCCGCGCCCGCGGTGACGATGCCGCGGCGGCTGAATGATCTACCCATGTCATCTCCTTACGCTGATGCCACACAAACAGCAGAGATCCGATGGGTCAATCGCTGAAAACCTTTGCCTATTCCGATCGGGTCGTCGATCGGCTCATACATCCGATGTATTGCCGGATCCGGCCGTAGGGTTGACAGGGGGCGAGAAAGGTCCTCGGTCGCGGCGCCGGGTCAGCGGTAGTCGATCGTCGTCGCGGCGCCGACCGGCCGGACGGGGACGGTGACCGTCACCCTGCGACGGGCGTCGTCGTACGACCAGCTCCCCTCCGGCACCGGTACTCCGTCGACGCGCACGGCCGTCGGCCGGTCCGCGGCGGAGAAGACGGCCGTCCACTGCCGCCGCGCCACCTGCCCGGGGAACCGGCCGCGTGCCGGGCCGATGCGCAGGACGTGCTCGCCGCCGTTCTCGGTGTACCGGAGCGTCGTCGTGGCCGAGGGATGGGAGCCGGCCGACCGCCCGTCGTCCTCGTACAGCGCGAACGAGCCGTCGGCGCCTCCGGCGACGTTCACCGTGACCTTGGACAGCGGGTTCTGCACGTCGTTGGTCACATCGTCGGTGCGCGTCGGGAGGATCCCGCCCGCCTTGACGAAGACCGGCATCGAGTTCCAGTCGGTCGTGACGTCCCGGGTGGCGGGGCCGCTGTAGGTCTTCCCGGTGAAGTAGTCGGTCCACTGGCCGGGCGGGAACCACACCGACGTCGTCGCGGTGGCGCCGGGCGAGGTCGCCGGGGCCACCAGCACGTCCGGGCCGTAGAGGTACTCGCGGCCCGCCGCGTCGTAGGCGCCCTGCTCGCCGGGGTACTCCAGGTACGTGGCCCGGACGGCCGGCACACCGGTGTCCGCCGCCTCCTTGGCCAGCGTGTACGTGTACGGGACGAGGTTCTCGCGGAGGTTGAGGAACCGCTCCGCAGCGACGCGGGCCTGCTCGCCGTACTGCCACGGCAGCCGGTCGCCGTGGTTGCTGTGCAGCCGCAGGATCGGCTGGAACGCCGCCAACTGCACCCACCGTACGTAGAGGTCGTCGGCGAGCCTGGGCCCGCCGTTGTGCCCGCCGATGTCATGGCTGATCGCCGACAGGCCGGTGGTCGCCGACTCGCCCGGCGTGTACCCGGTCTCGAACCGCAAGGTCTGCCAGTCCGAGGTGGTGTCGCCGGTGAAGTGCAGGGTGGTGCGCTTGTCCGCCCAGGGACCGGTCGGCACCGCCGCCTGGCCGCTGTAGCCGCCGGCCTGCAGGGACCCGTACGCCCGGGAGAAGGCGAACCCCCGCCCGACGTTCTTCGCGGTGTCGGCGGCGTACTGCAGGTTGATCCACGCGTCGGGCGTCACGCCGGGCGTCGAGACCCGGGAGCCCTCGCAGCACCAGTCCAGCCACCAGAAGTCCACGCCCTCCCGCTCCATGCGCTGGTGCAGGTCGAAGTAGGCCGCGAGCTGGTCGGGGTCGCCCCAGTCGAACGTGTGGCAGGTCTGCCCCGAAGGCGCGTTGCAGCCGGAGGCCACCAGCTTCCCCTTGGCCGTGGCCTGCGCCTGCGCGAAACTCGGGTCGCCGCTCATGATGCTCGGGTGGATGTTCAGCGTGCCGTGCAGTCCCTGCGCGTGCTCCCAGGCGAAGAACGCCGCCGCGTCGGGGAACTTGCTCCGGTCGATCTGCCAGCCGTTCCAGGTGCTGGGCCACTTGAAGTCCGTGTCGGTGACCAGGACGTCGAGCGGGACGCCTTCGGAGCGGAACTTCGGCAGGATCGTGTTCTGGTAGTCGGCGGCGGTGAAGTCGTAGTACTCCGAGAACCACACGCCGTACGCCCACCGGGGCAGCAGCATCGACGGTCCGGTCAGCGTCTTGAGGTCGGCGAGCCCACGCTTGTAGTCCTGGCCGTACCCGAAGAGGTAGCCGTCCTGGTACGGCTCGCCGCCGTGGCCGGGCCGCGCGTGGACCGTCCGGGTCGCCGTGTCGAATATCGCGGATGCGGTGTCGTCGAGCAGGTACCACCCGTCGCGGTACAGCAGGCCGGGCGTGGTCAGCGCGCCACCGTCCACGCCGTCGAGGCTGCGCCGGTACCCGCCGAGCGGGCTGTGCGCCGGCAGCACCGGCGACCCGGCCGGGGTGACGGCGACGGTGTCGAGGTTGACGTGACAGCTGTCCGCCGTCGGGCAGCCGATCGCGATCGTGTCGGACCCCTTGGTCAGCGTCACCGGGACGGTGGCCGTCGACCAGGTGTCCCAATCGGCCGTCGGCGGCAGGGACGTCGTCGCGGCCGTGCCGCCGTTCACCGCCGTCGAGACCGTCCGTGGCGTCCCGGAGCCGTTGGCGTACCGGATCTGCAGCGCGTACGGCCCGTCGGCGGGGACGTTCCGCACCGCGATCGTGTCGGACGCACCGGCCCGCTCCAGCCCGGCGACGAAGGCGTCACCGGAGTGGCCGTTGTGGTCGGCGGCACGCGTCGCGCCACCGCCGAGCGTGCCCGCCTCGGCCTCGCACACGGTCCCGTAGTCGCACGGAACCGATGCCGGTGACGGATACGTCGCGCCGGGCGCAGTGAGCGCCAGGCTGTCGATGTTCACGTTGCCCGAGTCGTTCGCGCCCCGCGAGACGACGAGCGTGTGCCGCCCGGCGGAGAGCTTCAGGGTCGGGACGGAGACGAATCCCCAGGTGTTCCAGTCCGCGGTGGTCGGCATCGTGAGCGTCGTCGCCGCGCCGCCGTCGATCGCGGCGCTGAGCGTACGGGTCGTGTTCTTCCCGTCCCCGCCCACGCTGTTGGCGTACCGCAGCCGCAGGTCATAGGTGCCGGCGGCCGGCACGTCGAGGGGGTAGGTGAGCGAGCCGCCGACGTCCTGGAACCCGGCGGCGAACCCCGTGCCGGTGTACCCGGTGTGGTCCGAGGCGACGGTCACCCCGCCCCCGATCAGGCCCTGTTCCGCCTCGCAGAGCGTCCCGGCGGCGCAGCGGGCCGACCCGCGGAAGGTCGGATGCGCGGTCACCGTCTGCGCCCCGGTCCGCAGGCGCACGGACACGTTGTCCGCGGTGAAGGGCCCGGAGCCGACCTTGTACCGCAGGGTCAGCCGGCCGGTGTCGATGGTCAACCAGCCGCCCGCGACCTTCTTGCGATACGGCGTCCGGCCGAAGCCGTCCCGCCCGACCGCGTTGAACGTCGCGGCGTCGGTGAACGCGCCGTCGCCCGCGTACTCCATCCGGATCAACGTCGGGGAGAGCACTTCGAAGCGGGCGTCGCCCGACCGCACCGCCTGCCGGTCGGCCCGCCCTCCGGCCGCGGCCGCGGCAGCCGGCGGCGAACCGGCCACGACGAGGCCGGCGAGCGAGGCCAGCGCGACACCGGTCCTGACCGGCTTCGATCGCGGTCCGGCCCGCCGACCCGGGCGGGGAACAGGGTTTCCGGCGAGGCGCATGCGGCGGAGGAGGCTCACGCCTGGACTATGAGCGGGATGATCACATTCGTCAATAGGCGATCAAAACCGATCGCCCGGCCCGGCCGTAAGCGGTCAAAATTGAGTAGGCAGGCCAGGAGTCCAGTCCGCGCGTTCGAGGACATAAACGCGTACGTCTTCGTCATACGGGCCGATGATGTCGTCGTGGTGGCGCATGCCGATCTTGCGCATGATGTTGCCGGAGCCGTGGTTGGCGGGCTGGTAGCGCGCGGCCAGCCGTGCGGCGCCGTGGTCGGTGAACGCCTCGTCACGGATGGCGGTCGCCGCTTCGGTGGCGAGTCCCCGACCCCAGTGGCGTGGGTCGACCCACCAGCCGATCTCGATCGCGGGCTCGTCCACGCCAGGTAGGGGATCGCGGAGACGGTTGAGCGCGGCGACGCCGATGACCGACTCGTCATCGGCCTCGCGGAAGACGATGCCGCGCCAGCCGAAGCCGTGTTCCCGCCAGTGTTCCAGGAGTTCACCATGTCGGGTGATGGCGCGCTCGCGGTCCCACGGCCGGCCGTCCCCCAGATAACGGGTGATCCGCGGATCGGCACTGAGCCGGCACAGGTCCTGCTCGAAGCGAGGGTCCCAAGGCGGCAGAGTGAGCCGCTCGGTGGTCAGCGTTCGCATCGTCCAACGGTAGACGCCGCCACGGTCGTGCTTCATCTGCTTATCGGCCGACTCCTGCGGTGCTTCGTTCCGCGTCGGTGGCCACCACGGACGCGGCCGCGCGCACGAAGGCGGCGATCGCCGGTGAGCGTGCCTCCTGGGGCCAGGCGACGGCCAGTGTGGCGGGCTGGAGATCGCTGACCGGCCGGTAGACGATGCCGGGCAGCGGGTAACGACGCGTCACCCAGGTGGGGAGAAAACAGACGACGCCGCCCAGTTCAATCAGCCTGAAGATCTGTGTCAGGTCCGAGACCGGTTGCTGGGTCCCGGCCACGAGCCCGGACCGTGCCGCCTGGGGCCGCGAACGGTCGACGGCGTCGTACGGGCGTGCGGGCTCGTCCTCGCCGACGGGCGTTCCGTCGGGAAGCCTCCGGCTGGCCAGGTCGGCCAGCCGCAGAGACGACCGGGCGGCGAGCGGATCGGTCGCCGCGAGGACGGCCAGGCGGGGCCGGGTCAGCAGCGGCTCGACGTCCAGCCCGCGGTCGTCGAAGGGGCTGACCAGCAGCGCGACGTCGGCTCGCCCGTCGCGCAGGGCCTGTGCCTGTTCGCCCCGTCCGCCGAGCACCAGTTCCACCGCCGGCGCCGCCTCCTCGCGCTGGTAGGTGGAGAGGATCCGCGGCAGCAGTCCGGCGTCGTTGTCGGCCTTGAGCGCGAGTCGCAGCAGCGGGGCGGGCCGGCCGGCGTTCCGGGCCCGCCGGCCGGCCGCGGTGATCGCGTCGAGTGCGGTCCGGGCGTCCCGCAGGAAGACCTCCCCGGCCGCCGTCAGCGTCACCTGACGGGTGGTGCGCTCGAGCAGCCGCACGTCCAGCCGGCGTTCCAGCTCCCGGATCGCGCGGGACAGCGGGGGCTGTGCCATGCCCAGCCGCTGGGCCGCGCGTCCGAAGTGAAGCTCTTCCGCGACCGCGACGAAGTACCGGAGCTCACGCGCCTCCAGGTCATTCATACTCGCAGGGTATCAATGGTGATCGGATCGGTCCTTCACGTTCGTGCCCCGGCCGGATTGACTGCTCAGTGCCGTTCGCCGGTCCTCGTCGCCCAGCGCGCCGGACCCGGATGCGAACGCCCACTTCTCCTGGAGGTCTGATGATCGTCATCACCACGCCCACCGGCCAGATCGGCCGGCAGGTCCTCGACAACATCCTGGACACGGAAGAGGCGATCCGCGTGATCGCCCGCGATCCCTCCCGCCTCTCTCTGCGGGTGCGTGAACGCGTCGAGGTCGTCCAGGGGTCGCACGGCGACCCGGATGTCGTCGCCAAGGCGTTCGCGGCTGCCGACAGCGTGTTCTGGCTGGTGCCGCCCGACCCTCGCGCCGAGAGTGTCGTGGGCCACCTTCTGGACTTCACCCGGCCGGCATGCGAGGCGATCAAGAGCCAGGGCGTCAAGCGGGTCGTCGGCATCTCGACGCTCGGCCACGGCGTGGCCGAGAACGCCGGGCAGGTGTCGGCGGCGCTGGCCATGGACGAGCTGATCGAGAGCGTCGGCGTGAGCTACCGGGCGCTGCGGATGCCCGGATTCATGGAGAACATGCTGCAGCAGGTCGGGGCGATCAAGAACCAGGGCATGTTCTTCCTGACCATCTCCGCGGATCGCAAGATCCCCACCTGTGCCACCCGCGACGTGGCGGCCGTCGCGGCCGGGCTGCTGCTCGACGACTCCTGGAGCGGCCAGGAGAGCGTCCCCGTGCTCGGTCCCGAGGACCTGTCGCCGAACGACATGGCGCGGATCATGTCCGAGGTGCTGCAGCGGCCGATCCGCTTCCAGCAGGTGCCCGGCGAAGGCTACAAGGCCACCCTGCTCAAGTACGGGATGACCGACGCGTGGGCCCAGGGCCTGGTCGACATGGCGAACGCCGTCGAGCAGGGCATCTACAACGCCGAGCCGCGTACCCCGGAGAACAGCACCCCCACCGGCTTCCGGCAGTGGTGCGAGGAGGTGCTGAAGCCGGCCGTCTCGCAGCGGTCCTGACGGTCACCGGCCCGCAGCGGTCGTGACGGTCGCCCGCCCGCGCCGGGCGCAGCCTTCGTGACGGTCGCCTGCCCGCGCCGTCAGGCCGCCTCGTCCAGGATCTCTTCGAAGATCTCGTCGACGGCCTCGGCGAGTTCGTCCAGGGCCTCGTCGGCGGCCTCGACGCGGGAGCGCACGAACCCGGCCGCCTCGGTCATCGCCGCCCCGGCCTCGGGGAGCAGCCGGTTGAAGAACTGGAAGACGTGCATCTGGCCGGGCCAGACCTGAAGCTCGCAGGAGGTGCCGGCGTCGGTGAGGGCCTCGGCCAGATGCTCCGCCTCGGCGCGCAGCGACTCGATGCCGCCGACCTGCACGAGGAACGGCGGCAGGTCGAGACCGGCGAGATCGAGCAGGGACAGACGCGGGTCCGACCAGTCCTCGTCGCCGACGTAGAGCCGGCCGAAGTGCTGGGCCAGTTCGGGGCTGATGAAGGGGTCCCGGCATTCCCGGTCGCCCAGCGCCGACAGCTCACAGCTGAGGTCCACCCAGGGCGAGAACAGCACCACGCCGGCCGGAGACGGCAGGCCGAGGCGGCACGCCTCGCCGACGACGGCCGCGGCCAGATGACCTCCGGAGGAGTCGCCCACGACAACGATCTTGGACGACGGAATGCCCTGGTCGAGCAGCCACCGGTATGCGTCGAGGCCGTCCTCGAACGCGGCGGGGAACGGGTGCTCGGGGGCGAGGCGGTAGTCGGGCACCAGGACGGGCAGTCCGGTGTCGGCCGCGAGCCGGCCGGTGATCGCACGGTGGGTGCTCGGCGAGCCGGAGGCGAACCCTCCGCCGTGCAGGTACAGGATGGCGCCGTCCCCGGGTTCGGCCGGGAGGACCCACTCCCCGGGGAGCAGACCGTTCGATTCGTCCGCCAGGTCGTCCAGCTCGACGATGGTCACCGTCGGGTCGGGGCGCAGCAGGCGGGCACCGGTGTCGAGCGCGGCGCGCAGCAGGGACAGGGCGTAACGCTCCGGCAGGCGGTCGGCGATCGGCCGGAAGCCGAGGCGCAGGGCGCCCGCCAGGGCCACCGCCGGCCGGCTGGAGCCGGTGACGCCCGCGGGGGCCGTCTGCGTCCTGCTGGAGATCACTTCGAACACCACCATCGATCTGGTTCACACCGATGATTGGATCGTGCCTCCGCGAGCAGGCCCCCGGTTAGGACCGATCTACCCGCATGCGTACCTGTCCGGGCGTACGTAGGTAGTGCCGGGTGCGCCGTGGCCCATCCTGATCACTACGTCACTGTCAGTCGGCGTCCGCGCTCGCCAGCAGCCACTGGAAGTCGTCGGTCTCGTCCCTGGCCGGGGCGATCCAGCGCAGGTACGGGTCGGCCATGGCGAGCAGGGCGTCGTCGCGGTGCCCGGGGCCGAGCAGGCCGGCCCCGACGAGGAACAGCGAGTTGTGCTGGGCCACCGGGCCCGCCAGCGCGGCCAGGCCGGGGTCGGCGGTCGCGACGAGAGCGGGGGCCTCCGCGAAGACCCACGCCACCGGCCGCTGCGCGGCGGCTTTCCGGAGCTGAGCGGCGAAGGCCGTCCTGGCGTCGGCGGTGAGGTAGCTGAGCAGCGTGGCGGTGAAGACCACGACGGGTTCACGCCCCGGCAACTCGCCGATCAGCCGGGCGGTGTCGGTGATCGCATCGCCCGGGACGACGGTCACGTCCGCGGTCGAGACGGCGAGGTCGATGGCACCGCGCAGGACCGCGAGGTCGTCGGTGTGCTCGGGCCAGATGAACGCCTCCAGCCAGGCGCGGGCATCGGGATCGGCCATGTTCACTGGATGCTGGTCGATACCCAGCCGGGACGTGATCTCCGGGACCGGCCCGAAGATCGGGCCTGCGGTGGCGCTGCCGCCGCGTACCTCGCAGGCGATCGTCACCGGCGAGGCCGCGCCCGAGGGTGTCTCGTGGCCGCCGACGCGATAGCGGTAGCGGTCCAGGAGCAGGTTCAGGCCCGCACTGGCGCCGGCCTCGACCAGGGCGAGCGGTCCCGGCCAGCGCCGGGACACGTGATCGAGGCCCAGGCGAAGAGCTACACAGCGGCGGATCTCGTTGGTCTGAGTGGACCTGCTGCGCAGCAGCCGGCCGAGCTCGTCACGGTGCCCGGCACAGAACGCGGCGAAGGCCGGCACGAGCCCGTCGTCGACCGGCCGTCGGCCGCCGTGGACCGGGTAGTAGTCGGCCAGCGTCGAACCGGGATTCGAGGCCAGGAGCAGGTTCACCGCCGCGAACAGCAGGCTGGGCCGCCGCTGCTCGCCGGGGGTGGACATGAGCAGGTCCAGCAGCCCGTCGTCGTCGGCGATGCCCTCGCTCAGCGTCTCGTACACCGGGGAACGGCCACGGCACTGCGTGGCCGCGAAGAACCGGAACAGCCGCCGGAGCCGCCGAACCTCGATGTCCCGGTCACCCGCCGGGTCGTCCGGTTGGTCTGACACGGCCCCGGAGCCTACCGCTCGGCCGGCGGCCGCCCCCTCGAATCTGAACAAGATCGTCGAGCACTGTTCGGGCCCGCTCTCCGACCCGCAGGTCAGCGCTTCCCGGTCGCGCGGCCTCCCGCCCTCCCCGCCGGATCGGGGAAGGCGGGAGCGCGTCGCCGGGCGGGCTAGGCGGGCTTGCGGCTGGTGATGATCTCGTCGATCAGGCCGTACTCCCGGGCCTCCTGAGCGGTGAGGTAACGGTCCCGCTCGATGTCGGCGCGGACCTGCTCGACCGGGCGGCCGGAGTGCCGGGCCAGGATGGTCTCCATCTGCTCGCGCAGTCGGATGATCTCCCTGGCCTGGATCTCCATGTCGCTGGTCTGGCCGTACCCGCCCTCGGTGCTCGGCTGGTGGATGAGGATGCGCGAGTGCGGCAGTGCGGCGCGCTTGCCGGTGGCTCCGGCGGCGAGCAGCACGGCGGCGGCCGAGGCGGCCTGCCCGATGCAGGTCGTCTCGACCTCCGGCTTGATGAACTGCATCGTGTCGTAGATCGCCGTCATGGCGGTGAGGGAGCCGCCGGGGGAGTTGATGTACAGGCTGATGACCCGGTCCGGGTCCATGCCCTCCAGGGCGATCAGCTGCGCGATGACGTCGTTGGCGAGGGTGTCGTCGACGGGCGCGCCGAGGAAGACGATCCGCTCCTCGAACAGCTTGTTGTACGGGTTGCTCTCCTTCATCCCGTACGAGGTGCGCTCGACGTAGGACGGCAGGACGTACCGCCCGGTCACGGGGGCGATCATGGAGCCGGCCGCCGGACCGGTCACGGGCCTGAAAATGGGGTCGAACATGGGAGCGGTCACGGGGCGACACCTCCGGCCTCGAGCGCGCTGGTGACGACGTGGTCGATGAGGCCGTAGTCGCGGGCCTCCTCGGCGCTGAAGTAGCGGTCGCGGTCGGCGTCGTGCTCGATCTGCTCGTACGGCCGCCCGGTGTGCTCGGCGATCAGCTGCAGGAACCGGTGTTTCATGTGCACGCTCTGTTCCGCCTGGATGCGGATGTCGGAGGCCGTGCCCCGGATGCCGCCGGACGGCTGGTGCATCATGATCCGCGTGTTCCGCAGGGCGTAGCGCTTGCCGCGGGTGCCCGCGGTGAGCAGGAACTGCCCGGCCGAGGCGGCCATGCCGAGGGCGACCGTCGAGACGTCGTTCGGCAGGTACTTCATCACGTCGTACATGGCGAACATCGCGTCCATCGACCCGCCCGGCGAGTTGATGAAGACCTTGATGTCGCGCTCGCCGTCCTCGGCGGCGAGGAGCAGGAGCTGGGAGCACACGCGGTTGGCCAGGTCGTCGTCGATCTCCGCGCCGATGAAGACGATGCGCTGCCCGAGCAGCCGCTGGAAGAGCTGCTCGGAGTGAATGTCCTTGGGCAGCTCGGTGACCCGGGCGCGCGGTTCGAGCGTCGGAAAGTCCATCTGCGCCTCCTCGCTGCCGCGCGTGTCCGCCACGCGCGGCCGTGTTCACGTACCGGTGCGCTTCCGCCCACGCCCCGGCGGGTTCTGTACAGAATAGCAAGAACGTACAGAATGCTAGAATCGCGGTATGACACGAGAGGTCCCAGTGACGCAGGCCCGCGCCGAACTCGCGGAGCTCGTCAACCGTGTCGGGTACACCGGCGAGCGGATCGTCCTGACCCGGCACGGCAGGCCGCTCGCGGCGCTGGTCCCGGTCGAGGACCTCGAAGCGCTCGAGCGCCGGCCCGCGGAGATCGGCTTCACCCTGCCCCTGCCCGGAGAGGCAGAGCCGGCAGGCCCTGAGCAGCCCAAACGCCCCGCCGGTCCGCTGCGCATCGCGGCGGAGCACCGCGACCCCGGCCCGTCCGGCCGCCCCGGCTGGAAACGCTGACCGGGCGTGTCCGCCCGGTCACCGTCCCGGCCGGAGAACGCCGATCCGGCAGGGGCCACCCGCCGTCGACACCCACCCGGTAGGGGCCGCCCGGCGGTGACACCGGCCTGGTAAGAGCCCTCCCGGGAAGGAAACGCCGACGCGGCAGGGCCTGCTGATGGCTGCGACCCCCCTCCGGCGGGTCGTAAGGTCTACGTCGTGAGCCCCCCACGCCTACCGGAACACCTCGAACCGCTGCTGACGGAAGAGCCCGTCCTCGACGTGTACGCGCACGGCCCCTGGCGTGTGCCCGACGGGTTGTACGACGAGGTGCGCGAGCGCGCCCGCGCGTTCGACGCCGACGAGCGCGCCAGGGCGCTCACCGGCGGGCTCAGCGACTTCTACGCCCAGAACACCTCCGCGGCGGGCGCGGAGCTGTGGTCGCTGCTGACCTTCCTGCTCGGCGCGTCGGCGATCCGCGCGGGTTCCCGCGGCGACGTCGACTACGAGCTGCTGGCGCAGTTCCTGGCCAAGCCCGAGCCGCCGGTGCGCGACCCGATCGCCTGGTTCAGCCAGGGCGGTCGGTTGCGGCCGCCCGGCCTGTGGCTGGTGGAGAACGCCGGCGACGACGTCGAGCTGCGGGAGACGATGTTCGCCCTCGCCCGCGAGTCCCTCGACGTGTTCGCCGGCATCACGCCGCTGGACGAGCGCCGCCGGGCCCTGATCTCGATCTTCGACCGGCACGCGGAGGACCCCGAGCTGCGGGCGCGCGACCTGACGACGCCGCACGGCGACCTGGAGCGGGCGTGGGCGTCCGACCTGTCGGACGACGTCCTCTCCGCGCTGCCCGAGCTGGCGGGCCCCACGGCGTACCTCGCGTGGGCGTGCTCCGGCTGGATCGCCGCGCACGAACGCCTGCTCGCGGCGGCTCCCGGCGGGGATCCCCTCGTCACCGCGCTGGCCCGGCTGCTGCTGCAGGCCGACGTGGCCGCCGCGCCCGCCGACCTCGCCTTCGCCGTCGGGGTGGAGCGCTACGAGAGCGTGCAGGAGCGCTTCCAGCACCTGCGCGAGGGCTTCCGCGCCGAGTCGTGGCAGGCGGAGGTGCGTTCCTGGCTGGCCCGCGGCCTCGTCGCGGGAGAGGCGGACGCCTGCCGGGCCTGGCTGGACATGGCACTGCGGATCACCGGGTGCGCGCAGGGGCTGCCCGACAGCGCGGTCAGCCCCAAGAGCCGGCTGCCGGTCCGCGGGTTCCAGACGGACCTGCGCCGCCTGTTCCGCGCCCGTGCGGTCGTCAACCCGCTCACCGCCGCGTTCGCCGGCACGGCGCCCGCGGAGGAGACGCGCGCCGCCCAGGTGACGGAGGAGATCGGCGCCGACCTCGTCGGCCAGCCCGAACTGGCCGTCGCGCTGTCCGACGTCCTGCGCACCGGCACGTCCCCGCGACCGGTTCGCGTCCTGTTCAGCGGGCCGGAGGCGACAGGGAAGGGCACGGCCGTCCGCCTGATCGAGCAGAGACTCACCGAGCGGGGGGACGTCCGCGAGGCCATCTGGGTCTCCGACCAGGTGTTCGCCAATCTCCACGTCAGCGACACGATCCTCTACCTCCTCGCCCGCGTCCGCGAGTGCCTCGAGGGACGGCTGCTCGTCATCGAGGGGCTGGACCGCATCCTCGCCCTGGAGCACTGCGGCACCGCGTTCGCAGAGGAGCTGCGCCGCGTCCTCGAACGCCACCAGAAACTCCACGTCGTCGCGGCGTGCCGGACCGGCGGCGACGGGCGGATCTTCGACGCGAACCCGGCGCTGCACCAGCACTTCCGGGTCGCCCGCACGCGTGAGTTCGGTGAGGACGACTACACCGAGCTGTTCCGGCGCGCCGTCGCCCGGCGCGGCCTGACCGCCGCGCGGGAGACCGCCGCCAACGCCGGGCTCCTGCTCTCCCGCACCCCGCCGCTGCTGAACCTGCGCGGCGCGCGCCTCGTGGAGTACCTCGCCGAGCAGTGCGTGGCCGCGGTCACCGCGCGCGGGGAGACGGAGGTCGCCGTCGCGGACCTGCCGCAACGGGTGATCCCCGGCGGCGCGGCCAACGCCGACCCGATGGCCGAGCTGGACTCGTGCGTGGGCCTGAAGTCGGTGAAGAACGAGGTGCGCCTCCTCGTCGCCGAGGCGGAGGCGGCCCGGATGCGCCGCGAGGCGGGCATGCCGGTCGCCGGCCGGCCGCGGCACCTGGTCTTCGCCGGCAGCTCCGGCACCGGCAAGTCCAAGGTGGCGCGGATCCTCGGCCGGATCTACGCCGACCTCGGCGTCCTGTCGTCGGGGCACCTGGTCGAGGTCGACCGCTCCGACCTCGTCGGCGAGTACGTCAGCGAGAGCGGCCCCCGCGTCCGCCGCGCGGTCGAGCGGGCGCACGGTGGCGTCCTGGCCATCAACGACGCGCACAACCTCATGCCGGGCGAGTCGCCGCGCAACCGGGAGGCGATCGACGTCCTGCTGGCCGCCGTGCAGTCCCACCCGGAGGACCTCATCGTCGTCCTGTGCGGCCCCGAGGGCCCGATGAACGGCCTGCTCAAGAGCGACTCGGAGCTGGCGGCGTTCTTCCCCAAGCAGCTGCGGTTCCCCGACCTCACCGAGGACGAGCTCATCGAGATCTTCCAGGCGAAGGCCGTCGACGCGGGCTTCGCGCTGCGTGAGGGCGTGCTCGACAAGGTCCGCGACCTCGTTCACGCCGGGGCCCGCGACCGGGCCGCCGGGAACGCCCGCCTGATGATCAACCTGCTGGACCGCGCGGTCGCCATGCAGTCGCGGCGCGTCCTCGACGACGGGGTGCTCACCGACGACGAGTCCCTCGACGAGATCTTCGCCGAGGACATCCCCGGCACGCTGGCCGCCGGTGGTCACATCGACCTGCCGGGCGACCCGCTTGCCGAGATCGAGCGGCTCATCGGCCTGGACGCCGTCAAACAGGAGGTGCGCCTGCTCGTCGCGGAGGCCAAGGCCGAGCAGCTCCGCCGCGATGCCGGCATCCCGATCGCCTCGCCCACCCGGCACATGGTCTTCACCGGCAACCCGGGAACGGCCAAGACCACGATGGCCCGCCTCCTGGCCGCCGTGTACGCCAAGCTGGGACTCCTGTCGTCCGGGCACCTGGTCGAGGTGTCCCGCGCCGACCTCGTCGGCGAGTACGTCGGGCAGACCGCGCCGAAGGTCCGCGCGGCGATGGAGCGGGCCATGGGCGGCGTGCTGTTCATCGACGAGGCATACGCCCTGACGCCCGCCGACTCGGGCCGCGACTACGGCCACGAGGCGATCGCCGAGCTGCTCAAGCTGATGGAGGAGCACCGCGCCGACATCGTCGTCATCGTCGCCGGGTACGAAGGGCCGATGCTGCGGTTCCTGGAGTTCAACCCGGGCCTGGCCTCACGGTTCCCGACGGTCCTGCGGTTCCCCGACTACACCGACGACGAGCTCGTCGCGATCTTCGAGGTGATGGCGGCCGACGCGGGCTTCCAGGTGGCCGAGGGCGTGCTCGACGCCGTACGCCGCCGGCTGCGCACGGCGGCCCGCGGCGAGTCGTTCGGCAACGCCCGGCTCATGCGCAACCTCCTCGACCGGGCGATCGCCCTGCAGGCGCAGCGCATCACCGGGCAGGGGGTCACGGACCGCGAGGAGATCCGGCTGCTCCGCCCGGAGGACCTCCCGGAGACCGACGCCCCCACCGACCGCGACGAGCGCCTGGGCCACTACCTGTGACCGGGCCTCGGCGCAGCGGCAGGGGCCGCGCCGAACGCGAGCGTTGCGGGCACTGCCCGTGACGAGGATCTCGGCGTAGCGACAGGGCCGGGACCCCTGGTCCTGTCGCTACGAGTGCCCGGTGAGTCAGGAGTCCACGCAGCAGGACCGCTTGCTCTCCTCCAGGTAGTGCGGGTCGTGCCACCAGTAGCGCCGGTTGGACGGGTGCTCCGGGACGGGCGGCAGCATCCGACTGACGGGCGTCGCGGCGGCGCGCTGCGCGGTGACGAACGGGGCGAGCAGCTCGTCCACGGTGTGCGCCTCCCCGTTGACCATCACCTGCCGGACGTCGGCGGCCTGTGTGATGTCCGTCAGGGGGTCGCCGCCCAGGAAGGTGAGGTCGGCGTACATCCCCGGTTTGATCTGCCCGAGGGGTTCGCCGAGGACCTCGCCGGGCACCCGCGTCGCGGTGCTCAGCGCCTCGTACGGGGTGAGGCCGTACTTCACCATGGCGCGGAGGTTCATGTGGGTGCTGACGGCCATGTTGGCGATGGGGGAGTCCGTGCCGGTGATGACCCGCCCGCCGCCCCGGATCATGGCGGCGACCTGCGTGACCTGACGGGCGAGGTTCTGCAGGTTGACGGTCTGGTCGGTGGTCTTGGCCGTCGTCACCGCTGCCTGCAGGGCGGCGTACTCCCACGCCGGGTAGAGCGTCGTCACCCGCCGGTCGGTGACGAGCGAGGTGTCGTCCCGGAAGAGCGCCGCGGCTCCGAACAGCGTCGGCGTCCGGGCCGCGCCGGCGGCGTTGAAGATGTCGATGACGTCGGCGTATCCGGTGCCGAGCGCGGTCACCGTGCGGGAGTACCCCAGCCGGTTCGTGGCGCCGATGTGCTCCATGCCGTCGCCGCCGAAGGCGAACGCAGGGTAGTGGTAGTGCGAGGTGGCGGGGACGCCGTGCCGGTGCGCCCACTCGATGACCGTCCGCTGCCATTCGGCGGGCAGCCGGACGTACGCCTTCATGAGGTCGTAGTCGAGCGCGCCGGCGCGCTCGAGTTCGAGGGCGAGCTGGTGGGCGTCGAACGTCGGGCGCATGAAGTTGTAGAAGATGCGCGGCCCGTCGACCGCCTCCCCGGTGGCGTAGTACCGGGGTGCGACGCGCACGCCGGACTGGAACGACTCGCGGGCCTCGACCATGTGGTACGCCGGGCTGCCCGGCGACCGGGTCGTCGTGACGCCCAGCGAGAGCCAGAGTCGGCCCTGGCGGTCGCCGTAGGCGTAGCCCTGCATCTCCCGGTGGTTGTGCATGTCGACCAGCCCGGGGATGACCACGGAGTCCCCGGCGTCGAGGATCCGGTCACCCTGGCCGTGCCCGCGTGACTCGACGGCGACGATGCGGTGGCCCTCGACCACGATGTCCACGTCGTCGCGCAGCCGCCGTGCGCTGCCGTCCCACATCCGCCGCGCGCGGACGACCGTGCGGCCTCGTGGCTGAGTGTTCGTCCAGGTCAGCGGGGCCGGGACCGTACGGGTGCGGCGGCCGTCGGCGGACACGATGCGCAGGCGGCCGTTGTTCAGGTACAGCAGTTCGGAGGAGTCACCGCTCCAGCTGACGGCGTCGGTGACCTCGTCCGTCACCTGCCGGGGCGTCCCCGACGGCGTGCCGTCGGCGTGGACGTCGACCACCCACAGCACGCTGGCCACGACGAACGCCATCTTCGTGCCGTCCGGCGACCACACCGGTCCGTCGTCGCCGCGCGTCTGGATCGAGCGCCCGGGCAACGGGTCGACGTACGTGCCGGCCCCGGTACGGCGGTCGACGAGGAGGATCTTGCTCAGGCCCTCGCGGTACCGCGCCGAGTACGGCTTGATGGCCGCCAGGGCGATGACGTTCCCGTCGGCGGACCAGGTCGGGCGGCCCGGCTCGAACGTCGCCGAGTAGACGCGCTGGACGTCGCCGGTCGCCACCGCGACGGTGTACAGCGCCCCGGTCTGGTCGAGGAACGCCAGGTGCGACCCGTCGTGGGACCACGTTCCGGAGACCGCCGCCGCGCCCGGCAGGTTCGTGAGCCGGCGGTCCTGCCCGGTGTGCAGGTCCCGGATCCAGATGTCGAGCTTGCCGCCCCGGTCCGTCGAGTAGGACAGGTAACGGCCGTCGGGCGACCAGGCGGGGTCGCCCTTCCACCAGTGGTCGCGGGTGAGCGGCCGCGGCGCCTGCCCGATCTTCATCGTGTAGATGTCGTTCAGCGCCCGGAACGCGATCTGCCCGCCGTCGGGCGACAGCACCGGGCTGCCGATGCCCACGACGGGCTTCGGCGCCGTGGAGTCGAAGTCGCGCCGGCGCCTGCGGTACGACGGGCCGGCGACCGTGACCGGCGCGGTGAAGGCGATGTCGCGCGGCCGCCCGCCGTCGAGGGACCGGCGGCGGATCCCGCCGTCCGCCGTGTAGACGAACTCCTTCGCCGAGGTCCACGACACCCGGAAGGGGAAGACCTCCTCGCCGGTCACCAGCGCATGGCCCGACCGCCACAGCTCGCTGCGGCCGTCCGCGATGAGCGTGTAGACGAGGTCCGCGCCGTCGGGCGTCCAGGCCGGGCTGTGGATCACCTGGCCCGCCGGCACCGTCACGGCCGTGCGGCGCGCGCCGGTCGCCACCTCGACGACGTCGATGCGGGTGTTCGCGACGACGAACGCGATGCGGGCGCCGTCCGGCGACCACGCCGGCTCGTACTCCTCGTCCGCCGTGTCGGTCACGTGGCTGACGGCCCCGGTGTCGAGCCGCAGCGTGTGGATGCCGTAGCTGCCGGACAGGTCCGACGAGAAGGCGATGCGGGTCCCGTCGGGGGAGAACCGCGGCTCACGGTGGTCGTAGGGACCCTCGGTCAGCCGGCGCGGGTTCGATCCGTCGGCGTCGATCACCCAGATCTCGAAGACGCCGTTGCGGTAGGACTGGAAGGTGAGCCGCCGCCCATCCGGCGACCACTCCGGCTGTGCGATGTCCATCAGGTCGTCGGTCAGCCGGCGCGCGGGGCCGCCCGCAACCGGAACGGTCCACAGCACGCCGACGAGGTCGATCGCGATGGTCCGTCCGTCGGGCGACACCTGGGCGGCCAGATCCGTGCCCTCCCGCAGCCGCACCCCACGGCCCGTCGGCTCCGCTCCGGGCGCCCGGGGCGCGGTGGCGCCCTCCGCCGGGGGCGCGACGTTCACCCCGATGCCCGCGATCGCCGCGGCACCGGCCGCGCCCGTCAGGAGATCCCGCCGTCCGATGCCCGCCATGGGGCTCCCATCCCGGGCAGCCGCCTGCCCGAACGCCGCCGTCCGGGCGCGCCGCATCACACGCACCGGCCGCTGGGGTCACTCTTCCGCCGTCGCGTCACTCAGGTTCGTCAAGGACGCTAATCGCGCGGACGATCACACGCAGCCGGTGTGTCCGGATTCGGCCAGAGGGTGCGGCTTAGAGCCCGCGCGGAATGGGCGCCGCGAGCCGGCGGTCCATTCCGCGCGGGCTCTTAGGCGTCGGATCGACGGAGGTAGTCGAGATAGAGGGGACGCAGCGCGTCGGCGACGTCGCTTTCACCCGAGTGGACCAGCTCGTTGAGCATCGCCGACAGATGGGAGATGTCGGCCTCCGCCTGGTCCGGATGCCCCGAGGCCGCCTCGGCGGCGGGGATCGCCTTCAGCAGCCGCCACAGGAAACCGACGTCGACATGGCGCATCGCGCGCTCGACGGCCCGGTCGTGCAGCTCCTTGGACGACAGCGTCTCCAGGTCCTCCACCATGCCCCTATTCGACCACGCCCCGCCGCCGCCCGCCCCGCCGGTCTCCGGAGGCGGCCGGCGGGGCGGGCGGCGGTCACCATTTCACGTCGCGGCCGAGCGCGGTCTCCAGGGTCGGAAGGCCGAGGCCGCCATGGGCGACGATCTTCCCCTTGTCGTCGAGCACGTGATAGTCGCAGGTGCGCAGCCGGTCCGCCGCGATCCCCACCTGGAACGTCGCGAGCCCGGTAGCGTCGGTCCGCCCCGCCGTCAGCATCGTGCTGTTGCTCCATAGCTCCACGCGCGCCCCCGACCTGCCTGGCACGTACACCGCGCCGAGTGCCTGCTGCTGGTCCTCCGGGAAGGTCGGGTCCGCGGCCACGGTCCAGCCGATCGGGCGCTGGGCGTCGGCGGCGTCGCGCACCCGCACCGCGCTCCGATCCTGGCTCACGCTGCCGTCCTTGTAGGTGTAGGTGTCCTGGACGACACGGATCTCCGGTCCGGACGGGAGCCGTATGGTCGCGACGAGGGCGTCGACGCCGCCGGGCAGCCGCGTCCCCCACCACAACCGGTAGCCGAGCCGGTCGCCGGGTAGCCCGAAGTAGCCGGCCGTGCCGTCCAGGAGCCCGCGTGCCTGCTCCGCGTCGACGTGACCGGCCGCCTGTGCGGCGGCCTTGCCGACCGCGGGCCAGTAGCCCGGGGCGTTCTCCTCGGTCATGGTGTACAGCACGTCCTGCGCGTCGCCGTACCGGCCGTCGATGCGGAACTTGACGCTGACCTGCGCCGGCCGCGCTCCGGGGACGTCGGTGAGCACGGCGCCCTGGTCGGTCGGGATCGTGCGCACCACGCGGTACGGGGTGCCGTCCTTGTGCTGGGCGATGGCCGGGGACACCTTGACCTCCGTCATGGCCGGCGGGCCGAGGATCAGGAGCGGGCCGGTGCCGCCCGCGAACCAGATGATCGGCTCCGGGTCCAGGGGCACGCTGTCGTCGGCGAAGAGGTTGTCCTCCTTCAGCGCGCGTGGCGCCGCTCCGGAGGGGCCGTACAGCACGTCGCCCCGCGCCGACCGCCCGCGTACGGTGACGACCACGGCGACGCGGCGCCGCCCGTCGTCGTGCGCATAGAGAACGCGCACCATGTCCGTATGGGGGTGACGGCGCAACGCGTCCTCGCGCAGCGCTTTCAGGAACGCCTGGTCGTGGGCGAGCGAGCCGCGCAGCGGCCAGCGCAGGGCGTCGCCGTGCCGCGGCGACATCGCGCCGACGCGGCCGCCCAGGTGGTCCAGCCCCGCGGGCACGCCGACTG
Organism: Actinoallomurus sp. NPDC050550; assembly: GCF_040655075.1. Lineage (NCBI taxonomy): Bacteria > Bacillati > Actinomycetota > Actinomycetes > Streptosporangiales > Thermomonosporaceae > Actinoallomurus > Actinoallomurus sp. NPDC050550. The sequence continues at coordinate 36,529 of NZ_JBFAJC010000035.1, read as the reverse complement.
CCAGGACCGCGCTCACCGCCAGCGCCCCGGCGACGACGGCACGCCGGCGCCGGCGGGCGCGGACGATGCGGCGCGCGGTGGCCGGATAGGGGTCGGGGACGGTGGGGACGCTCTCGGCGCGGGCCGAGAAGGTCGCCCGCAGTTCGTCTTCCAGGTTCGGGCTCATCGGTCCCTCCGGGCGGTCTCGGGTTCGCGTTCCAACACGGCGCGCAGCCGGTCCAGGCCCCGCGAGGTCTGGCTCTTCACGGTGCCGAGCGAGCAGTCCAGAACGCGGGCCACCTCGGCCTCCGGCAGGTCCTCGAAGTAGCGCAGGACGAGGACGGAGCGCATCCGCGGCGGCAGGGTCAGGACCGCCGACCACAGCTCGTCCCGCACGTCATAGGCGGCGTGTGGATCGGCAGAGGGCGGCTCCGGCAGGACGTCCGTCACCTGCTCTGCGACCCTCTTGCGCCGCCACCGGCTGTTGTTGAGGTTGACCAGGATGCGCCGTACGTAGACCTCGGGGGCGTCCGACCGCCGGATGCGCGTCCAGTGCCGGTGCGCCCGGACCAGCGCCGTCTGCACCAGATCCTCGGCCTGCCCGTGGTCGCCCGTCAGTAGGTACGCCGTCCGCAGGAGGGCGTGCCACCGTGCGGTGACGAACTCCCGGAACTGCTCTTCGGCTTCCGCGTTCACACCACCTCCGACACGATGAGGACGCGAAAAGGTTGAACCGCACTCCGGAGAATGATGATCCGAATCGGGTGAATCATCCGCAAAGGTGACGCGAGCAGTGGTTTCAAACCCCTACGGTAGGTGACCATGAGTAATCGGCCGGAGTACGGACGGGTCGGCGCGCCAGCGTACGACGCGCCGGGATCGTACGACCATGACGTGGCGCCACCGCGGCGGCGGCCCCGCTGGGGACGACGCCTGCTGATCGCCTTCCTCGTCCTCCTGCTGCTGCTCGTGGGCGTCTACTTCTACCTGGATTCGCGGCTGCACCGCATCGACGTCTTCGAGGACTACGCCGGGCGGCCGGGCGACACGCCGGGGACCAACTGGCTGATCGTCGGTTCCGACAGCCGCGAGGGCCTGTCGGCGTCGCAGCGCAGCGAGTTCGCGACCGGCAAGGCCGCGGGTCGCCGGACCGACACGATGATGCTGCTGCACATCGGCGACCACGGCCCGACGCTGGTCAGCCTGCCCCGCGACTCGTACCTACCGATCCCCGGCCACGGGTCGAACAAGCTGAACGCCGCCTTCGCCTTCGGCGGCCCGAAGCTGCTCGTCCGCACCGTCGAGCAGGCGACGAAGATCCACATCGACCACTACGCGGAGATCGGCTTCGCCGGATTCGTCGGCATGACCGACGCGGTCGGCGGGGTGAAGATGTGCATCCCCGAGGAGATGAAGGACCACAAGGCCGGCATCGACCTCAAGCCGGGCTGCCAGACGCTCAAGGGCGGCCAGGCCCTCGGCTTCGTCCGCAGCCGTGCCTTCGCCCGCGCCGACCTGCAGCGGGTCGAGAACCAGCGGAAGTTCCTCTCCGCGCTGGTGCACAAGTCCACCAGCCCCGGCGTGCTGCTGAACCCCTTCCGGATCATCCCGTTCGCGCTGCGCTCCACCGACAACTTCGCGGTCGACCAGGACGACCACCTGTACAACCTGGTGGGCTTCGCCTGGGCGATGCGCGGCATCACCGGCGGCGACGGCCTGACCACGACGGTTCCGGTCGGCGGTACCGGCTCGTCGCCCAGCGCCGGGGAGTACATCACCTGGGACACCCAGCGCGCCGGGACGCTCTTCCGCGACCTGCGCGAGGACCAGCCGGTCCCGCGGAGCTTCGGCACCCGGTGAGCCCGCCGGGAGCCCGGACCCGGGCTCCCGGCTCACCTCCCGGCGCGGCAGCCCCTTCGGAAACTTTTGCCGTTTCAGGTCACCGCTTTGCGGGGAGTCCCTGCTGGCCGCCGCCATAACTGGGAAGTTACTCCATGTATCTCACGCGATACGGGGAGTGACTCGCGATGAAGAAGTTCTTCAAGTGGGGGGGCCTGGCGTTCCTGGCGTTCTACCTGATCAGCCGCCCGCACAACGCGGCGAACGTCGTACACGGGACGCTGACCGGCGTCAGCGGCGCGGCGAACTCGCTGTCCACCTTCGTCAGCGACCTGCCGAACAAGTAGCGCCCGCTCACGCGGACGGGGCGAGCAGCGCGGCCAACCGGGCCGCGTTGCGCTGTGCGTAGTCCCGGTAACAGTTGTTCAGAAGCACATGCGTCGTGTCGGCGTCCTCGGCGAGCCTCCGCAGCCGGGGCGCCCACTCCTTCAGCTCCCGCTCCTCGTACAGGTAGCCGAACCGCTCATAGATGTTCTTGCTGGTCCACTTGTCGGAGTGGCCGTGGAACCGTACGACCGCCAGGCCGGACGTCGCGGCCAGCACCGGCGGGATCGAACTCGGGTACCCCTGCGGCATGTCCACGCTGACGTACGGCACGTCGTACCTGCGCAGGAAGTCGAGGGTCTCCTCGCGGTTGTCCTCGCTCATCCAGGTGTGGTTCCGGAACTCCACGCAGACGCGCATCGGCTCGCACCGCCGTTTGGCCCGCAGGATGTACTCCTTGTTCGCCCGCCCGATCGGGAACCACTGCGGGAACTGGAAGAGCAGGGCGCCGAGCCGGCCCGCCTCGTGCAGCGGCCACAGCGACTCGAGGAACCGCTGCCAGACCTCCTCCGCGACGTCGTCGGGGACGTCCCGCAGGTACAGCGTCTTCTTGTCCGGCACCCGCTCCCGCAGTTCCTTGTACAGCGCGGCCGGCCGGGTGGGGTGCTGGGTGAACAGGGAGAACGCCTTGACGTTGAACGTGAAGCCCGGCGGGGTGCGGTCACGCCAGTAGCCGACGGTCCGCTCGGCGGGCGGGGCGTAGTACGTCGAGTCGACCTCGACCAGCGGAAATCGCGACGCGTAGAACTTCAGGCGCTCCTCGGCGGTTTTCACATCCGGCGGGTACCAGTCGGTCGCGAGCAGGGTCTTGTCCGTCCACGACGCGGTGCCGACCAGGATGTCGCCCATGCACCCAGACTAGGATCGCCATCGTGTCGATTTATGATGTGGACATCCAGCGACTTCAGGGCGGGCCCGCCGACCTCGGCCAGTACCGCGGCAAGACCGTGCTCCTCGTGAACGTCGCTTCCAAGTGCGGTCTCACCCCGCAGTACGAGGGACTGCAGAAGCTCCAGGAGACCTACGCCGACCGCGGGTTCACCGTGCTGGGCGTGCCCTGCAACCAGTTCGCCGGGCAGGAGCCCGGCACGTCGGAGGAGATCGCCGAGTTCTGCTCGACGACGTACGGCGTCGACTTCCCGCTCACCGAGAAGGTCGACGTCAACGGCGACGACCGGCATCCGCTGTACGCCGGGCTGGTCGGCTTCCCGGACGTCACCGGCTACACCGGCGACATCCGGTGGAACTTCGAGAAGTTCCTGATCGGCCCGGACGGCGCGGTCGTGGTGCGGTTCGACCCGCGCACCGAGCCGGACACCGACGAGCTCGTCGAGGCGATCGAGAGAAACCTGCCCTGATCCAGGTGGCGGTGTGCGGTCCCAGCGACTGCACCGACGCGGAGCGCGACGCGGCGCATGAGGTCGGCAGGCTGCTGGCGGCGCGCGGCGCGGTCGTGCTGTGCGGCGGATACTCCGGCGTCATGGCGGCGGTCGCCGAGGGCGCCCGCTCCGCCGGCGGCATGGTGGTCGGCGTCCTGTCCCGCGCCGACCGCGAGGGCGCCGCTCCGGGGCTGAGCGCGGCCGTCGCCACCGGCATGGGCGATGCGCGCAACGCCGTCCTCATCGCCTCCGCCGACGCCGTCATCGTCATCGGCGGTTCGTGGGGGACCCTGTCGGAGCTGGCCCTGGCCATGGGGCGTGGCGACGTTCCCGTCGTGCAGCTCGGCGGCTGGCAGGTGCTCGACGAACGCGGCGAGCCGCTGCCCGGGATTCGGCGTGCCGCGACACCGGAGGAAGCCGTCCGCCTGGCGGTCCGGTAGCCATCGGAGCGCGATGAGGCGCGAGAGCCGTCCGGCCGACGGGTCGGTGGCCTCTGACACGCGGGGCGGGCGACGGCACCGGCCGGGCGTCGGTGCTGCGCGGGCGGTGCTGCGCGGGTGGCGGTGCTGCGCGGTGCGCGGCGGAGCTGCGAGGTGGGCGCGCCGGCCGGGCCGTGTCAGGCCAGGTCGTGTCAGGCCGGGCCGTGTCAGGCCAGGAGCGCTTCGATCCGCGCGACCGAGTCCGGGCCGGCGAGCTCCACGGGTGGCACCGGCCCGTCGGCGAGCCGATCGGCCAGTGCGGAGACCGCCTCGGCGCGGCGGGCGACGTAGTCGACCTCGTCGTCCCGCGGCGGGCGGCCGTGCAGGAGAGTGGCCACCTCCACCAGCGCGAGGTGACCGGCGTCCAGCGCGATCCCGGGCCCGGCGGTGCGGCGCAGCCGCTCGTACGCGGTGACGAGACGGCGCACCGCGGGATGGGACACCTCGAGCGGCACACCGCGGTGAAGCGTCTTCGCGTGCCGCCGGAGAGTACGACGGCGCATCACGCGCAGCACCGCCGCCTGCGCGGGCAGCACCAGGCCGAGCGCGAGACAGGCGACCGCCACGACGGTCAGCCAGACGGGCAGTCGGGCGACGACGACCGCGGCGAGCAGGGCGGCACCGCCCGCGGCGAGCACCACCTCGGGGACCCCGATCCCCTTCTCCGGTTCTTCGGCCGGTAGACGGCGGTCCTCCACGGCCGGCGCGTCGACGAGCGGGCCCGGCCGGTGCGGGACGATGACCTGCGACGGCATGATCCGATTATCGACCGGGTCGGCCCTCGTCAAACGGACGCCGGTTCAGCATCCCGGAAGATCCCCGAAACCGAAACGCGTTCTAGTATGGTCCGCCAGTGGAGGTGGCGGACATGGCCAAGTGGACCACCGATGAGATCCCCGACCTCGCCGGGAAACGTGCCGTCGTCACCGGCGCCAACAGCGGCCTCGGCCTGTGCACCGCGCTCGAGCTGGCCCGCCACGGCGCCACCGTGGTCCTCGCCTGCCGGAGCGCCGAACGTGGTCGCGCGGCCCTGGACCGGATAAGGGCGGCCGCACCCGGGTGCGACGTGGGCCTCGGCTCCCTCGACCTGGCGGACCTGGCCTCGGTGCGGACCTTCGCCGCGGAGCAGGGTACGACCGGGCTCGACCTGCTCGTCGACAACGCCGGCGTGATGGCGCTGCCGCACCGGACCACCGCCGACGGGTTCGAGTTGCAGTTCGGCACCAACCATCTGGGGCACTTCGCCCTCACCGGTCTGCTGCTGCCCGCCCTGCTGGACCGTCCCGGGGCGCGGGTCGTCACCGTCACGAGCATGATGCACTGGCTCGGGCGCCTCGACTTCGACAACCTCGACGGCGAGCGCCGGTACGGGAAGTGGGCGGCCTACTGCCAGTCCAAACTCGCCAACCTGGTCTTTGCCAAGGAGCTCGACCGCCGCGCCCAGGGCCGCCTGACCAGCGTCGCGGCTCACCCCGGGTACGCCGCGACCAACCTGCAGCAGGCCGGGCCCCGCATGAGCGGCAGCCGGATCGGCGAGGCCATGGGCGGTCTGGGCGTCACGCTCTTCGCCCAGTCCGACGCCGCGGGCGCCCAGCCCATCCTGTACGCGGCGACCGCTCCGGAGGCGCGCGGCGGGCAGTGCTACGGCCCCCGCGGACCGGGTCAGAGCCGGGGAGCCCCGCGCCGCGTACCGACACGGCGCACGGCCGACGATCCCGCACTCGGCCGCCGTCTCTGGGAGGTCTCCGAGAAACGCACCGGCGTCACCTACGACACGCTCCCGCAGGAGCGATAGCTCCGGGGCGGCGCGGACCGATCAGCCGGCCGCCCGCTCAAGCCACAGGGTGAGGTCGTGCACGCCCATCTCTCCCTGGCGGGCGGCGTCGAGGATCTCCACCGCCTCCGACGGATCGACCTCGATACGCAACTCTTCGTCGTCTAGGAGAGCGGTCCGGCGGCGGGATCCCAGTCCAAGGTGGCGGGGATGGCGCCCTCCATGGTGAGGAGCCAGCGCTTGACCTCGACGCCGGAGCCGCCGCTGTATCCGCCGAGGCCGTCGGTGGCCACCACCCGGTGGCAGGGCACGACGATCGGGATCGGGTTGGATCCCATGATCGAGCCGATGGCCCGCGCGGGCACGCCCGTGCCGCTGAGGTCGGCCAGCCCGCCGTACGTCACCGTCTCCCCGTACAGCACGCCGGCGTACAGCTTCTCCAGGACCTCGCGCTGGGCGCCGGACGTGTGGCGCCAGTCGATCGGCAGGTCGAAGGCCCGGAATTCGCCCGTGAAGTAGGCGGCCAGCTGGTCGCGCACCGGCTCCGTGCGCGCCGGGGCGTCGACCAGGGGGAGCCCGGCCCTCAGCCGGGCCCGGGCGCGGGGCGTGTCCCGGAAGGACAGCCCGCTCAGGCCTTCGGCGGTGCAGGCGAAGGCCAGCCGTCCCAGCGGTGTCTCCAGTGTTCCGATCGCGACATCCACCCTTCCTTCCTACCAATCGTCAGGGACCGACGCTCGCGAGAATCCGACATCGTCGTCGTTCGAACCGCCGCCCGGCGCCGCGGTCCGATCAATATTGATGCGTCGTCAACTACGGTGGCGGTCGTGACGGAGACGGCGGGTGAGTGGATCGACGCGGCCCGGGCGGCGGAACGGCTGGGCGTCAAGCCGGCCACCTTGTACGCCTATGTCAGCCGTGGAGTGCTGAGGCGGCGGCGCTCGCCGGACGGGCGGCGCAGCCTCTTCGACCCGGCCGAGGTCGAGGAACTGGCCCGCAGAGGACGGCCGCGGCGGCCGCCCGGCGCGAGCGAACTGGTCATCGAGTCGCGCGTCACCGCGCTGGGTGACGACCGCCCGTACTACCGGGGGCGCGACGCTCTCAGCCTCGCCGGTTCGGACGACTTCGAGGCCGTCGCCGAGTGGCTGTGGGCCGGTGAGCCCTCGTCGGCGGGCGCCGACGCGAGGCGGTCGAGTCCGCAGGTGGGTGGCGACGTGTGGCGGTCGGGTCCGCAGGCGGTCGCGGTCGCGCGGGCGGCCCAGTCGGGCCTGCCAGAAGAGACCCTGCCGCTGGACCGGCTGCAGGTGATCACGACGGCGCTGGCCGCTGCCGACCCGGTGCGCCTCGTCTTCGACGCCCCCGCCGTCGTCGCCCTGGGCCGGCGGCTCATCGCCGGAATGGTGGAGTCCCTGCCCGCCGCCCGTGGCGAGGCCGATCCGCCGGACGGGGCGTCGATCGCGGCGCGCCTGTGGACGCGCCTCACTCCCCAGGAGCCGCGGCCCGCGGCGGTGCGCGCGCTGAACGCCGCGCTCGTGCTGCTGGCCGACCACGAACTGGCCGCGTCCGCGTTCGCCGCCCGTGTCGCCGCGTCCGTGCGCGCCGACCCGTACGCCGTCGTGACCGCCGGGCTCGGGGCGGCGGGAGGAGGCCTGCACGGTGGCGCCTCGCTCGGGGCGGAGGCGCTCCTCGCCGAGATCTCCACACCCGAGCGGGCCGCGCGGGTCATCGGCGAGCGGCTGCGCCGAGGCGAAGGCGTCCCGGGATTCGGGCATCGCGTCTACCGGCTCCGGGACGGCCGCGCCGGATGCCTGTTCGACCTGGTCCGTGACGCCGCGCCGGGCCACGAGCGGCTCGCGGTCGCCGAGGCGGTGCTGGCGGAGGCGCGCGGTCGCGGGCTCCCCGGCGTGAACGTCGACTTCGCGCTCGCGACGCTCGGCGCCGTGACCGGGATGAGGCGCGGAGCGGGAGAGGCGATCTTCGCGGTCGCCCGTACGGCCGGTTGGCTCGCGCACGCCCTGGAGGAGTACGCCCGGGGCACGCCACTGCGCCCGCGCGCCATCTACACGGGCCGACCCCGCGCCATGTGACGCCCCGCCGACGATCTGGCGCCTCCGCCCGTCACGGGTGCGGCCTCATGATGGGGTGACTCGCCCGGGTGGCCATGCGTCTCCGCACGTACGAGGTCGGCCTCGTGCCGGGTGACCCCGCCAAGACGGAGCCAAGGCGGACCCGGGGAGGGCCTCGCCGCGGGGGCGGGTACGCTCGAGGCGTGCGACAGTTCTTTCGGCCCGGCTGGCTCGGACTCCACCTGATCGCCATCGTGCTGATCGGGATTTTCCTGCTGGCAGGCTGGTGGCAGCTGACGCGTGCCCAGGGCGGCAACCTGCAGAGCTGGGCGTACGTCATCGAGTGGCCGATGTTCGCGATCTTCGTGGTCGCGATGTGGGTGCGCATGGTGCGGGACGAGCTGCGCGGCGAGACGAACGCCGACCCGGGCACGGTCACCCCGCCGGGGGCCGCGCCGTCGCGCCGGATCGATGACATCGACTATGGGGATGACGAGGAGCTGGCGGCCTACAACCGCCGCCTCGCCCGGCTGAACGACGAGGCGCCGCGCTGACGGCGCGGGCTTCACGGAGGGACGACCCGTGCAAGGAGCGGTGACCCGCTATCGCGTCATGGCGTACGTGACCGGCGTACTGCTGATCGTGCTGTGCTTCATCGCGGTGCCGCTGAAGTTCTTCGCGCACAACGGGGTCCTGTCGACCGCCGTCGGCATCCCGCACGGGATGGTGTGCTACCCGCTCTACCTGCTGGCCACCTTCGACCTTTACCGCCGGGTCCGCTGGCCGCTGAGCAAGATGGTGGTGATCGTGCTGGCCGGGATCATCCCCTTCCTGGCCTTCTACGTCGAGCGGCGGGTCGTGGCCGAGCTGCGTGAGCAGACCGCCCCGGCGCGGCGTGCGGACGCCGCCGGGGTCTGATCTTTTTTCGATCACCGTCTGGACCGGACGGGCCTTCGCGATTATCTTTGACTGTGTCAACTTAAACGTTGAGGTGGTCAATGAAAACTGCAGTGCCGTCGGACCGCGTCGCCGCCGTCCGCGCGTTCAATCGCTTCTACACCTCCGTCATCGGCGTGCTGAACGAGTGGCTGCTCGAGACGTCGTACTCGCTCACCGAGGGGAGGGTCATCTTCGAACTCGCCCGTCATGACGCCTGCGAGGTCGCCGACCTGCGCCGGTCCCTCGACCTGGACGCCGGCTACCTCAGCCGCATGCTCTCCCGCTTCGAGGCCGACGGGCTGATCGTCCGCGGGCGTGCCGAGGACGACTCCCGGCGGCAGCTGGCCCGGCTGACCGAGCGCGGCCGCGACGTGTTCCAGGACCTGGACGCCCGGTCGACGGCCCAGATCGAGCAGATCCTGTCCGGACTCACCGAAGAGGACCAGCGCCGGCTGCTGGGCGCGATGGGCGTGATCGAGGGGCTGCTGGGGGAGCACCCGCGGCCCGCGGCGTTCGTGCTGAGGCCGCTCGGCCCCGGCGACCTCGGCTGGGTGATCCAGCGGCACGGCGCCCTGTACGCCGCGGAGTACGGCTTCAACGCGTCCTTCGAAACGCTCGTCGCCCGCGTCGTCGCCGAGTACGCCGAGCACCACGGACCCGGCGACGACGCGTGGATCGCGGAGATCGACGGCGAGCCGGTCGGATCGATCTTCTGCGTACGGGAGAGCGAGCGGGTCGCGCGGCTGCGCCTCCTGCTGGTCGAGCCGTCCGCGCGCGGTCATGGTGTGGGCGGCCGGCTCGTCGAGGAGTGCGTCAGGTTCGCCCGCCGGTCGGGGTACGACGAGATCGTCCTGTGGACCAACGACGTCCTGACGGACGCCCGCCGCGTCTACGAGCGCGCCGGTTTCGAACTGGCCGAGGAGGAGTCGTACGACGGCTTTGGACCCGATGCGAAAGAGCAGACCTGGCGGATGAAACTCTGACACGGCACTGGCCCGCGGCGTCGTATGGTTCGCCGCGGGCCAGTGGGACCGTTTCAAGTCGAGAGGGTTTCAGGCGTCAGGTCATCCATGCTCCTTTCGCGCGTGCCGTGCCGGGCGATGGGGTGCCGGGCCGGCGGTGAAACTCGGGAACACCGCCGGCCCGGCCGGTTCGACGCCGATGCCGTGGGGGCGTACGGCACCCGCGCCGGAGGACTTGGAGGGCCGGGCGCCGCACGCTCTCGTCCTGAACGGGTGGGGGGAAATCACCCGCCGGTGTCGTACGGTCATGCCGGCCCTCCTCGAATCGCAGACGATGGGCGGGGCCCGGAGTGTCCCCAGCATTCCCATCACGTGGCGTTGCGATCTCGTTACTGTGAGTACCCGTCATCCATGTGACCGTAAACCGAGGTCAAGCGAGAAATCTGCGCCGGGGCCCACTGGCAAAGATCACGTCACCTCGTCACCCTCGGCGGCGGGGGCGGTGGTTCTCAGTGGCCGGCGGCGCGTTCGACGAGGCGCGCACCGACGTCGGCGACGTCCGCGGCCGTCCAGTCGAGAGCGGGCGCCGCCACGGTGATCTCGGTCATGGCCAGCCCAGGGACCTCCGTGTCCTGCCACCCGGCGGCGAACCAGACCTTGTCCTCCTCGGCGAGCGCCAGCGCCGCGTCGTTCAGCGCCTGGGCCGGATGGGGCAGCCACAGGCGGAACCGGTGCGTGTGCGGCGGCTCCGGGAACACCCGCGCGCCGGGCAGTGCGGCGAGGGCGGCGGCCATCGTCCGCGCGTGCCGCACGTACTCCGGGATGCGCGGCAGCTCGCGGTCGAGGCCGGAGAGTGCGGTGAGGGCGGCGGGCCACTGCTGGAAGACCTGACCGCCGTAGCGATGCCGCCAGACCTGGGCGTACGAGGCGAGGTCCCGGTCTCCCGCGAGCGCCGCCCCGCTGATGCCGCCGAGCGTCTTGTAGAAGGAGACGTACGTGCTGTCGGCGAGACCGGCGATCTCCTTGACGGAGTGCCCGAGGTGCGGCCCGGACTCCCAGATCCGGGCGCCGTCGAAGTGCATTCGCGCGCCGACGCCGCGCGCGGCCGCCGCCGCGGCCGTCAGCTCGTCCCAGGTGGGGAGGACGAACCCGGCGTCGCGGAGCGGGAGCTCGATCACGACGGTGCTCACGGGCTCGGCGAGCGCGGTGATCTCCTCGGCCGTGGGATTGCGTGGCTCGGTCGTCGGCCAGACGCCGCGCAACCCGCTCAGCCACGAGTACGCGTGCCGTTCGTACATCTCCTGGTGGCCGAGCGGATGGAGGGCGACCGTCGGGTTCCCGGTACGGTCGGCGCCGTACCGCAGCGCCACCTGCTGGGCCATCGTTCCGGTGGGGAAGAAGACGGCGGCCTCGGTGCCCAGGAGTTCGGCGACGCGCTCTTCCAGCGTGGCCACCGGGCCGCCGCCGTAGAAGTCGGGCAGCGCGTCCAGATCCCCGGCCGTCTCTAGGTCGGCGAGCCGCTCTCGCATGGTCGCGGGGCGCGTCCCGGAGAGGATCCGGTCGCAGGCTCGCAATGCGGCCAGGCGGCGTTCGCGTGTGTTCTCGGGCATCGGCGGATCGTCCCATGGTGCCCAGAACGTGCGCCATCCGATTTCCCCCGGGGCGTCGGTCGACGGATATCGCGCGATATTTGACCGGTCGATCTAGATATCGCTAGGGTCCACAGAGTGTCGAGAGCTCGGCAGTTGCTGACCATCCGCCCCGAAAACAGAACGAACGATCTGAAAAGATCGGCGCTTGTCTTCACGATGCTCGGGGCCGTGCAGGTCACGTTGATCGCGACGATCACTGTGATCACCGTGGCGTTGCCCGCCATCCGGCGGGACCTGCGCCTGGACGACGCGGCGATGGTGCTGGTCACGTCCGCCTACGGTCTGGCGTTCGGAGGCCTGTTGCTCCTGGGTGGACGGCTGGCGGACGCCTGGGGACGCCGAAGGGTCTTCGCCACGGGCACGGCGGTGTTCGGCCTCGCCTCGGCCGCCGCCGGCGTGGCCCCCTGGACGGATCTGCTGCTGCTCGCCCGGTTCGCCCAGGGGATCGGCGCGGCGCTGACGGCACCGGCGGCGCTGGCACTGGTCGGTACGGTCTTCCCCGAGCCCCGGCGCCGAGCGCGGGCCATGGCGGTCTGGGGTGTGCTGAGCAGCGCCGGCGCCACCGCCGGGACCGTGCTGTCCGGTGTGGTGATCACCTGGGTGCCCTGGCGGTGGGTGTTCGCCGTCCCGGTCGCGGTCTCGGCCGTCGCGTTCGGCGCGGCGTGGAGACTGTTCCCGGCCGATCGTCCGCCGGCCGAGAGGCGAATCGACTGGCTCGGCGCCACGCTGGTGACCACCGGTCTCGGCGCGATGATCTATGGGCTGGAGCGCTCCGGCAGGTCGGTCCTGGTGGGCGTCGTGCTCCTCGCGCTGTTCGCCCTGGCCGAGCGGCGGTCACCGGCCCCGCTGATGCCCTTGCCGTTCCTGCGCGGGCGCCTGCTGCCGGTGCTCGCCGTCACGCTCTGCGCGGCGTCCATGGCCACGGCGTTCTTCATGCTCTCCCTCCACCTGCAGCAGGTACGCGGCCTGTCGCCGCTGCGGACGTCGGCCGTCTTCCTGCTGCCCGCCCCGGCCCTCCTCGCCTCCGGTCCCGTCGCCGGACGGCTCGTCCCTTCCCTCGGCGCCCGTCGCGCCCTGGCGCTGGGACTGGTCACGGCCGCCGCCGGTCTCGTCCTGCTCAGCCTCCTCGACGTGCCGTACGCCGGACTGATCGTCTTCCCCTTCGGGGCCGGGACGACGTTCTCCGCCGCCCTGCTCGCCGCGATGCACGACGTGCGCGAGGACCAGACCGGCCTGGCGGGCGGCCTGGTGAACACGGCGATGGAGATCGGCCCGCCCATCGGCCTGGCGGTGCTCGTCTCCCTCGCCACCGCCCACTCGCCCGACCCGGCGAGCGGCTACGCGTACGCGCTGCGCGTCGCCGCCGTCGCCCTGCTGACCACCGCGGTGTACGCGGCGCTCCCGCGCCGTACCGAGTAAGCAAAGGAGAACACGGAATGTCCGTTCGTTTCACCGGCAAGGTGGCCCTCATCACCGGCGGAGGCTCCGGAATCGGCCGGGCGACCGCGCTCGCGTTCGCCCGGGAGGGCGCGACGGTGGTGGTCGCCGGACGCCAGGCCGAGCCGCTCGACGAGACCGTGACACTGATCGAGACCGAGGGCGGCCGGGCGAGCGCGATGCCGGCCGACGTGTCCTCCTCCGAGGACGTCGCCCGGCTCGTCACGACCACCGTCGAACGCCACGGCGGCCTGCACATCGCGTTCAACAACGCGGGCGTCCTCGCGGCCGGCCCGCTCGCCGACCTGGACGAGTCCGCCTGGGACCGCCAGCTCTCCGTCAACGTGACCGGCGTCTTCCTCTGCATGAGGCACGAGATCGCCCACATGCGCGCCAACGGCGGCGGCGTCATCGTCAACACCGCGTCCAACCTCGGAGCGCACATGCGGCTGCCGTTCCTCGGCGCGTACGCCGCGTCCAAGGCGGCGGTGAGCACGCTGACCCGCGCGGCCGCCAAGGAGTACATCGGGGAGGGCATCCGCATCAACGCCCTCAGCCCCGGCCCGATCGAGACGTCCATGTCCCTGCGGCCGGGCGAGACCGAGGCCGACCGCGCCGAACGCCTCAAGAGCGCGCTGCCGATCGGCAGGGCCGGGACCCTCGCCGAGGCCGCCGCCGCGGTGCTCTGGCTTGCCTCACCGGAAGCGGGCTTCACCGTCGGCCACGACCTGGTCCTCGACGGGGGCGCCAGCGCCTGACTCGAAGGGACTTCCACGGGCTAAGGTCCGACCATGCCCGTCCTGGAGATCTCCGACCTGATCGGCGCATGGGACCCGGTGACCGGGGAACGTGCGCCGATCCTCAAGCGCGACGTCATCGCGCGGCTGCGCGAGGCGGGGCACCGGCGCGCCGTACGGATCGTCGAGCGGATGCCCGCCTCGGGGGAGCTCCTGGAGCCCGCCGCGGTGGACCGGTTGTTCGTGCGGGTCCACACCGAACTGCAGCGGCTCGCAGAGGAGTTGCACATGGCGCGGCGCTTCGCCGAACTGCTGGCGCCGCTGGTCGCCGCCGCGCGCCGGGCCGGAGCGGGGCCGCCGCGGATCGTCGACGTGGGGTGCGGCATCGGGTACGTGACGAGGGCGCTGGCCGCGTCGGGCGAACTCGGCGGCGACGTCGAACTGGTCGGGGTCGACTTCAACCCCGTCCTCGTCGCCGAGGCCACCAGACTCGCCGAGGACGAGGGGCTGACCTGCCGGTTCGTCCTCGGCGACGCCTTCGGCCTCACCGAGCCGGCGACGCCTTCGGCCTCACCGAGCCGGCGACGCTCTACATCTCCAGCGGAGTCCTGCACCACTTCCCCGCCGAGTCGCTGGCCGGGTTCTTCCAGGCCCAGGATCGGCCGGGCACCGCCGGGTTCGTGCACTACGACATCGCGGCGACCCGCCTGGCTCCGCTCGGGGCACGGGTGTTCCATCGCGCCCGCATGCGCGAGCCGCTGGGCCGGCACGACGGGGTCGCCTCGGCGAAGCGGGCGCACGGCGACCAGGTGCTCCTGGACGCCGCGTCGCGGGCGACCGGCATGCGCGTCTTCCTCTTCGAGCCGATCCGGCATACGAACCCCTTCTGCGCCTCGATGCGGCCCGTCGTCGGGATGCGACCCGAGCTGGTCGAAGAGGCGCAGCGCGCGCTCGGCCGGCGGGCCCGCGGCCTCGTCGGGGCCGACGGCGTACGAGAGGACGCCGGTGGCGGGCGGCAGGGGGCCGGTGGCATACGGAAGAAGGCCGGTGGCGCATCGAAGGCGGCTGGTGTCGTACGAGAGGGGGCCGGTGGCGCGCCGAAGGCGGCTGGTGACGTGCAAGAGGGGGCCGGTGACGTGCGGAAGGCGGCCGGCGGCGTGCGGGATGGCCGCGACGATGGTCCGGAGGGGGTTGGCCGGTGACGTGGCTGCCGATCCCGGCCGTCACGGTGCCCGTGCTCCTGGGCGGCCTGGCCGTCGTCGACGGAGCTTTCGCCGGATTCCGCGCGGCGACGGGGCGTAACGCGCGGATCCACAAACGGGACTACGCCCTTGCGGCGGCCCGGCGCGGCGCGGCCGTGTCGGTGCCGGGCCTCGCCGCCACCGCAGTGGTGTCGCTGACCGGAGCGGCGGGGGAGGGCCACTGGTACGGGGATCTGGTCGAGGCGGGGACGAGGATGCTCGCCGTGGTGGCGCCCTATGCCGCGGTCGTGATCCTCTCGCTCGCGGCGTACTGGCTGCTGCCCATGCGCGAGAGCACGTTCGTGATCCTCGTCGGGCTCGGCCCGCTAACCCTCGCCCGCCCGGCCGTGGTGGCGGCGGCGGTGGCGGCCGCCGGCCTCGGCGCGCGGGACTGGCTCATCTGGACGGCGGCCGTCACGGCGGCCGCCGGGGTCCTCGTGGTGGAGCCGTGGGTGCACCGCCGCTGGTACCGCGAGCCTCTCTGACGCTCACCGGTGGAGCGGGAGTTCGAGCTCCAGCTCATGACGGATCGGGATGCCGTCCAGGCCGGTCTCGGGGATCGACGGCTTCAGCGCGCGCGACCGGGCGACCGCGTCACGGTGCACGGCGACGAGGTCGAAGCCGTACCGCTGGTAGAAGCGCAGCGCCCGCAGGTTGTCGTTGGTCGTCACCAGCCACAGCCGGACCAGCCCGGCCGCGCGGGCGGCCTCGGCCACGGCGTCCACGAGCGCGGTGCCGACGCCGACGCCCTCCCGTACGGAGTCGAGTGTGACGAGCTCGCACTCCGGACCGTCGACCCGGTAGGTGGCCACTCCCGCGCGGTCCCCGTCGAGATGGGCCACGAAACCGGGAATCGCGGTCGTGTCATGGGCGACGCCCCGGCTCACCGAGATCACCCCTCCCCAGCGCTCGGTGAAGACCTCCCGCAGCCAGGCGAGGTCATCTGGGGCCACCGGCCGTACGGCCGGGCGGTGCTGCTTCGCGTGATCGAGAGATGTCATGGCGCCATCCTCACCGTCCGGGCAGCGCTACGTCTCCTCGCGCGGGGGGAGCAGGCCCGCCTCGTGCGCGAGGATCGCGGCCTGGACGCGGTTGTCCAGGCCGAGGCGGGTGAGGATGCGGTTGACGCGGCTTTTCACGTTGGCCTGCGTCAGTCCGAGCGCATCGGCGATCTGCAGGTTGGACAGCCCCCGTGCGACGAGGATGAGGACCTCCAGTTCGCGTTCGGTGAGCGCGTCGATGAGTCCGTGGTGTTCCGGTGCGGGGGCCGGCGCGCCGGGGAGGAGGCCGAGGGGCAACGCGGCGAACGTCGTGATGAGCCGTTGGGTGACGCTCGGGGCGAGCATGGCCTCGCCGCCGGCGACGACGCGGATCGCGTGTGCGAGCTGGTCGGGCGGGCTGTTCTTCAGCAGGAAGCCGTAGGCGCCGGCGCGCAGCGCGGAGTGCACGTACTCGTCCAGGTCGAAGGTGGTGAGCACGAGCACGCGGGGCGGCGGGTCGGGAGGCGGCCATCCGGTGAGGATCCGGCCGGTGGCCTCGACCCCGGTCAGGCCGGGCATGCGGACGTCCATGACGACGACGTCGGGCCGCAGGCGGAAGGCCGCGTCGACGGCCTGCCCGCCGTCGGCGGCCTCACCGACGACGCACAGGTCCTCGCGGCGGTCGATGACGGCACGGAGCGCCGCCCGGACCATCTCCTGATCGTCGGCGAGGAGCACCCGGATCGTCATCGGACCCCCTGGAAAGGGAGTGTGGCGTGGACCCGCCACCCGCCGTCCGGTCGCGGACCGGCCTCCAGGGCGCCGTCGAAGGCCAGGACGCGTTCGCGGACGCCCATCAGCCCCCGGCCGGAGCCGGGTACGGGGCGGTGGATCGCGGCGGCCGGCCCGTTCTCCACCTCGACGGTCAGCGCGGCGTCGGCGGCGCGCAGGGCGACCCGGACGTCGGCGGGTGCGGCGTGCTTGATCACGTTGGTCAACGCCTCCTGCAGGATCCGGTAGGCCGAGACCTGGACCGCGGACGGAACCGCGTCGATCGACGGCCCGAGCGTCGCCGCCACGCGGCAGCCGGTCGCCTCCGCCGCCGCGAAGAGCCGGTCGACGTGGCGAAGGGAGGGCTCGGGGTCGGGATCCTCCCGCTGGGCGGCGAGCAGGCCGAGGATGCGGCGCATCTCCACGAGGGCGACGTCGGCCGTCTCGGCGATGCGCGTCACACCCTGCAGGGCGAGCCGCGGATCGTCCTCCAGCACGTCCTCGGCGGAGCGCGCCTGTACGGCGATCGCGCTGACGTGGTGCGCGACGACGTCGTGGAGGTCGCGGGCGATGCGGGCCCGTTCGGTGACGACGGCCTGACGTGCGTTGATCTCCTGCTGCGCGCGGAGCCGGTCGTTGAGGTCCCGGAGCCGGCGGGTGCCGAGGTCGATCCGCCGTGCCCCGTACCCGAGGAGCCAGGCGATGGACAGGAACGCGACGAAGGCCATCGCGGTGTCCGGTTCGAGGGAGTCGAGCCGGAGTGGCCCGGATCGGCCGCTGAGCAGCTCTGTCGTCACCGCGGTGGCGAGGGACAGCAGCGTCCCCGGCACGCTCACCGTCGCCGGGGACCACCGGGCCAGCGCGAACACGGCGAAGATCAGGAAGTAGGGCCCCGGCGTCTTCCCCGGCACCGGGTCGAGCACCTCGAAGAGGACGAAGCCCATGGTCACCGCGGCCAGCACCAGGCGGGGGTGGTGCCGCCGCCAGAACAGCGGAACCGTCTGCAGTCCCCAGAGCGCCAGGCCGGCCGCGCTCGGCGTCGGTGTCCTGCCCAGCAAGGTCACCACGTCGAACACGGTGAGCCCGCCGCCGAGCGCGATGTCGGTCAGCCATGGTCTGCCGGTGATCCAGATGCGCGCATGGCGCAGGCCGGCCGTCACGTGAGTCGTCATGTCCGACGGCAACGGTAGGCGATCCCCGTGCTCACCTGCTCGTTCTCGGGGCCGCATCGAAAGTTGCGCGGACCGGCGAGAGATCGGCGCTGCGGACGACGCCGGGTGCCTACCAGCTCTCCTACGTTCGAATCGCGTCCCACGAACCCTCCGAACGTACGCCATCCCACGCGGATGATTCTCGCCTGAAAGGGCCGATGAAGAAATGAACGACGACCGGCGTCCGACGCCGATATGGGTGCGATATTCGCTGCTGGCGCTCGGCGCCGTGGCGATGCTGTTCGCGGTCGGTGGCCGTTGGGACATCCCCCTCGCCGCCTGGATCTTCCCCGTCCTGCTGCTGCGCTTCGTCCGCACCGGCCGTGCCTGGTCGGGTGCGATATGGATCCTGCTGGTCAACGTCGCCGCGGCGGTCTTCTGGATATTCGAATCGAATATGGGCTTCAACGCCGTCATCATCGCGGGAGCGGTCGGACTCGGCGTATTGCAGATGCTGCCGTTCCTTCTCGACCGGCTGCTCGTGGGCCGGCTGCGTCCCTGGATGTCGGTGCTGACATTTCCGGCGGCGATCGCCGGATCGGAATTCCTCATCACGCTGCTGTCGCCGTTCGGCACGGCCTACGGCTCCCTGACGGTCACCCAGTACGGCGACCTGCCACTGCTCCAGGTCACCTCGATCATCGGGTCGTACGGGATCGGATTCCTGATCGCCTGGTTCGCGAGCGTCGTCAACCGCTTCTGGGAGAGCCCGTCGTGGCGGTCGGCGCGCAGCGGCATCGTGTACGGGACCGTGCTGTCCGTCGTCATTCTCGGCGGCGGAGCCCGGCTCGCCTTCTCTCCGGAGGACGACGCGACGGTCCGGATCGCCGGCGTCAGCCCCGGCCGGGAGGCGACCGAGGCTCAGAAGGCGGCGATCGGGCGGATCCCCGGCAGCCGTCGCGACATTGCCGCCGCGCCTCCCTCAGCGGTCGAGCCCGCCATGAAGGCGGTGGAGGACGACCTGCTCGCGGCCACCCGCCGGGAGGCCCAGGCCGGTGCCAAGATCGTGGTCTGGCCCGAAGAGGGGGTCAAGGCGCTCGAGGCCGATGAGCACTCCAGCATCGCGGCGGCGCAGGACGAGGCCCGAAGGTCGAGGATCTATCTCGAGATCGGCCTGGGCGTCTACAGCACGACCGCGCCCGCCTACGGGCGCGACGAGACGGTCTTCATCGGCCCCGACGGAAAGGTCCTGTGGACCTACCAGAAGGCCCATCCGATCCCCGGCTCGGAGACGTTCACCCCCGGAGACGGGCGTGTGTCGGTCGTCGACACGCCGTACGGCCGGATCGCGAACGTCATCTGCTACGACGCCGACTTTCCCGACCTGATGCGGGTGCGCGCGGACATCATGCTCGTGCCCTCGCACGACTGGCGGGAGTACGGACGCGCGCACACCGAGAAGGCCGCGCTGCGCGCCGTCGAAGGCGGGTACGCGCTCGTGCGCCAGGACTCGGAGGGCGTGTCCGCCACCTTCGACCGGCAGGGACGCGTCCTGGCCACCACGGACTACTTCGCCACCGATCAGCAGACGACCGTGGCGTACGTGCCGACGCGCGGCGGCACGACGATCTACGACCTGATCGGCGACACCTTCGCCTGGCTCTGTCTCATCACCGTCGGTGCCCTCGTGATCATCGGTCTTGTCCGCCCGCACCGAAGGCCCAGCGTGGACGAGACACGGTAACGACGAAAGATCATCCGAGGAAGCCGCCGAATCGTCACGTTGCCGGGGAAACGGGGCGGGGTACCGTTCGTTGAACGTCGTGCCGAAGGGCGCGCGTTCGGGGACGGGTCGTCTGGCAGGGCGGTGCTGAGCATGCGAGTGCTGATCAGGGTGGACGGCGATGGCGACGGGCTGATGCCGTGGCCGGCCGAGGACCGAGCCGGGCGGGACACGACGCTGACGCCGGCGGAAGTGGAGCAGATCGTCCAGGCGTTGTCCGCACCGCGGGCGAACCCGTGACGGCACCCGACCCGGCCGGGTCCCACACCTCCGACCCGCTGACCGCGTATCTCGAGGCCGCCGAGCGGGCGGCGGAGATCACCGCCTACTCCGTGGCGATGGGACACCCGATCGATGGGCGCCCGAGCCTGGCGCGGATCCATGTACGGGCGAGGGCGTGGGACGACGGCGTCGAGCCGGAGTTCACCGACGACCTGTCCGACGCGGAGACCGCTCCCGGCAGCCGGGTCGCCGCCGACGAGATCTTCGCTCTGCCCGACGACGTGCTGCTCGTCGGCGGCCCCGGTTCGGGAAAGACCAGCCTGTTGCGGACCGGCCTGGTGGCGCTCACCAGGCGCTGGCGGACGGGCGATCCTCCAGCCTGGGCCCCTGTCCTGCTGCACGCCTCCGATCTCGTGGCGCGGGGTCCGTGGCCCGAACTGATCGCCCAGGGTGTCCGCTCCCGGCTCGGCACCGCCGCCGAGGACACCTGGACGGCGAGCTTCTTCGAGAACCCGCCCGCGGCGGGCCGTCGCTGGCTCATTCTCCTCGACGGCCTGGACGAGATCGTCGAGTCCCAGACCCGGGCCGGCGTTCTGGCGAAGCTGGCCGAGCTGCGGTCCAGGGATCCGCAGGGATCGCGCTATCGCTTCATCGTGGCGACCCGGCCGCCGGCCCGGCAGGAGTTCGGTACGGCGCAGGGGTGGCACGTCCGGCGGTTCGACCTGCTCGCCCTGGACGAGGACCAACTGTCCGCACTCGCCAGGAGCTGGTTCGACGCGGTGAATCTGCCGATGCCCGAGGAGAAGACCGATCAGTTCCTCACCCTGCTCGAGCGGGGGAGGCTCACCGACCTGGCTCGCAGCCCGCTCATGGCGACCATGCTCTGTCAGCTGTTCAGCAGCGACACCGACAGGCCGCTGCCCTCGGGACGCCATGCCGTCTACCGCGCGTTCGTCGACATGTTAGGCCGACACCACCATCCGGGAGCGCCCGACGAGCCACGAGGCACCGCCCAGATGCAGGCCGTCCGACGAACCTACGGAGACCGGACGGCTCAGGCGGCGACCCGGGTCCTCGTCACAGGTTTCGGGCTGCTCGGCCGGCTGGCGCTGGCCTGGCACGACGGCGACACCCGTTCCGCCATCGAGGTCTTGACCGACCTGACCTCGGATTGGCGGCCGCTGGAGTTGGACGACAGGCCCGAGGCCTGGCCCGCGATTCTGCGGGAGATCTTCCGCGAGACGGGTCTGCTCGTTCAACGCGGAGACGATTTAGACTTTCTCCATCCGACGATCGGCGAATACCTCGCCGCGCGGTGCATCGCGAACGATCCCGCCCGTCGTGCCCGAGCCCACCGGACCGTCCTCCGTCTCAACCGCCTTGCGCTGCTCCGAGGCACGGCACCGCCCATGAGCCTCATGGCCCGGTTCCTCGTCGCCGAATGTCTCGTACGGCCGGATGGTGACGAAAAGGTGCGGACCGCCCTGCGCAGGGGTGCGTCGTTCGTGTGGGGCGCCTGCTTCATCGCGCAGCTCGACGCGGACGGAACACCTCTCGACCCGGAGACCGTTGAGACCGCCGCCCGGACCCTCTACCGGCGGGCGATGGGACACCGTCGCGCGTTCTATGGCCTCGCCGCGGCGCGGGCGCTGGCCACGATGCGCCATCCGCGAGCGGCCGAGGCACTCGCCGCCATCGCCACCGACCATGACCTCCGGGTGGCCACGCGGATTCCGGCGGCGCGGACCCTGGCGTTATTGCACGACGAGAGCGGCGGTCTGACCCTCATCGAGCTCATCAAGGACACCTCCCTCAAGCCGGAGGACCGGATCCGGGCCGCGCAGACCCTCGCGGGCATCGGTGACGCCCGTCGGGGAGATGCGCTGTTCGCCCTGGCCACGGAGCCCGGACTGCAGCAGCATCACCGGATCACCGCGGCACGGATCCTGGGAGAGACCGGTGACCCGGAGGGCCCTGCGATCCTCTTCGCCATCGCCCTCGACCCGCTGACGAGTGGGTTCATGGCGATCAGCGCCGCTCATGACCTCGCCGGTCTCGGCGACCCTCGCGGGCATGAGGTCCTGCTGGACCTCGCGAACGACGTCGGCCTTTACGGTGGCAGCCGGGTTCTCGCGGCACGGGTTCTGGCCACCCTGGACGACCCCCGAGGGCGGGAGGCGCTGCGGAGACTCGCCGGGGACGACGCGCTCGCCGAGGTGCATCGGCGGCGAGCCGCCGACCTCGGCAGCGGGCAGCACACATACGCGAGCGGCATCGAGAGCTCCTACTTCGGGATGCGCCGCGGGTCGCGAGTCATTCTCGGGATCCTGGGGATCGCCGCGGCCATGATGACCGTTCGCCGGCATCGCCATCCGGCGGCCGACGGTCCGGAGCCGTCGGGGTGATCTGTTTCCGGGGCGACCGGCTCGTGAACCTGGACCGGCTCCTCAGCGCTCACGAGGATTCGGAAGAGGACGACGGCGGGTCATAGGCGTCGGCCGACGGTGAGGACGGACGACCAGTGGCGGGTGAGTCGTCCGTCCGGGCGGGCGGCGAGCCGGCGGCGGATCTCGCGGTAGAGGTGGTCGCGCGTGGCCGGCTCCATGGCGATATGGCCGGAGAAGGTGTTCAGCAGGGCGATGTACTGCTCCACGGTGTAGCGCCGAGCCCACAGATACCGCCGTGTCCCGGCGACGGCGAAGTGCCCGGACGCCTCGAACTCGGCGGCGAAGGGGTCGGGCTGCTCCTCGGGCCGTGGCGGTGGCCAGGGGGAGCCGTCGCCTTCGCCGAGCTCGTCGTAGACCTGTTGGATCTCGGTGAAGAACGGGTCGAAGTCGGCGGGGAAGGCGTGCTCGGCATTCCATACGGCCAGGTGGCCGCCCTGGGGGAGGAGCGCGGCGGCCTGCGCGTACCTGACCTCCGGATCCACCCACTTCCAGGCGGTGGCCGCGTAGACGACGTCGAAACGGGCGCTCGCCGGCGGACTCCAGTCCTCGAACGACGAAGTGATCACGGAGACGCCGGGGAACTCGGCGAGCCGGCGCCGTGCCTCCGCCGCCAGCGCGTCACCGAGCTCGATCGCCGTGATGTGGAAACCTCTGCGTGCCAGCGGCAGCGTGGCCTTCCCCGGGCCGCACCCGACTTCGAGCAGCCGCGCGGGCGGCTCGACACCCGTGAGCGCGAGCAGATCGGAGTACAGCTCGGCCGGGTAGTCCGGGCGTGCCTGTTCGTACCGGGAGGCCACGCTGTCGAAGGTGGCGCGCAGTCGGCGGTCGTGGGACATGCGCCGATCCTGGCAGTTCCGCGCCCGAGTCCGAACGTCCACCGCTCGGCTGCTCGGCTGCTCGGCTGCTCGGCTGCTCGGGGCACGTGCGCGTCAGGTGGCCGGTGCAGCCGGGATGGCCCGCAGGGTCTCCTCGTTGGCGGCGAGGAAGTCATCGAACGCGGACGGAGCACGGCCCGTGAGGTCCTGGACCGCCGACGTCGGTGTGGCCAGGGAGCCGGTCGCCACCTCCTTCAGGAGGGTGGCGACATCCTCGGCGAACCCAGGCGGGAGGCCCTGGGACTTCAGGGTGGCGGCCAGGTCGTCCGGGTGCAGGTCGACGTAGCGGACGGTCCGTCGCAGGGCGGCCGAGAGCTTCGCGGCGATCTCGGCGTGGGTGAGGGCCTCTGGACCGGTGAGGACGAAGGTCTCGTACTTGCCGTACGGGCCGGTCAGCAGGGTGGCCGCGCAGGCGGCGATGTCCTCGCAGTCGATGTAGGAGACCGGGGCCTCTCCGTACGCGCCGACCAGGTTCCCGTCGGCGGTGAACGAACCCGCCCCGGTGATGAAGTTCTGCATGAAGCCGCTCGGCTGCAGCAGCGACCAGCCGAGTCCTGAGGCCTTCAGGTACTCCTCGATCTCCCAGTGCGCGCCTTCGGCGAGTCGCCCGCCTTCGTGGGCCTGCCAGACCGACACCTTCACGACCCTTGAGACCCCGGCCTTCTTCGCCGCGTCGATGGCGGTCTTCTGCTGGCGGATCATCGGCTGTTCCCCGTCGACCGGCTGGGCGCCGGCGCCGTTGAGGAACAGGCGGTCGACACCTTCGAGGGCGGCGGCGATCGAGCCGGGGTCGTCGAAGTCGCCGACGACGAAGTCGCAGCCCAGCGCGCGGCCCTTGGCCTCGTCCCGGACCAGTGCCCGGAACGCGACCCCGTCCTGACGAAGTCGGCGCACGAGGGGCCTGCCGATGGAGCCGGTGGCGCCGGTTACCAAGATCATTTAATCCTCCTGGGGGTGTGCGATGGCGCCCGGGGCGATAATCTGAGGCAGCCTCGACATAGTTAAGTCGAGGGTGCCTCGAATTAGCAAGGGGAGAAATGACCGACCCCCGGCGGCGCCGGCCGCGCGCCGACGCCCGGCGGAACTACGACCGTCTTCTGGCCGAGGCCGACGCGGCCTTTCGGGAGAAGGGGACGGATGCGTCCCTGGAGGGCATCGCCCGGCGGGCCGGCGTCGCGATCGGCACGCTCTACGGCCACTTCCCCAGCCGCCGCGCCCTGATCGGCGGGTTGCTGCGCGAACGCAACGACGCCCTGTTCGAGCGGGGCGAGGAACTGCTCACCCACCCCTCGGCGGCGCAGGCGCTCATCGAGTGGGTCCGGGCCGTCGTCGAGCACGCCGCCGCGTACCAGGGGCTCGCCACCATGCTGGCCGACGGCTTGGACGACCAGGCCTCCGAGCTGCACGAGTCGTGCGTCCGGATGACCGGCATCGCGGACCGGCTGATCGCCAACGCCCGGGCGGCCGGTGTCCTCCGTCAGGACGTGACGGGTGCCGACATCTTCGCGCTGATGAACGCCGCCGCCTGGATCGGTGAACAGATGTCCCGGGAGCAGGCCGACCGGCTCGTGGACCTGACGATGGGCGGGCTGATGGCCACCTGACTCGCCGCGGTGTGGTGTGCCGGCGATTCCTCACCCGAGGAACGCGTCGAGAGTGGCGGCGAAGGCGGCCGGGTCATCCAGCCACGGGTAATGCCCGGCGCCTGTCTGTACGGCGAATCTCCCGTCGCCGAACAGGTGCACCGCCCGCTCGGCGGCCTCTGCCGTCGGCCACAGGTCGACGCGAGAGACCGGGTTCTCCGGTGCCGGTCAGGACGTCGTGTCGGTCAGTTCGGCGAGCAGCTCCGAGGTGGTGATCGGGTCGAGGTCGCCGAAGGGCAGCCCCTCGCGCCCCGTCGACCAGTAGTCGTCGTCGGCACGGTCGTCGAGCCGGATCTCCTCCAGCAACTGGTCGCCGCTGTCGTCCACGCGGCCGATCACGATCCCGGGGTTCAGCTTGATGCTGATGAACAGGCCGCCGGGGAGCTCGCGATAGGCGCAGTCCTGAATTCCGGCGTCCATGGGCATGCTGCGCCGCCAGCCGCGTCGTTCGAGCCCGAGCACGGCCTCGGCCGGTACGGCGACGCCCTGGAACCTCTCCAGGCGGCGGTCGGCGCGTTCGGCGTCGGTGAGGGTGTGCACCGTGCGGTCGAGCTGCGGGAACGGTTGCAGGATCTCGTAGTCGGCGAAGACCGCCGACCACGCGGCGAGCGTCCCGCCCAGCTCCAGGGGATGGGGGATGCCGATCCCGGCCTGGTCCGGCAGCGTCACCGCGCCGTCGCCGACGTCGGCGAACGTACGGTCCTCGGCGACGCGGAACGCGGTCTCCCCGGCGATCCACACCAGCCGCCGTGCGATCTGCCAGATCAGCGGATGCTCCAGGAACAGGCGCCGGAACTCCCCGGCCGTCCAGCGGCGCCGCGCCACCATCGCCGCCTCCAGCCGCCGGATCTGGTCGGCGGCCACCGCCCGCACGTCCTTCTTCAGCGTGGTGAACAGCTTGTACGCGGCGGGCGCGAGTTCCTGGTCGTCCTTGGCCCCGGGCTTGGGCAGGGACGCGCGGCGGGTGCCGTCCTCGCCGGTCACGTACGGCTTGAGCCGCTCGTCGAAGCCGACGACGAAGCGGCGCGGCCCGTAGTCCAGGACGAGCCCGCCGTCGGCGTCCAGGCCGAAGTCGGGGACGAGCCGGTCGCCGAGTTGTTCGGGTGTCAGGCCCAGCCCGTCGGCGACCTCCCCGACCTTCTCCTGCGCCCGCTCCCTGAGGCCCTTGAACCTGACCTTCTGCGCGATGCCGTACAGGTTGATCAGCGCCGTGTCCGTGCCGATCGCCGCCAGGACGTCCAGGCCGGCGACCGCCTTGGCGTGGCCGCCCTCGCCCGGCCACTTGCGGATGAGGGGGGCCAGCGCGCGCACGGTCTCGTCGTCGCCGAACCATCCCAGTTGCGTCAGTGCCCAGCCGTCCTTGGACGGCGCGCCGTTCCGCCGCCACTGCTCGAACAGCGCCCACCCGAACGCCGTCAGCGACTCGGCGTCGCACACCTTCTTGACGATCTCGACGCCCGCGTAGACCTCGTCGGACGTGGACATCGCCAGCATCGTCAGCAGATTGCGGGTGGCGTCGAGCGGGAGCGCGTCCTCGCGGTCGCGGAGCCGGATCCGCGGGAGCGGCTTCACGTCGGCCCACTCGCCCGGCACCGGTATGCGGGAGGGGAGAATCTCCAGCGGATCCACCGCCAGCATCGCCTCGATGACACCGGCCGCCTCGCCGCCGTGCGCGCGTGCCGCGTCGACGACCTTCTCGCCTCCGTGCCGGCCGGCGAGAAGGCGCAGCGCGGCCTCCGCCTGGCGCCGCGGACCGGCGGGCCTGCCCACCGCGGCCGGGACCAGCAGCGGCACCGCGTCCAGGCCGTGCCGGCCGAACCACGCGACCGCGAGCCTGCGGGTCTTCGGCCGGGCCAGGCGCTCGGCCATCAGCCGCGCCACACCGGCGTCCAGGAACGGCAGCGCCCGATCAGCGAGACCCGGATCGGCCTCCGCGATCCGCAGCGCGACGGGAAGCGCGTCGACGCCGAACCGGGCCACGACCGGCCTCAGCCATATCTCGGCCTCCCACCGTTGCGGCTGCCAGTCGGCCAGCAGCGGGCGGACCTTCTCCTCGGGGCCGTAGGTGAGGACGCCGAGCCGGTGCCCCCAGGCACGCCTGGCGCGGAAGTCCTCGATCTGCCGGTCCCAGTCGTCGTCGGCCAGGACGTGATGCCGTGAGTCGGTCTTCGCCCATTGGTCCCGCTCGCCCGGCTCCCACCGCATCCGGGGCTCGGCGGGCGGTTCCAGTCCCTGGATGACGGCCGGTCCGGCCGGTTTGGTGCGCAGCCACGGCAGGTCGACCAGCGGCCGCGGCAGGGCGTCCGCCGGCGCGTCCGGCAGCACGTCGTGGCCAGTGGCCTTCCGGTCGGCCGGAACGAACTCGGCCCGCAGGCCGGCGAGCTTCGGCTCGGCGGAGACCGCCAGCAACCGCCGCGCCCGTACGGGGAAGCGTCTCGCCGCCGCGAGCAAAGCGGGCTGCACGTACTTCTGGTCGACGCGGTCCATTAGCGCCTGGAACGCCTCGTCGGCCGGCAGGACCGCCAGCATCTCCAGGAACAGCTTCCGCCCGGCGGTGTGCCAGGGATCGGCGTCGAACGCCTTGACGAGCAGCGACGTCATGGCCGCTCCCAAACCGTCCGCCATGGCGACCAGGAGCGCCCGGTCCCATGAGTACTGGTGGACGACTCCGTACGGTGCGAGCAGGTCGACCTGGCCGGGCGAACCCAGCGAGCCGTACAACATCCACCAGAAGTCCCTCTGGTAGACGGAGTCGGGCGGTGCGGCGCAGCACTCCTCCACCCAGTCGTACCGGGTGGGCACCAGGAAGGACACCACCACCCGCTGCGACGCGGTACGGCGGCACCCCGCCAGCCGGTCCACCGCCTCCTGGTACTCCCGGTCGTCCGCGACGGCCAGCAGAGCGCGCAGCCGCGCGCCGGCCGTCGCCACCTTCGTCGAGGCGACCGAGTGGCAGCCATGGGTCCCATGGGGGTACTCGTCGACGGTTCTGAGCCCGGGGCAATGCCAGAGGATCTGGCTGAACTCGGCGAACGCGCAGGCGGCGAAGGACAATCCGTGTTCGGTCCCCCAGGAGTCCGCCGCCCGCACCGCGATCTCCTCGGTCTCGCGGTCCCACGCGTCCTGGACCAGCAGCGCGGCGACCACGGCCGCGCCCAGGGGGTCCGCGCCGCCGGAAAGATACTCCCGCATCGCCGCGGCCATGTCCGGGCTGACGCCCTCCCGCTCTGCGAGCGGTTGCGAAGCCTCCATCCGGTCGACGCGTTCGCGCACGGCCGCACCCGCGGCCGGATCGATCTTGACGACCGGGCCCGGCGAGCCGCTCCGCCGCGCGTACATCCGGCGCCGCCACGAGAGAGGAATGGTCAGCGCGTCCTCGTCCGATGCCGGATGAAGGTCATCTTCCATGGCGCATCACCGTAGACCAGATATCCGACGTTCCGTGCCCGCCCGGTCGCGTGAGGGGTGCCCTCGTACCTTTATCCGTGTAGGTGATTGATGGAGCCGGGCTTGAATCCAGCAGTATCAGATGATGGCATTCCGGTCGCGACTCGAAGCCGGCGCGGCCGCCGTCGGCCGCCGGCCGCCACTCGCCGGGAGATTCCGCCGGCCTTTGCGTGTGGTGGCTGAATAACGCGTCGGGCGCGTCGCGGTGAGACGGCCAGAAGTGCGGACCGCATGCGATTAAAAGGGTGCTCTGATACTGTTTCGACATGATGATCAACAACGGAGTTAAGCGGAGATTTTTCCTTGGCGTAATCGCCTTTGTTGGTTGGGCTGCAATTCCGGGCATGATGTTTCTTGCTTTTGTGGGACAGTCTCATCGGCTTGGGGTCACCGATGAGTTCGGTGACCCCGATCCCGGGGGAAATGGGTGGGCGTGGGCCGTGGCGACTCTGGGCATGGCGGCTGTGGTCGGAGGAATGGCCGCAGTGGCCGTGGCAGATGCCGTCTCGAGTGTTAACAGCTCAAGGTCCGAACGTATGCAGGCTATCGGCTATGTGGGGAGCGTGCTGCTGAGCGCGTTCATATGGCTCTTTGGCGGAATCATCGCTATTGGCGCGATGATGGTTACAAATGATTGTGGCGCGGGTGTCGCCTCGCCGTGTCTGGACCATCCTCGTATTATCCTTTCTCTGCTCTATGTGGTCTGTCTGATATTGCCGACTCCTCTGCTGGCGGTTGTGTGCTGGCTGGCTTGGCGTTCACAGGTATGTGTACTTCTTGCGCCACCCTTTATTCTGGACATGTACCTCCTTGCGATTCACCTGCATCTCCCGCATGCGGGTTTTGGTGACACCACCGGATAAAACGCGGACCGCCGCCACATTGCGCGCCCGGTTCCAGCGGCACATCGGCACGTCGCCCTCGGCGTACCGCGCGACGTTCAACCTGAACGAACGCGACGGCTGATCGGCGCGGGCCTGCGGGAGCTCGAAGGTGCGATTCGGAGCCCGCTGGCGTAACGTAGCCAATAGCCTACGGAGCGTGAAGTACTTCAACACCACAGGGCCATGTCTGGCAGACCGGCACTACCTGCTGCCGCCGCAGCCGCGACTGCCGCAGGCTCGGACGCTCATCGACGAGGGCCGGTTCTTCGTGGTGCACGCACCCCGTCAGACGGGGAAGACGACCACTCTCGCGGCTCTGGCCGGCTGGCTCACCCGCGAGGGCCGTTACCTCGCGGTGCGCTTTTCGTGCGAGGGGGCCAGAGCGGCGGGCGACGACTACGCGGCGGCCGAGCGGATGGTGCTGCAGGCGATCCGGGAAGGGGTGATCGCCGGTAACGTGCCGGCGGACCAAATGCCTCCGGATCCGTGGCCGGAGACGTCCCCCGGAGCGATGCTGCGGCGAGGCCTGACCGCCTGGGCCAGCCGGTGCCCGCTGCCGCTGGTGCTGTTCTTCGATGAGATCGACGCGCTTCGGGGTAACAGCCTGATCAGTGTGCTGAGCCAGTTGCGCGACGGCTACACCGCCCGGCCTGCTCCCTTCCCGCATTCGGTCGTGCTGTGCGGGTTGCGGGACGTACGCGACTACAAGGCGGCCTCGGGCGGGGATCCGGAGCGGCTGGGCACCTCGAGTCCGTTCAACATCAAGGCCGCCTCCCTGCGCATCGACGACTTCACCGTCGACGAAGTGACCGAGCTCTACGGACAGCACACGTCGGCCACCGGGCAGAAGTTCACCGCGTCCGCGATGCAGCGCGCGTTCGAGGCGAGCCAGGGCCAGCCGTGGCTGGTGAACGCGCTGGCCTACGAGACGACTCGAATGATGGGGATCGCGCCGCCGGAGCCGATCACCGATGCGCACGTGGACCAGGCGGTCGAGCGGCTGATCGTCGCCAGGGCCACGCACCTGGACTCACTGGTGGCCCGACTGCACGAGCCGCGGGTCCGGCGCCTCATCGAACCTCTCATCGCGGGCGAGTTGCCCGACCAGGACGCGACGTACGACGAGGCTCTGTCCTACGCGCGGGATCTCGGCCTGATCTCCCGGGCTCAACCCGTACAGGTGGCCAATCCCATCTACCAGGAAGTGATCCTCCGGGTCCTGGCCGGGAACACCGAATCGATCGTCGCGGCCGAACCGCGCAGCTTCGTCACCGGCGAGGGCCGCCTGGACTTCCGCCGGCTTCTCGACGAGTTCGTGGTCTTCTGGAAGCTGCACGGAGAAATCCTGTCCAGCCGGGAGACCTACCACGAGGCCGCCTGCCAACTGGTCTTCCTGGGTTTCCTCCACCGCGTCGTGAACGGCGGCGGCTGCATCGACCGCGAGTACGGCGTCGGACGCGGCCGTATCGACGTCGTCGTCCGCTGGCCCTGCATGGACGCGAACGGCGAACCCACCTCGCAGTGGGAGGCCATCGAACTGAAGGTCCACCACCCCGGCCGCCCCGACCCGCTGCCCGAGGGCCTGGTCCAGCTGGACGGCTACCTCGACCGCCTGGGCCTGGACGCCGGCACCCTCATCATCTTCGACCGCCGGCCGAACACCCCGCCCCTCCCGGATCGCACCGCCCTCAGCACCGCCCGCACTCCGACTGGACGCCGGGTGACCCTCCTTCGTGCATGAGTGAGTCACGGCGGGGCGAGGCACGCTTCTAATCTTGATCTCGTGTCATCGAACTTCGGGCGGCCTGCGGCCGTCGCAGCCGACTACGCGTGGATCGGAGCCGACGAGGACGGCGGTCTGTTCTCGGCGTACTGTCTGACCCTCGTACGCGGAGTCACGCCGCGGGAGTTCATGGACCGGCTCGGTGCGCAGATCATGTTCGACGCCCTGGAACTGGCGGAGGAGTTCACCGACCTCTCCTTTCAATACTGGGACGCGCCGCACTACGGCGACGTTCAGTTCATCGGTGCCACGACGGTGACCGGGGACGGCGGGGACTGGACCCTGGCGCTGGAGGTGAACGGTCATCTGGGCGTGACTCCCGCCGTCGTGATACCGGTCTCGGCGGGGACCCGGCTGGTCTCGCACCGCTACAACGGTGGCAACGCCTTCGGCGGCTTCTACTGGATCGAGGACGGCGACATCCGGCTGGAGTTCGAGCCCCTGTTCGCCTACCACCGGGAAGGCAGCACCCCGGACGCCCTCCTCGAGGACATGAAGCAGATCGGTTTCGACCTGGAAGAGGACCGCGAGGACATCGGTCCGACCACGACGGCCGCCTTCGCGCTGGCCGAGCGGCTCACCGGAGTCCGTGTGACCCCGGCCATGCTCGACGACGCGGTCTTCTTGTGCGGCACGGCCGCCGATGGCTGAGGGCCGACATCACCGGCGGCAGCAGAAGCCGTTGTCACACGGCATGCCGACCTCGCCGCCGTAGATCGTGAACCGCTCGATGGGGGCGAGGACCTCGCGGGCGGTGTCCGGTGGTCTTCGATGCCGCTCGACTCATGCGGCGGCATCTGCGGCGGCGGCGACGCGTTTTTGATGGACCCTCAGGTTCAGGGTGGCGAGGTCGAGCAGCGGGGTGCTCACGCCGAGTACCCTCGCCCGCGCGGTCAGGTCACCGAGGATGTGCTCGACCTCGGTGGGACGGCCGGCGGTCACGTCGCGGTACATCGATGCGGTGTCCGTCGATCCGGCCTCGGTTACCCCCGCTGCTGTGGCGGCGAGTTCCCCTGTGGGGACCGGACGTCCCGCCGCTGCCGACACCGCGGCCGCTTCGCCGAGGACGGCAGGGCCGAGCCGCTCGCCGCCGGGGACGGCGACGACGTCGCCGACCGTGCCGCGCATCAGGGAGGTGAGCGCGCCGAGGGTGCTGATGAACACCCACTTGTGCCACATCGCCGTGATGATGTCGGACGAGACGCTCAGGTCGAACCCGGAGCCGGCCAACGTCTGCTCGATCTCCCTCAGCCGAGGCGACGAGCGGCCATCTTGCTCGCCGATCGTCATCGTCGCGAGGGGATCGAGCCGGACGATGTCACCCTCGTCGTTGAGCATGGTGACGACCTTGACCACGCCGCCGAGTACGGCGGGTGCGCCGAAGCGGGTGTTCAGCATGTCCATGTGCGCGATCCCGTTGAGGAAAGGCACCACAGCGGTGCGCGGACCGACTGCTGGAGCGGCGTCGTCCAGTGCTGACACCAGGGAGCCGGCCTTCACCGAGATGAGCAGGAGGTCGTAGGGGGCGGCGATCTCGCCGGGGGTCACGAGCTTTGGCGCGAGCACGTCATGAGCGTCCAAGCCGGTCAGGCGCAGGCCCCGCTCGCGCAGGACCGCCGCACGGCGAGGGCGGACAAGGAACGTGACGTCCCGGCCGGCTTGGGCGAGCCGGGCGCCGAAGAAGCCTCCGGTCGCCCCGGCCCCGATGACGAGGATCTTCATGATTGTGGATTTCCTCCCGGTCGACGGCAGTTCGGGCTGCTCTTCGTGAAGCAGCGGCCGGCGCGGCCGCAGGCCGAACGGGCTGCGGTGACGTTCATGACCGGTCCTGAGTCGCATCCGCATCCCGTGAACACCGGTTGAAGCGGTGTCATCATGCGACACCCCATGAACAGGTGTCAAACGGTAAGGTGGGCGCATGGCCAGCAGATCCGCGCCCGCGCGAAGGGATCCCGCCGACCCGGAGATGGCGTTCCCGTTCATCGGCGGGTGCCCCTGCCTGAACTTCGTCGCCACTCTCGGCAAACGCCACACCGCTTCCGTCGAGAGGCTCGCCGACCCCGGTGCTCTGGCCCGCTGGATCAGCGAGGCGCGACTGCAGGCAGGGCCGGACCGTATGCGAATCACCGCCGAAGATCTGACGGCCGCCCGCGTGTTGCGTGAGGCGCTCTATCGGGTTCTGCTCGCCGCGATGCGCGGGGACACCCCGGATCCGGCTGATGCCGCACAGATCAACGAAGCGGCCGCTCACCCCGACCTCACGCCTCAACTGGCCGGCGCGGACACCGACGCTGACAACGGACGGCAGCCGGTTCTGCGCTGGCAGGCCGCGCATCCCGCGCAGGCCGCCTTGGCGACCGTGGCCCGCGACGCGGTACTGCTGGTCAGCGGCCCCCGCCTGGACCGGGTCAAGGAATGCGAGAACCAAGAGTGCTCGCTGCTGTTCCTCGACGACTCCCAGGCGCGCCGACGCCGCTGGTGCTCCATGGAACGCTGCGGGAACCTGGTGAAGGTCGCCGGCTATCGCTCCCGCACGCGAGGCGGTTCCTGACCCGGCGATCGGGTCTCCGGCTTCCTTCGCTCCATTCCGTAGGGGCCGTCGCAGATCCGCGCCCTGGTTGTTCAGGACAGGTCGGACATATCAAGCACGAAGCGGTAGCGGACGTCGTTGCGCTGGAGGCGGTCGAGGGCTTCGTTCACGCGCGCCGAGGGGAGAAGTTCGATGTCGGCGGTGACGCCGTGCTTGGCGCAGAAGTCCAGCATGGCGGCGGTCGCGGGTCGGCCGCCGCTGCCCGCGGAGCTGAGGTTCTTGCGTCCGATGAGCAGGTCGGTGGTCTCTACGGTGACCGGTCCGAGGTGCCCGACATGGCTGAGTGTCCCGTCCATGGCGACCAGCCGCAGATAGGAGCCGAGGTCGTGGGGGGCGGAGATGGTGTCGATGACGACATCGAACCGGTCCCGGGCGCGGGCCATCTGTTCCTGGTCCGTCGAGACGATGAGATCGTGGGCGCCGAGTCGACGGGCGTCGTCGGCTTTGTCCGCCGATCGGCTGATGACCGAGACGCCGGCGCCGAGCGCCACGGCGAGCTTGACCGCGAGATGACCCAGGCCGCCCAGCCCGCACACGGCGACGCGAGTGCCAGGCCCCACGCCGAGGGTGTGCAGGGGCTCCCACACGGTGATTCCGGCGCAGAGCAGGGGGGCCGCGGCTGCGGGATCGAGACCGGCGGGGAGGAGGTAGGCGAAACGGTCGCGGACCACGTACTCGCGGGAGTAGGCCCCCAAGGTCGTCGATCCGTCGTGGCGGTCGGTGCCGCCGTAGGTCAGGGTCGGGAACTCGTGGCAGAAGTTCTCCTGACCGGCCCGGCACATGGCGCACGCGCCACACGAGTCGACGATGTTGCCGACGGCGACCGGATCGCCGACGCCGAATCGAGTGACCTCCCGCCCGACCTCGGTCACCGTACCCGTGAACTCGTGGCCCGGTACGAGGAGAACATCTCCCGCGCCGGAATGGGCGCGGACGGCGTGCAGATCGGTGTGGCAGACGCCGCAGTAATCCACACGTACTGCGATGTCGTCGGGACGTAGCTCTCGCCGTTCGAGGGACACCCGCCGCAGCGTCGTCCCGGGACCGTCCGCGCGCCAACCCACCGTGGTCCTCACATCCGACTCCTTTAAACAGACTGTTCGGTCTATTTCATGCTAGGCGGATGTGTCGTCGCTAAGCAAACCGACTGTTCTGTTGGATACCGTGGCGGGTATGGCCGACCAGCACCTCACCGCACGTGGCGCCGCGACCCGCGGGCGCATACTCGACGTGGCGACCCGGGAGTTCGCCGAGCACGGGATCGCCGGGGCGCGCATCGAGCGAATCGTGGCCGCCGCACGCACGAACAAGGCGCAGCTCTACGCCTACTTCGGCAGCAAGGAAGGGCTGTTCGACGCCATCTTCTTCGGCTCGCTGGAGCGCATCGTGAACGTCGTCCCGATCGACGCCACCGACCTCGCGGACTGGGCCGTGCGTCTCTACGACGAATACCTCCGCCGGCCCGACCTCATCCGGCTGGCCACTTGGGCGCGTTTGGAGCGACGTCCGGCCGGTCACCTCGTCGATGAGGCCGAGCGTCTCGACGACCGCAAGCTGCGCGCCATCGCCGACGCGCAAGCCGCGGGCATCGTGAGACCGGGTGACCCGTTCGACGTGATGGCCATGGTCATCGCGATGTCCATGGCATGGTCGCCGGTCAGCAACGTCTTCGCCGCGACCGCCGAGGAGCCCCCAGAACTGCACGACCGGCGTCGCGCCCTGCTCCACGAGAGCGTCAGGCGAGCCGTGACGCCCGGCTGAAAACGCCCCGATTCCCTTTCCCGGCGATTCCGGCCCCCATTGTCCGTTCCGATCGAAGGTTGCATGCCCTCAACGTGGTGAGCAGAGGCTTGAAAGGTGAGTCCGAACGACGATCGCGGGAGTTGTTCGGACTTACTTTGCACTTTCGGTTGATCTTTGGCTGTGGGCAGGTGCCTCTTTCATCGCGGGCCTCACGGCGCTGTCGGTAGAGCCCGCGGTCTGAGGAGCGCGCAGGAACGTCAGGGCTGCTGTTGTGAACGCCTCTGGCGCGTCGCGATGGATCAGGTGGCCGACCGGGATGGTCTCGGTTCGGCTGCGTGGGATTCGCCGTGCCAGTTCCGCGACCTGGCCCGGACGAATGTGACTTCGCGGTCCGCCGTCAAGGACAAGGGTTTCCGCGGTGATTTCACCGAGCCGCTTCAGCCACGTCGGGTCAGGGTCGTCGACCTGCCTGCGGATGGCCAACACCATCTCCCAGTCATAAGGCAGGTCCCCATCCGGCTTCGTGGGAACGGCCGGCTTCCGGGGCGGCGGCGCTGGAACGTCCTCCAGGATCAGTCGGCTCGCACCCGGTCCGGACGCTCCTCGGTGAGCAGGTAGGCCACGATGGCGCACCAGGCAAGGGTGGCTCTCGCAGTACCTGTATCACCAGGGTCTCCCAGACGTCCAGGACGCCTGTCAACCTGTTTGAGTCGGCTCCCAGCTACACAGAGGAGAAGTAATGGATCCACGGGAGCCGCGCACGGCGGCCACTCGAGAACCCGTCCCAGGCGCCCTGAACGAAAGCGCCGACAACACTCCATGGACACGCACTGCAGTTTTACCCCCCATCAGTTCAATTCAGCTGCACCGGACGCGCGACCGTGTCAGCACATGCTTCCACGACAGAAGGGACGAAGACCAATGGCGGACAACCAGTTCACCACTCACGCAGACCTTTTCGATCTGAGTGGGAAGTGCGCACTTGTCACTGGCGGCACCAGGGGCATTGGGATGATGATAGCGCGCGGCCTTCTGCAGGCGGGCGCCCGCGTCATTATCAGCTCACGCAAGGCAGACACGTGCGCGGAGGCACAGCATCTACTGTCCGAATTCGGCGACGTTCAAGCATTCCCCGCCGACCTGTCCAGGTACGACGAGTGTCAGCGCCTCGCTGATCTTGTCAAGGTCGACTCGGAACGCCTGGACATCCTCGTCAACAACGCGGGAGCGATGTGGCGCGAGCCGCTAGAGACGTTCCCGGACGAGGCCTGGGACGCAGTGATCGACCTCAACCTCAAGTCGCCGTTCTGGCTGGTGCAGGCGCTGCTCCCCGCACTTCGCAGGG
>NZ_JBFAJC010000034.1:0-115632 GCF_040655075.1 Actinoallomurus sp. NPDC050550 | reverse complement strand
TCCTCGCCCATGGGCGGGGGGGGGTTGGGGGGGGGGCGCGGGGGGGGGCGCCGGGGGCGGCGGGCGTGTTTTCCCGCGCCGCCGAGTCGATCGGCGGCGCGTCTCCGCGTTCGGTGAGCTGTGCGTCCGCGTTGAGCCCCGCCCGGATGGAGGGCGCCTGTACGGGCGGGACTCAGCGTGGGCGCACAGATCCCTGCGGAGATCCGTGCGGTCACCACGTACGCCGCGCGGTCACCGCGTACGGCCGCGGAGGAGGCGGCGGACCCGGTTCTCCCGCCGCGCCTCGACGCGCAGCTCGCGTCCGCGCTCGTCCATGAGGGCCCTGATGATGTCGGGATGCATCGTTCGTGCTCCTTGCCGTGCGAGCCGGCCGATCCGGCCTCGCATTGACAAGATTCGTCCTAAGGCGGTGGGTGGGGCATCGGAACAATGCCTCATCCTCGCGGCCGGTCCATGGCCGGCGCCGACTAAGTCCCACCATCCGGTGAGGGTGAGCCGACTAAGCCATGCCGCACGCGGCGGTGAGACGTCTTAGCCGCCCTGAGGCCGCTGAGACGTCTAAGGTGCGCGCTGAGGCGGAGGGGTCCCATGGTGCCGTTCTGGTTACAGGTGATCCTTATCCAGAGTTTCGGTCCATTGACGGCGCGTGACACCAGAGGCTAACGTCCCCGTAATCCACGAAAGCTGAATGGTGTTCCACATAGTGGAACGATCGAGCCTCGGGAGGTAGCGTGGCGATCCCCCAAGCCGAGCTACGACGACTGTCCGAACGCGCCGTCGACCACGTGATGAGCAGCCAGGGCACCGACAGCGGGCGCCGTACGGGCTGGTTGATGATCTCGACGATCCTCATCGAGGCCTGGGACCTCTACTCGATCTCCTTCCTGCTCATCTTCATCAAGAAGGACTTCCACCCCAGCACGGACATGCTGTCGCTGGCCGCGGCCGCGGTTCAGGCCGGCGCCCTGCTGGGTGCCTTTCTCGGCGGGTGGATCGCCGACCGCATCGGCCGCCGCAAGGTCTTCATCGGCACGATGGTGCTCTTCATCATCCTGGCCGTCGCACAGGGGTTCGCGACGAACATCTGGCAGCTGGTCATCATCCGCTTCCTGCTCGGGTTCCCCCTCGGCAGCGACATCTCCTCCGGCTACGCCTACATCATGGAGGCGATGCCCAAGGGCAAGCGTGAGGTGATGGGCAACCGCTGGCAGGGCATGTTCGGCATCGGCGAGGTCGTCGCCATCGCGGTCATCACCGTCATGTACCTGGCGGGCATGGACCACAGCCTCCTGTGGCGCGTCGGCCTCGCCCTGGGCGCGCTGCCCGCCCTGGTGCTGCTGCTCGGCCGGCTCCACGTGCCGGACACGGCCCTCTGGCTCATCCAGCGGGGTAGGTTCCGGCAGGCCAAGAAGGTCTCGATGGAGATGTTCGGCGACCCGCTCGAGATGCTCCCCGACGAGGACCACCAGATCGACCGGCCCCGTACGAGCGACTTCCTCAAGAGCATCTGGAGCGACCGCACCCGCCGCCGGGCCAGCATCTTCGCCTGGATCTCCAACGCCATGCAGGGCGCGGAGTTCGCCGCGTTCGCGTTCTACCTGCCGACCATCCTCGTGCTCACCGGCGTCTCCGGAATCACCGCGACCAACTTCGTCACCGGCGCGATCTACATCGTCGCCACCATCAGCGGCTTCGTCGCACCGATGGTGACGCCCAAGCTGGGACACCGGGGCGTGGCCCGCTGGGGCTTCGGGATGGCCTTCGTCTCACTGCTGCTCGCGGCGCTCTTCCTTCACCTCGAGTGGAAGTGGCTCGTCCCGATCGCGGCGGCCGGCCTCATGTGGGGCCACTACTGGGACGCCTCGAACGGCATGACGATCGCGTCGATGGTGGCGCCCACTCGCTACAAGGCGACGGCGTCCGGGTTCGGCTACATCTTCGTCAAGCTCGCGGCGTTCCTCACGATCTACGGGTTCCCGGTGCTGTTCGACCACCTGGGCGTGCCCCTCGCCACTGTCGTCGTCTCGCTGATCTCTCTGACCGGGTACCTCGCCGCGACCTACATCCTCCCCGAGGTGTACGGCTACGTTGAGCAGGAGAACGGCACCGAGAAATCCGGGACGACGACGGTCCGCGAGGCGGGCCCGGAGGTGGCGAGCTGACTTCGGACGCGGTACGGCGCGATGCGGCGGCCCGTACGGGCCGCCGGATCGTCCACCTCGGCCTGGGCAACTTCCACCGCGCCCACCAGGCGGTCTACACGGCGGACGCCCAGGACCCGGCGGAGCCGTGGACGATCACCGGTGTGGCCACCGCGAGCCGGGACGTCGTGGCCGCCCTCCGGGCGCAGGACATGCGGTACACCGTGCTCACGATCGCGCCCGACCGGGTCCGGGTCGACCCGATCGACGTCATCACGGACGCGTTCACGGCCGCCGACGAACCGGCCCGCGTCGTCGACCTGCTCGCCGACCCGGGCACCTCGCTCGTCACCCTCACCGTCACCGAGAAGGGCTACACCTACCTGCCGGGCAGCCGGCGGCTCGACCTGGACGATCCCGGCATCGCCCACGACCTGCGGGATCCCGAGCCGCGCACGACCGTCGGCCGGCTCGCCCGCGGCCTCCTGCAGCGCGCTCAGGGGGACGGCGCACCACTCACCGTGCTCAGCTGCGACAACCTCGCCGCGAACGGCACCTTCCTGCGGGGCCTGCTGACCGAGTTCGCCGGCGCCCTGTCCGGGACGGACGGCGAGACGCTGGCGCGCTACCTCGACGCGGTGACGTTTCCGAACACGATGGTGGACCGCATCGTCCCGGCGACGACGGACGAGCACCGGGCGCAGGCGGCGGCCGCGGGGTTCGACGACCGCGTCCCGGTCCCGGCGGAGCCCTTCCGGATGTGGGTGATGGAGGACCGCTTCGCGGCCGGGCGGCCCGCCTGGGAACGGGCCGGGGCGATCCTCACCGACGAGGTCGCCGCCTACGAGGCCATCAAGGTGCGGTTCCTCAACGGCACCCACTCGCTGCTGGCCTACCTCGGCATGCTCGCCGGTCACCCGCTCATCGCCGACGCGGTCGCCGACGAGCCGATCGCGACGGCCGCGTGGCGGCTCGGCGACGAGTACCGGCCCACGGTCACGGTCCCCGTCGGCTTCGACCTCGGCCACTACCGCGACGACCTGTTCGAGCGCTTCGCCAACCGTCCGCTGGGCCATCTGACGCGGCAGGTCGGCTCGGACGGCTCGCTGAAGCTCGCCCAGCGCGTGCCCGCGGCCGTCTCCTGGCACCTGGACCACGGGCGGGCGCCTCGGGTGCTCGCCCTGCTCGTCGCCGCCTGGATCCGGGCCGTCGGCGAGCCCGACAGCGTCACCGCCCCGGCCGTCGGCCGGGCGGCCGACCCGGCGGCGGACCGGCTGACGGCCCTGGCGGAGCGCACGTTCGGGCCGGAGGACCTGGCCCGCACGGTCCTCGCCGACGAGCGCCTGCTCGGCGGCGGCGGCACGGCGGACCCTCGTTTCGTCACCGCCGTCGGAGACCTCCTCGGCGCCCTGCGCAAGGGCGGCGTACGCGCGGCGATATCAGAGGCGCTGTGAGTGAGCGGCGCGCGTCGTCTGGACTGAGGAGCGCAGGGAGCGGCGACCGGACGAGGGAGGACGGCGCGTTGGGCGCCGCGAACCGCGCTCGCGGAGCGAGCGCAATTCAGGAGGGAACATGACGACACTTCCGGCGCTGATCTGGGAGGGCGGCACGGAGGCGGCCGTCGTCGAGGTGCCACGGCCGGAGACGCGTGAGGGCTGGTCTCGTGTACGCGTCGGGTACACCGGGCTGTGCGGCAGCGACCTTCACATCCTGGCCGGGGAGCACATCCGGGCCCGGCCGGGCACCGTCATCGGCCACGAGTTCGCCGGCACGCTCGACGAACCGGCCGCGGGGCTGCCGGCCGGCACGCCGGTGTTCGTCAACCCGATGGTGCACTGCGGTGTCTGCGACGCCTGCACGCGCGGCCTGGTGAACATCTGCCAGTCCCTGACGTCGGTCGGCATCGACTACCCCGGGGGCGCCTGCCCGGAGGTGGTCGTGCCGGACTACGGGCTGTACCCGCTGCCGCCCGGGATGCGGCTGGTCGACGCCGCCCT
Source organism: Actinoallomurus sp. NPDC050550 (assembly GCF_040655075.1). Taxonomy (NCBI): domain Bacteria; kingdom Bacillati; phylum Actinomycetota; class Actinomycetes; order Streptosporangiales; family Thermomonosporaceae; genus Actinoallomurus; species Actinoallomurus sp. NPDC050550. Next base: position 111,494 of record NZ_JBFAJC010000034.1, on the reverse strand, counting down.
GGTGGAGCCCCTCGCCGTCGGTGTCCGGGCCGTCCGGCGGGGCGAGGTGCGCCTCGGCGACCGCGTCCACGTCATCGGCGCGGGGCCGATCGGCTGCATCGTGGGCCTGCTGGCGGGCATGGCCGGGGCGGTCGAGGTGACCGTGTCCGAGCCGTCGGCGTTCCGCCGGGAGCAGGCGGCGGCGCTCGGCCTGACCGTCGTCGAAGGAGGTGCCGCACCAACGGCCGACGTGGTCTTCGACGCGACCGGGCATCCGGCGGCGGCTCCCGAGATCACCTCCTGGGCGCGGCCGGGCGGGCGGATCGTCCTGGTCGGGGCGTACCCGCCGGCACCGCAGCCGACCGCCCTGCTATCGATCATGTTCGCCGAGTTGACGCTCGTCGGCACGCGGATCTACACCCGCCAGGACATCCTCGCCGCGATCGAGCTGATCGCGTCCGGCCGCGTCGACGTGTCCCGCTTCGTCACCGAGGTCGTGCCGCTGCGCGACGCCGCCAAGGCCGTCGAGCGGCTGCGGGCGGGGACCGCGATGAAACTGCTGCTCGCCCCGGAGAACGCATGAAGATCACCGACGCCAAGGTCATCGTCACGGCCCCGGGCCGCAATTACGTCACCCTCAAGCTGGTGACCGACGACGGCGTCGTCGGCTACGGCGACGCCACCCTGAACGGCCGCGAGCTGGCCGTCGCCGCCTATCTGACCGAGCACGTGCTGCCGCTGCTGGCCGGCCGGGACGCCTCCCGGATCGGCGACACCTGGCAGTACCTCTACAAGGGCGCGTACTGGCGCCGCGGCCCGGTCACGATGACCGCGATCTCCGCGGTCGACCAGGCGCTGTGGGACATCAAGGGAAAGGTCGCGGGCCTGCCGGTGTACGAGCTGCTCGGCGGCAAGGCCCGGGAGGCGCTCACCGTCTACGGGCACGCCAGCGGCGCGGACGTCGACGGCCTCCTCGCCGACGTCGCACGACACCTCGAGCTCGGGTACACCGCCGTGCGCGTGCAGGCGAAAATCCCCGGGATGGACTCCACGTACGGCACGCACACGAGCCCGCAGATCTACGAGCCCGCCTCCGGCGCGCTGCCGACGGAGGAGACCTGGAACACCGCCGCGTACCTCGACTTCGTCCCGACCATGGTGAAGCGGGTCCGGGAGGAGTTCGGCTACGGATTCCACCTGCTGCACGACGTCCACCACCGGCTCACCCCGATCGAGGCGGCCCGGCTCGGCGGCGCGCTGGAGCCGTATCGCCTGTTCTGGCTGGAGGACGCGACCCCGGCCGAGGACCAGGAGGCGTTCCGTCTCATCCGCTCGCACACGGTGACGCCGCTGGCGGTCGGCGAGGTGTTCAACACGATCTGGGACTGCCGGCAGCTGATCACCGAGCGGCTCATCGACTACATCCGGACGTCCGTCACGCACGCGGGCGGGATCTCCCACGTGCGCCGGATCATGGACCTGGCCGACCTGTACGGCGTCCGGTCCGGCTCGCACGGTCCGGGTGACGTCTCACCGGTCGGTCTGGCCGCCAACCTGCATCTCGACCTGGCGATCCCGAACTTCGGGATCCAGGAGTACATGGGCCACCGCGACCCGGCCGACGAGGTCTTCGACTGGGGCTACCGCTACGAGGGCGGCATGCTGTGGCTGTCGGACCGGCCGGGCCTCGGCGTCGAGGTCGACGAGGAGGCCGCGCGGCGGTACCCGTACGACCCGAAGTACCTGCCGGTCACGCGGCTGGCCGACGGCGGCATGCACGACTGGTGAGCACCCGGCGCCGCGCGGACAACCTGCCTGCACGGTGCCGGAGGTCTTCCGAGACGGCATCGCGCGGGCAGGGACGAGCCCTGCCCGCGCGATGCCGTCGGCGGCGGCTCAGCGGTAGCGGCGGCCGTGCAGCAGGCTGACGAGCCGCAGCAGCTTGGCCATGTCCTTGTCGGTGCGCTGGAACGACGTGAGGTTCATCGGCGGGGCGAACCGCTGCCGGGTGATGGCCTTGGCGCGGGAGAACTCCCGTAGGCCGTCGGCGCCGTGGATGCGCCCGAAGCCGGAGTCGCCCACCCCGCCGAACGGCAGGGCCGGGACGGCCGCGAAGGCGATCACCGCGTTGATCGAGGTCATGCCGCTGCGCAGCCGGCGCGCCGCGTCCATGGCCGTCGAGCGGCTCCCGGAGTAGACCGCGCCCGCGAGGCCGTACGGCGTGGCGTTCGCGCGGGTGACGGCCTCGTCCACGGACTTGACCCGGTGCACGGTGATGGTCGGGCCGAACGTCTCCTCGCAGACCGCCGCGGAGTCGTCCGGGACGTCGACGAGGACGACCGGCTCGACGTAGGGCTCCTTCACCGCGTCGGCGCCTCCGACGAGCGCCCGGCCGCCCCGCGCGAGCGCGTCGTCGACGTGCCGCCGGATGACATTCAGCTGGCCCGGCATGGTGATCGGGCCGTACGCGGCGGTGCGGTCCTCGCCGGGCCGTAGGGTCCGGGCCCGCGCGGTGAGCCGGGCGACGAAGGCGTCGTAGACGCCGTCGACGACGTACACCCGCTCGACGCCGACGCAGGTCTGGCCCGCGTTGGACATCGCGCCCCACAACGCCGCGTCGGCGGCCTCGTCGAGGTCGGCGTCGGTGTTGACGATGAACGCGTCCTTGCCGCCGCACTCGGCGACGATGGGGGTGAGGCGCTCGGCGCAGGCCGCCATGACCTTGCGGGCGGTCGGCGACGACCCGGTGAAGGCGATCTTGTCGACGGCGCCGCGGGCGAGCGCCGCGCCGGTGTCGCCGAGGCCGGTCACGACCTGGAAGACCGGCTCCTCCGGGATGACCTCGGAGATGATCTCGGCGAGCAGCAGGCCGACGCCCGGGGTGTACTCCGAGGGCTTGAAGACCACCGCGTTGCCCGCCGCCAGGGCGTACGCGATCGAGCCGACGGGAGTGAAGAGCGGGTAGTTCCACGGGCCGATCACGCCGACGACGCCGAGCGGCTGGTACTCCAGGACGCACTTCTGGTTGATGGCGACGATGCCGGGGAAGACGCCGCGCGGGCCGAGGACCTTCTGGGCGTTGCGCGCGGCCCAGTCCAGGTGCGTGATGGCCATGACCGTCTCGAGCTGGGCGTCCGCCACCGGCTTGCCGGTCTCCCGGTGGATCGCCGTCGCCACGCGGTTGAGCGCGCGGGTCAGGGCGCCCTTGACGTTGAGCAGCCTGACCTTGCGCTCCTTCCAGCCGAGGCCCGCCCACCAGATCTGCGCCGTGCGGGCGCGCTCGATGGCGGTGTTCACCGCGGCCTCGTCGTGGACGGGATGCTCGCCGACGACCTCACCGGTCGCGGGATCGAAGGAGCGGAACGTCTCGGCGGTCTTCTCGTTCGCGGTCGCGGTCATCGGCGTCACCCGGTCTATAACGAGGTTCGGTTTCCTCGTAAGTTACCCGTTTCGGCCGGGTGGAGGCAGGATGCCGCGTTCGAGCGCCGCGGTCACCGCGGCGGTCCGGTCGGAGACCCCGAGTTTGCCGAACGCCCGCAGCAGGTGCGTCTTCACCGTCGCCTCGCTGATCAGGAGTTCCTTGCCGATCTCGGCGTTCGTACGGCCGCGGGCGACGAGTCGCAGCACGTCGATCTCCCGGCGCGTCAGCTCCACCGGCGAGCGCATCCGGGACACGAGCTTGGCCGCCACCGACGGTGCCAGGACCGTCTCGCCGCGCGCCGCCGCGCGTACGGCCTGCGCGAGGTCGTGCCGCGAGGCGTCCTTGAGCAGGTAGCCCGCGGCGCCCGCCTCGACGGCGCGCAGGATGTCGGCGTCCGTGTCGTACGTCGTCAGCACCACGACGCGGGTCTGCGGGCGCTGGACGAGCACCCGCGCGGTCGCCTCCACGCCGTCCCCGCCCGGCATGCGCAGGTCCATCAGCACGACGTCCGGTTCGTGCGCCCGTACCGCCGCGACCGCCTCGGCGGCGCCTCCGGCCTCGGCCACGACCGTCAGGTCGTCCTCGGCCGACAGCATGCCGCGCAGCCCCTCACGGACGACCGGGTGGTCGTCGACCAGCAACACCTTGATCACGCCGGCACCTCCACCACGACCGCGGTTCCCGCTCCGGGCTCGCTCCGTACGTCGAGGGTGCCGCCGACCTGGCCGACGCGTTCGCGCATGCCGTGCAGCCCGAATCCGTGCGACGCGCCCGGCGTGAAACCGACGCCGTCATCGCGTACCTCGAGGCGCACCGACTCCGCCGCGTATGCCAGGCCGACCTCGACCCGATCGGCCTTCGCGTGCTTGCGGACGTTGGACAGGCTCTCCTGGGCGACGCGCAGCAGCACGACCTCGGCTCCGGCCGTCAGCCGTCGCGGCTCGCCGGTCAGCGTGTAGTCGGCCGTCACCCCCAGCTCCTCGCGGAGCCGCTCCGCCAGCCGCTCCACGGCCTCATCCAGCGAGGACCCGCCGAGCGGTGCGGGCGGCAGGGCGGCCACCAGCGCACGGGCCTCGGCGAGGTTCTCCCGCGCGGTGCGCGCCGCCAGGCCGACCTGCCGTCGCGCCGCCTCCGGGTCGCGCCCGACGTACGCGTCGGCCGCCTGCAGCAGCATCAGGATGCTCGTGAAGCCCTGCGCGAGCGTGTCGTGGATCTCCCCGGCCATCCGCTCGCGCTCGGCCATCACACCGGCCTCCCGGCTGACCTCGGCCAGCTCCGCCCGCGTCGCCTCCAGTTGCGCGATCAGCTCCCGGCGCTCCCTGCTCTGCTGGATGATCCGCTCGATCCAGAGGCCGAAGAACGCCGAGAAGCCGATGACCACCACCGTCCAGACCAGGAACACCGCGATCGAACCGGCGTCCGGGCCGCCGCGGAGGAACCGCAGCGCGGGGATCGCGTTGAGGAACACCAACGCGACGACGCTGGACTGCCAGCGCATCAGCATGAAGCACTGCGGGGACGCGGCGAACAGCACGAGCGAGCTCTCCGGGGCGACGAGCGCCGCCGCGGAGCACAGCACGATCATCCCTGCCACGTAGACGTACGTCATCGGGCCGGGGCAGTCCCGCCGGAGGAGCCGGCGGCCGAAGAAGAAGTACCACGGCACCAGGGCGAGCAGGAGCACGGCGGTCGGCACGCTCCTGCTCGCCGGCTCGACCGCCAGCACGTACATGAGCGTGGAGACGAGGACCAGGCCGAAGTACGCCTCCCACCGGCCCAGTCCCCAGTCCCACGCGTCCTTGGTCGTCATCCGTCGCGGCGCCGTTTCCAGCGGAATGTCGTCAGGCACAGGGTCAAGCCTGCGGCACCCCAGGCCGCCAGCACCAGTCCGGTGCGCCCGTGCTCCCAGGAGTGCGCGGGCTCGGACGCCAGCAGGGCGTCCGGCAGCAGCGCCGACCGCAGGCCCTGGCTGATCCACTTGAGCGGGAAGAGCGCGCCGACGTGCTGGACGCCGGAGGGCAGGTCGGCGAAGGTGAAGTACACGCCGGAGATGAACTGCAGGACGATGTACGGCAGGTTGAGCACGGCCGCCGCGCCCCGCCCCGAACGCGGCACGCTGCTGATCGCGATGCCGAGCAGCGTGCAGACGGCGACTCCGGCGACGAAGACCCAGGCGAACGTGAGCCAGCGCTCCGGCGTGCTCGGCGGCTTCAGCCCGAACAGGAGGTTCCCGAGCACGAAGAGGATGACGGTCTCCAGCACCGACAGCGTCAGCGCCAGCACGGTCTTGCCGAGGAAGTACGCCGCCTTGGGCATCGGCGTGCCGTACAGCCGCTTGAGCGTGCCGTCGTCGCGTTCCTGCGCGATGGAGATGCCCAGGCTGACGAACGTCGTCGACATGATGCCGCTGGCGATGATCCCGGCCGCGAAGTACTGCCGGAAGTCCACGCCCGTATTGCCGACCTTTCCCTTGAAGATCATGCCGAAGATCAGCATCAGCATGACGGGCATGGCGAGCGTGAACGCCACGGCCGACTTCTCGCGGAAGTAGCCCCTCAGCTCGAGGCTCCCGCGGGACAGCCCGATCTGCAGCGTGGACGGCATGGCGGGGGTGGTCATCGCGCTTCTCCGATCATGGCGAGGTAGACGTCCTCGAGGGTGGGACGGGCGACGGTCAGCCCCGGCACCTCGCCGCCGAACTTGTGGCTCAGCTCGGCCACCACCTGCGTGGGGCAGTCCGTCGCGATGGACTGTCGCCCCTCCGGCCCGAACCAGCCGACCCGCGCGGTCGCGTTGGCCCGGCCGCCCAGCTTCATCGGCGAGCCGACCTCGAGGACCCGGCCGTCGGCGATGACGCCGACGCGGTCCGCGAGCGCCTCCGCCTCGTCCAGGTAGTGGGTGGTCAGGAGGATGGTCGTGCCGTCGTGCGCGAGCCCTTCGATGAGCTTCCAGAACTGCCGGCGCGCGTCCGGGTCGAACCCGGTCGTCGGCTCGTCGAGGAACAGCAGCTCCGGGCCGCCGATGATGCCGAGCGCCACGTCGACCCGCCGGCGCTGGCCGCCGGACAGGTGCGCCAGCCGCGCCCCGGCCTTCTCGGTGAGGCCGACCGCCTCGATCACCTCGTCGACGTTCCGGGGGCGGGGGTAGTAGCCCGCGAAGTGCCGGACGATCTCCCGGACGCTCAGCTCCGGCTGCTCGTTCGAGGTCTGCAGCACGATGCCGAGCCGGGTGCGCCACTCCCGGGTCGGCTTCCCGGGGTCGGTCCCGAGGACGGAGACCTCACCGCCGGTCCGCCGCCGGTGTCCTTCGAGGATCTCGACCGTGGTGCTCTTGCCCGCGCCGTTGGGGCCGAGCAGGGCGAACACCTCGCCGCGGAAGATGTCCAGGTCGACGCCGTTCACCGCGTCGACGTCGCCGTATCGCTTGCGCAGGTCGCGGACCCGCACCGCCGTGTCGTTCATGCCTCCAGCGTCGTGGCGGCGGGGCCGGTCCGGGATCGGCGGTCCGGTGATTCCCGTGTCCACCGTTCGGTGGACACGAGGCTTCAGCGGGACTCAGCCCGCGAAGCTGACGTTCTCCCAGAACCGGAACAGCCCGTGCCCGACCGAGACGAGGTCCTGGTCGATGCCGAACAGGTCGGTGAGGTGGTAGACGAGCGAGAAGAACTGCTCGTTGACCGCGGGGATCCACAGCAGGGCGAGCAGCGCCATGAAGGCGTAGCCGCCGATCCGGTCCGCCTGCGCGACCCAGCTGCGCGGCAGGTACGGCTCGACGATCCCGAAGCCGTCCAGGCCGGGTACCGGCAGCAGGTTCAGCACGGCCGCGGTGACCTGCAGGAACGCCAGGAATGCCGCGCCGGTCCAGAACAGCAGGTGTGCCGGGTCCTTGGCCAGGTTGGTGATGACGACGCCGAGGATGATCGCGAAGAGGAGGTTGGCGATCGGCCCGGCCGCCGAGATGAGGCTGTGCCGGATCCTCCCGGGGATCGCCCCCCGGTCGATGTAGACGGCGCCGCCCGGGAGACCGATCCCGCCGAGCAGCACGAACAGCACGGGCAGCAGGAAGCTCAGCGTGATGTCGCCGTACTTCAGCGGGTTGAGCGTCAGGTAGCCCTTGGTCGCGACGCTCCGGTCACCCGACCTGTAGGCGAAGAACGCGTGCCCGAACTCATGCAGGCACAACGACACGATCCAGCCGCTGACGACGAACACGAACAGGAACAGCCGGGCGGTCCGGTCCGGGCTTATGCCGTACCGCCAGACCGCCAGGCCGGACAGCGCGAACAGGCCGAGGACGAAGAGGAACGCCGGGCTGGGCCGTACGGCGGACCGCACCGCGCTTACATCGGACATCTATCTGCTCTCTACGAGGGCGGGGACGACATAGGTGCGCAGGAACTCCCGGGGGTCCCCGTCACGGGGGAGGGCGATCATCGAGGAGATGATCCGGAAGAGGAACTCCACCGCGCCGTCCACCGTAATGTCCGCGCGGAGCAGACCCTCACGCTGGGCCGTCGTGAAGTACGGCCGCACGCGGTCGGCGCACAGGCGCAGGACGTGCTCGGCGGCCCCGGCGATGGCGGTCTGGGTGTGCCCGGCGGCCTCCGGGGTGAGCAGGGCCGCCACCCGCGGCTCGCCGCGCACGAACGCGACCGCGTCGACGACCCCTTCGACGATGCCGTCGGAGACCGAGGTCTGCGTGCCGAGCCGGGCGGCCAGCCGGTCGAGGAAGCGGCGCATGTCGCGGAGGAGGACGGCGAGGATCACCTCGTCACGCCCGCCGGCGAAGCTGCGGTAGACGGTCGCCCGGGACAGCCCCGCCGCGGCCGCGATGTCCTCGACGGTCGTCTTACCGACGCCGTACCGCGCGAAGCAGTGCTCGGCGGCGTTGACGACCCGCTCCCGGACGTCGGTGGTGGCCTGCGGCATGCCTCGCAGGGTACCGGTCTCGTGAGACGCGACACATGATACGAATATTGCTTCTTGTCGCAAACGGCGTAACGTGGTCGTCGCGTCCCGAGGAGGCTGTATGAATCCGCGTACGTCGATCGATGAGGCGTTCTGGGCGATGCTGGCCGCCGCGCACCTGCCGGGCGAGCAGTACACCGACCCGCCCGGCGACCCCGGGCTGTTCGGCCCGGGCTCCCGGACTGGGCGCTCACCCTCCTCGGCGGGCGCCCGCCCTTTCCGCACGCGACCCGGATCGCCGGCCACGCCCTCATCCGCACGCTCCGGTACGGCGTGCGGTACCGGATGATCGACGAGGCACGGGCCCGCTGCGCCGCGACATCTGTTGAAACTACGGCCTGACGTGGCACGATGCCCGCATGAAGATCGCTAAGGCGACCGCCCTCATCACCGGGGCGACCGGGGGCATCGGCCAGGCCATCGCACGCGAACTCGCCGGCCGCGGCGCGTCGGTGGTGCTCACCGGACGCCGCGCCGACGTGCTCGAATCCCTCGCCGCGGAGCTCGACGGCCGGTCGATCGTCGCCGACCTCACCGACCGGGACGGAGCCGCCCGCGTGCTGGAGGAGGCCGGGCCGGTCGACATCCTCGTCGCCAACGCCGGGCTGCCCGCCAGCGGGCCCCTCACCGACTTCTCCGTCGAGGACATCGACCGTGTCCTGGACGTCAACCTGCGCGTGCCGATGGTCATGGCCCGCCTGGCGGCCGAGGAGATGACCTCGCGCAGGCGCGGACACCTGGTCTTCGTCTCGTCGATCGCGGGCAAGGTCGCGTCGGGAGGCACGGCGCTGTACAACGCGACCAAGTTCGGGCTGCGCGGTTTCGCCCTCGGTCTCCGCGAGGACCTGCACCCGCACGGCGTCGGCGTCTCGGCGATCTACCCGGGATTCATCCGGGACGCCGGGATGTTCGCCGACGCCGGGGTGGACCTGCCGCCGGGCGTGGGCACCAGCACGCCCGGCGACGTCGCCCGCGCGGTGACCCACGCCATCGAGCGCGACCGCGCCGAACTCGACGTGGCCCCGCTGCCCGTCCGCGTCGGGGTGGTGCTGGGCGGCCTGGCTCCGAGCCTGTTCGCCCGGCTTCAGCGGCGGGCCGGCGCGGACAAGCTGACCCAGGCGCTCGCCGAGGGCCAGCGCGACAAGCGCTGACGGGTCCTCAGCCCACCTCGTAGTCGAGCGTGTAGGAGTGGCCGCCGTCCTCAAGGATGATGATCTGGCCCTCGCCCTTGATCCCCTTGAGGTCGCCGGTGCCGCTCGTCTCCACGATCTTCCAGGTCAGCCACGGCTTGCCGTCCTCGCCGCCCGCGTTGTGCTGGAGCACGAACCCGCCCGTACGGCCGTCCAGTGCGCCCTGGAACCGCTCGACGCCGACGTAAGCGGCGGGGTTCTCGGTGACGACGGTGATCAGCTCGGCGGTGCTGGTGCCGACGAGGCCGCCGCTGAACGTCTTGTCGACATGGACACGCGTGAACGTGACCCCGTCGCGCTCGTCGTACGGGTTCTCGGCGTCCCAGGTGTCGAGGGTGAAGGTGCCTTCTGCTCGCTTGTTCATGCGACCAGCATGGCGGCGAAGACTGCCACCTTCTGTCAGCTATTTCGCTGGAGTCAGAAGAGCGTGCCGTCCCGCTCGATGCCGCGCAGCGCGTCGTAGTCCAAGGTGACGCAGCCGATGCCGCGGTCCTCGGCGAGCACCCGCGCCTGCGGCTTGATCTCCTGTGCGGCGAAGATCCCGCGGACGGGCGCCAGGAGCGGGTCGCGGTTCAGCAGGTCGAGGTAGCGGGTGAGCTGCTCGACACCGTCGATCTCGCCGCGCCGTTTGATCTCGATGGCCACCGTCCCGTTCGCGTCGTCGCGGCACAGGATGTCGACCGGGCCGATCGCGGTGGGGTACTCCCGGCGGATGAGCTTCCAGCCCTCGCCCAGCGTCGTGATGTGCTCGGCCAGCAGCTCCTGCAGGTGGGCCTCGACGCCGTCCTTCTGCAGTCCCGGGTCGACGCCCAGCTCGTGGCTGGAGTCGTGCAGGATCTCCTCGATCGTGAGGATCAGCTGCTCGCCCGACTTGCCGTGCGTGACCGTCCAGCGGCCCTCGTCCTCCTTGACGGAGCACGGCGGGTTCATCCAGTTGAGCGGCTTGAACGCGCGGTCGTCGGCGTGGATCGAGACACTGCCGTCGGCCTTCATCAGGACCAGCCGCGTGGCCAGGGGGAGGTGGGCGGTGAGCTTGCCGACGTAGTCGACGCTGCAACGGGCGATGACGAGGCGCACGGTCGCCCACCTTAGCCGCCGCGCGCGCCGCCCGCGCACGTTCCGGAGGGCGTCAACCGGTAAGTGCCGTTGCCGGGCAGGGGGTGTCATCTTTCACGGTCGTGCGGTGGGCACGTTCGATGGCCTGGCCCCAGTAGGTTCCGGCGACCATGAGCGCGGCGCCGAGGGCGGCCACGAGCGTGAGCCGTTCGCCACCGAGACCGATCCCGGCGGCCACGGCCCAGATCGGTTCGGTGCCCAGGAGAAGGCTCGCCCGGCTGGCGGAGGTGCGCTGCACCGCCCAGGTCTGCGCCAGGAAGGCGAACACGCTGCAGAACAGGGCGAGATAGATCAGCTGGATCCAGGTAGTGGCACTGCTGCGGACCAGCTCCGGCAGGCCGCCGAGGGCGGGCACCAGGAACAGCGCCGAGCCGACGAGGGTTTGGACGGTCGTCAGGTGCAGCGGATCCACGGTGCGACCTGTGGTGAGCCGCCCGACGAGCGCGACGTGGCCCGCCCGCACAACCGCGGCGGCGAGGATCAGCCCATCGCCGACCTGTGGGGCGTGCAGTCCGCGGCCGGACACGAGGAGTCCGATGGCCAGGGCACAGACGCCGGCGGCGAGAAAGAACCGCAGCGGCAGCCTGCCGCGGCCGCCGGCCCGGTCCAGCAGGGGCGTCAGCACGATGGTCAGGCTGATGATCAGCCCGGCGTTGGCGGCGCTGGTATGCGCCACCCCGTAGGTCTCCAGCACCAGAACGGCAGCCTGGGTGACTCCCAGCAGCGCCCCGGCTCGGATCTCCTCGCGCGTCCAGCGCCGGAATCCGCGACGAGCGGCGACGAGGGCGACACAGGCGAGCGCGGAAATCGCATACCGAGCGAACAGCAGCGCCAGGACGGGGATGGCAGCAGCGGCCGTCTTCGCCGCCAGGTAGCTGGAACCCCAGACGAGCGCGACGAGCAGGAGGACGGCGTCGGTACGGCGAGCATCAGGCACGTCCTCACGGTGCACCACCAGGACAATGAAGCCAACCACCAACTTCTGAAACGAACCTTTAGTTCATCTACACTGTTCGAGTGGACGAACGGCAGTTGCGGATCCTCCGCGAACTGGGAGAGCTCGGCAGCGTCAGCGCGGTCGCCGAGGCCATGCACGTGACGCCCTCGGCGATTTCACAGCAGCTGCGACTACTGCAACGTTCGAGCCCCGTCCCGCTCACCGAACGCGCCGGACGGCGGATTGTGCTCACCGACGCCGGGCAGGCCTTGGCAGGTGCGGCGATCGAGGTGGAGACCGCCCTTGCCCGCGCGCGGCGCACCATCGCCGACTTCGCCGAGCAACCGGACGGCGACGTGTCGGTGGCGGCCTTCCACAGCGCGGCCACGGTGTTCTTTCCGCTCCTGCTGCGCGGTCTGGCCGGGCCGGGCCGTCCCCGCTTGACTCTTGCCGACGAGGACGTGGCGCAAGACCGCTTCCCCCGTCTCACGCGGGACTACGATCTCGTGCTCGCTCACCGGCTCGACCATGCTCCGGCGTGGCCGCGCACCGTGACCGCTGCCACACTGCTGCGCGAGCCGCTCGACGTCGCTCTGCCGACCGACCACCCTCTGGCTTCCAAGCGGCAGCTCCTCCCGCGCGACGTGGCCGATCAGCCCTGGATCACCGTTCACGACGGCTTCCCGCTGATGGCCACCATCGAGGCCATCGCCACCGTCGCCAACCGCCAACTCGACGTCGTCCACCGCATCAACGAATTCTCAGTGGTCGCCGAGGCCGTGGCCGCCGGCGGTGGCCTGGCACTGATGCCCCGCTGGACCTCGCGTCCGCACCCCGCGGTGGTCCTCAAGCCGCTGAGCGGTGTGAACGCCAAGCGCCATATCGACGTACTCCACCGCCCTGAGCGCACCGCACGAAAGGCCGTCCGAACCGTCCTCGACGAGTTGCATCGCGCCGCCGCCGCCATTCAGAGCCGAGACACCAGCGCGCCTCAGCCAGGTGTCGACACCCGCAACGCGTCCTGATCGGGCGACCAGGAGCACCGGCGTCACCCGCCGAGCACCGCACGGCGGTGCCGCAGGAAGTCGCGTTCGGCGGTGTTCTCGGTGCGGGCGATCGCCGCCTCGTACGCCAGGGCCGCCTCGCCGGTACGGCCGAGACGCCCCAGCAGATCGGCCCGGATGGCGTGGTACAGGTGGTGCCGGTCGAGGTCCAGGCCGTCGACGAGGGCGAGCGCCGGCCCGGGACCCTCCACCTCGGCCACCGCCACGGCGCGGTTCAGGGCCACGACCGGGCTCGGGGCGAGCGCGAGGTGCAGGTCGTACAGCTCCAGGATCTGCCGCCAGTCCGTGGCGGCCGCGTCCGGCGCGTCGCTGTGCACCGCGTTGATCGCCGCCTGGATCTGGTACGGCCCCGGCCGGTCGCGCCGGAGACATCGCCGGACGAGGGCCTGCCCTTCGGCGATCAGCTCGCGGTCCCACCGGTTCCGGTCCTGCTCGGCCAGCGGGACCAGGGATCCGTCCGGTCCGGTCCGCGCCGCCCGGCGCGACTCGACCAGCAGCATCAACGCGAGCAGGCCCGTCACCTCCGGCTCGTCGGGCATCAGCTCGGCCAGCAACCGCCCGAGGCGGATCGCCTCCGCGCACAGCTCCGCGCGGATCAGCCGGTCGCCCGAGCCGGCCACGTACCCCTCGTTGAAAATCAGGTAGATGACGGCCAGCACGGCCCGCAGGCGATCCGGCAGGTCCGCATCCTTCGGGATCCGATACGGGATGCGCGCGTCGCGGATCTTGCCCTTGGCCCGGACCAGGCGCTGGGCCATCGTCGCCTCGGGCACGAGGAACGCCCGGGCGATCTCCGCGGTGGTCAGCCCGCCCAGGAGCCGGAGCGTCAGCGCCACCCGTGCGGCGGGCGCCAGCGCGGGGTGACAGCAGGTGAAGATCAGGCGTAGCCGGTCGTCGCGCACCGGTCCCTCCTCGGCCGGTTCGTCGGGGGTCCGCAGCAGGGTGGCCTGCGCGTGCCGGTCCGTGCGGGACGCCTCACGGCGCAACCGGTCGATCGCGCGGTTGCGGGCGGTGGTGATGATCCACCCCGCCGGGCGCGGGGGCGCTCCGGCCGACGGCCAGCGCCGCAGCGCCTCGGCGAAGGCGTCCTGGACCGCCTCTTCGGCGAGTTCGATGTCGCCGAAGACGCGGACCAGGACGGCCACCGCGCGGCCGTACTCCTCGCGGAAGACCGCCTCGACCTGCGCGGTGGCGGACACGTCAGTCCTCGCCCAGCATCGGCCGTACCTCCACCGGAAGGGAGGTGATGCGGGTGAAGGCCCCCGCCCATTCGAGTGCGGCGTCGAGGTCGGCCGCCCGGACGACCGTGAAGCCGCCGACGTACTCCTTGCCCTCGGCGAACGGGCCGTCGGTCGTGAGCACCTCGTCGTCGCGGAGCCGTACGACCGTGGCCGTGCTCGGGGCGTGCAGGCGCCCGGTGAACACCCACGCACCGGCGGCCTGCAGCTCCTGCTGCCAGGCCTCGACCTCACGCATGATCCGCTCCAGGTCGGCCGGGGGCTCTGCTCCCGAAGGCTGGTAGATGCTGAACAGGTATTGCTTCATCGCGTGCTCCTCTTCCGGACCGGCTCTCACCCTCTATACGAACGGCCCCGGGCAGGATCGACAGACGGCGGCGTCGAACATCTCACGGTTCTCAGTTCGTTCTCATCCAATCTTCATGGGGCGCGGATAGCGTCGCTCGACGCGGGGGCCGACTGATCGTCATAGCCGTTGTCAACCCAAGGTGGCGAACGCATGACCGAGCACGAAGACCACACGCAGTCGCCGGAATCCAGCGCGGTGAACCGCCGCGCCGCGCTGACCGCCCTCGGCGGCGCGGGCCTCGGAGCGGCCGGAATCGTCGCGCTGGGTCGTGCGGCGGCCGGTGCCTCCACCACCCACGGGCCCACCGGTCCGAAGCCGGCGTGCGTGCTGGTGCAGGAGCTGACCGAGGGCCCCTATTACCTCGACTACGAGCTCTTCCGCCGCGACATCACCGAGCACAAGGAGGGCGTGCCCCTCATCCTGCGCGCCACCGTCGTCGACGCGACCACCTGCGCGCCCATCCCGGGGGCCGCGCTGGACATCTGGCACTGTGACGCCCTCGGTGAGTACTCCGGCTACACGGCCATGGGCATCGGCGGCGCGAACGGCGGCGGTCCGGGCGGCGGCACCCCGCCCACCGGCACGCCGACACCTCCGCCCGGCTCCCCGCCGCCGGGCGGCGGCGGAGGCCACGCCGAGCCGACCGACAAGCTCACCTTCCTCCGGGGCGTCCAGCTCACCGACCGGCGCGGCGTCGTGGAGTTCCGGACGCTGTATCCCGGCTGGTACATGGGTCGGGCCATCCATATCCACGCCAAGGTCCACATCGGCGGCAAGGTCGTCGGCAAGAAGTACACCAGCGGCCACGTGGCCCACACGGGCCAGTTCTTCTTCGACGAGAAGGTCACCGAGCGGATCGCCAAGCTCCAGCCGTACGCGATCAACACCACGCACCGCACGACGCTGGACGAGGACGGCATCTACCGGGGCGGAGGCTCGGCCGGCCTGGTCACACTGCGCCCGCTCCACAAGGGACCGATCACCCACGGCCTGCTCGCCACCATCGTCGTCGGCGTGAACCCCGACGCCACTCACTGACCCTTCCGGACGCCCGCCCCGGCCCGCCTCGGGGCGGGCCCAGACGACCTTGGATCATGCTGGTGCCAGCACCGCATGGATCCCGGCGAGCAACTCGAGCACGTCGTCCCGCGACTCGGCCTCGAACGCGGCCTCGACGGCGTTCGCCAGACGGCCATCCGTCAGCCACGCGGTGACCTGCCGATATCCGGGACCGTGCCGGTCCCAGAACAGGATGAGCCGCGGGCCCGGACGCCATTCGACCTCATCGGTCACGAACTCGTGCAGGTGCCGGATCGCAGCGGTGGTCGCCAACCAGCTCCAGGCGTCGCCGCGGCACGAAGTAGCGGAACTCCTCGACACCGCCCCAGGTGTTCAACGCCTTGGCCGCATACCGCGCCAGATCCTCGGGCGGCAGCGAGCGCAGCGGCCGGTCCAGCAGACACCGGTCCTCGTCGGGGCACACACCCCATCATCTCGTTCACGTATGATCAGAGATCTGTATGATATGTTTCTCATAAGATATCCTCGGGGGGTGCAACACACAGGAGGCGTGGTCGCCATTGAGGAAGAAGCTGGCTCTGTCGGCGATGGTCGTTGAGCGTGCAAATGCTTTCGGCCGTTTCGGCCCATGCTGAAGGCCCGAAGATCGGTGCGCTGGCGCGGGGTGCGAGCGGAAGCGTCAATAACTCGAAGAACTTCATCGCCTGATCCCGACAAGGGATACGGCCGGGTTACCCTACACCGGATTCGCCGGCGGTCGGTCGGCCTCTGACGGTAATGCGGATATCGAAAAGGAACTGAATATGCGTATACGTGCAGCGCTCGCGAGTGCGGGAATCGCCGTCATGGCGGTCGGTGGAATGACCGCTCAAACCGCCCATGCGGCTTCATGGCACTTCACTGGAAACCTTTATTCTACCAAGTTTGACTGCGTGGACGCTGGTCAGCAGTATGAGCGTGAAGGTTACCCGTACAAGTGCCTCTATTCTTGGTATTCCAATCAAACCCTTTACTGGCTTTACATCTACGAGTAATGCCTAATTCGATGCATCGCGGAAGGCATCGCACGCGCCAAGGAGATCGCCACTGCCGGGCCGGTACCGTCGATCGCGGTCTGCACCACCACGCCGACGGCATCCGAACCGCGCACCGCGCTCAGTGGCACGCGGCCGGATCGGGCGTCATTGACGCTTAAGCCAAGTCATCAGGTCCGTGGCGTCAGGTGTTCGATCGCGCACTGTCGGAACTCGGCCACCAGACGCCCGTTGTCGTCGGCCCGGGTCGCCAGCACGACTCTGCTCGGGGCGACCCCGAGCAGAGGGATCAGTGTCAGATCCGATCGGGTGGTCTGGACGTGGTCGGGGGTGGCGACGGCGAGGGTGTCGCCGGAGGCTACGAACTCCCACGTGTCGTCCAGCGAGTTCATGATGGGCCCGGCGGGAGCGGGACGGCCGTCCGGCCGCGGTTCCAGGTGCCAGAAGGCGCGGCACACGGAGTCGAGGCCGGATACCTGGGGCAAGGGTTCGTCGGCGATGTCCTCGAGGACGACGAACGGCCGTCCGGCCAGGCGGTGATCGCGGGGGACGACCACGACGCGTGGCTCGTCGTAGAGCGGCGTGACCTGAAGCCGATCGGCCGGGAACAGCAGGCGGGTGACGACCGCGTCCACATGATGGTCGAGGAGGGCCTCAGCGGGCCGGCGCCACCCGAGGTACACCGTCCGCACTGTTGCGTCCGGGTGCCGGCGACGCAGTTCGCGGGTCGCCGCGGTGACGACGAGGCCTGGCATGTATCCGATCGATACGCTGCCGAGCCCGGCTGCCGCCCGCGCCGTGGCGATGGCCTCATCCGCGGCTCGGAGCAACGCCCTGGCCCTGGGCAGAAACGCTTCCCCAGCCGCGCTGAGGCGGCTGCCCGCACAGTGTCTCCTGGTCCGAATACGGTTGCACGACCGGGGTGTGGCGGCTGCTCGAGATCCTGCGATCCCATCGCATGCCCGCCACCTTCGGTGTCAACGGTCTGGTGGCCGAACGGTTCCCCGAGGCGGTGCTGGCCGTACACGACGCGGGACACGAGATCGCCGCGCACTCCTACGCGCAGGACGTCATACCGGCGCTGCTCGACGTACCGGCCGAACGCGCGAACATCCGCCGCTGCACCGAGATACTCGAAAGCCTCACCGGCGTCCGTCCGACCGGCTGGATGAGTCCCCGTGCCTCCGGCACCGCAGGCACTCCGGAGCTGCTGGCCGAGTCAGGCTACTTGTGGTCGGGGGACTACAACGACCACGAACTGCCCCAGGTGATACCAACCTCGGCCGGCCCGCTCGTCACGATCATGCACAGCGAGCTGTCCGACGTCCGCGGCGCCGCCGGACCGCGGGCCTTTCTCGACAGCCACGCCGACCTGCTGGACCACCTGCTCGGCGCATCCCGTCCTGGGGTGTTCAACCTGACCGTGCACGCACACGTCGGCGGAAGACCGCTGCCGTCCAGCATGTTCGACCGGATCCTCGAGCACGTCGAGCAGGCGCGCAACGACGTGTGGATCGCCACGCACCAGCAGGTCGCCGAGCACGTTCTCGGACATCTAACGAAAGGACCGGTTACCAGTCATGGGTGACACACTCGTCATCGGCGGCACGGGCGCGATGGGACGCAGGGTCGTCTCCCGCCTTCTCGAATCACCGGATGCGACGGTTGCCGTGCTCACCCGCGATCCTCGTTCGGAGCGAGCCACCGACTTGCTCGCGCGGGGCGGCGGCCGGGTCCGGATGCTCCAGGGCCACCTGGACGATCCCGGCAGCATCCACGCGGCTGTGTCCGATGTGGACCAGGTGTTCTGTAACACCGACTTCTTCTCCAGCGGCAGCGTACTTGGCGAACACCGGCAGGGGATCACCGTTCTCGAGGCCGCGAAAGCGGCCGGCGTCGAGAGGTTCATCTGGTCGTCGCTCGACAGCGCTGTGACCCTGACCAACGGAGCCATCCCCGTCCCGCACTACGACGCCAAGGCCGCGGTCGCGGCACACATCAACCTGCTCCGGTCGGAGGAGATGATGCGGGAGGAAAAGGACGGCTGGTACAGCGAACACGTGTCGATCCTGACGACATCGCCGTACTTCGAGAACCTACGAGTGCGGCTCGCGCCGGGTCGCGGCCCGCTGCCCGACGGTCGTTCCGGGCTGCTGTTCTCACTCCCGCTGGGAACAGGGAAGTACCCGTTGATCGGTCTGGACGACATCGCCCGGTTCAGCGACTTCATGTTCAAGCACTGGCAGAGCTGGGGCAGTCGCGATCTGGCCGTCACGGGAGACAGCCTCACCGGCGAAGAGATCGCCGCGACCTTCGAGCGCGTCACAGGAACGCCATGCGGATACAACCCGGTGCCCCTCGACGTCCTGAGATCCTCCATTCCGGATGTGGGACACGATTACTCAGCCATGTTCCAGTTCTTCCAGGCACGCGACGTCTTCGGTCTGGATCGGGACATTCCACTCCTCCGTGAGATCCACCCCGAGATGATGACTTTCGAGGGCTGGCTGCGCTGGACAGGATGGGACGGGACCGAAGTAGTGGCCGACCGATGAGTTCTGGTCGCCTGGGACGTTTCACTGGGCAGAGGAACCCACCGGGAGGTCCACATGGCCAAGGTCTACACCCACATGACGATGTCCCTGGACGGCTACATCGCCGACCCGAAGGACGGGACCGATGAGCTGTTCGGCTGGTACGGCGCCGGCGGCGTCACGGTGCCGAGTGCCGACGAGCGCTGGTCGTTCCAGGTCGACGCGAACAGCGCGGAGATGCTGCGCGAGATTCTCTCCGGCGTCGGTGCGCTCGTCTGCGGCCGCCGGCTCTTCGACCTGACCAACGGCTGGGACGACAGTCACCCGATCGGGGCCCCGGCCGTCGTCGTGACCCACAACGCGCCCCAGAACGCGGCGAAGTGGCCGCGAACCACCTTCGTCGACCGCGTCGCGGAAGGCGTCGCGCGGGCCAAGGAGATCGCCGGCGAGAAAGACGTCAGTGTCGCGAGCGCCGACATCGCGCGGCAGGCCCTCGATCTGGGACTGGTGGACGAGGTCTGCGTCAGCCTCGTACCGGTGCTACTCGGCAAGGGCATCCCGTACTTCACCGACCTGGCCGGCGCCCCGCACCGCTTCGACGACCCAGTCGTGATCCAGGGCAATCGCGCCACCCACCTTCGCTACCGCGTGCGACGCTGAGCCTTTGAGGACGGCGATGAGTTCACGTCGGCTCTCCGGTCAGTACGGTCGAACCGACCTATGGAGATGACTCATGGAACTCGCACAGGGCGACCTGCGCCTGTTGGAGACGGACACCGCCCAGCGCCTCCTGCACTCGACGATCCCGGCTCGGCTCGCCTACGTGGCGACGGATGGGACGCCCCGGGTGATGTCGACGTGGTTCGTCTGGACCCGCGGCGAACTCGTGATGGCGACGTACGTCCACTGCCCGCCGATGGGGATCACGCGCCCGGCCGCGCGGCTGCGCGCCCTGCGCGCGAACCCCGCCGTGGCCGTCACGATCGACACGGAGCCGCAGCCGCCGGAGGTGCTCCTCCTGCGCGGCCGGGTGTCGATCACCGAGGTCGACGGCATGGTGCCTGAGCAGGCGCAGGCGGCACGCCGTTTCCTCGGAGAAGCGGGCGGTGCCGGGTACGTCGCCCAGGCCTCGCACCCGGATACGAGGATGGCACGCATCGCGCTACGCCCCACGTGGGCAGGCGTGCTGGACTTCCAGAACCGGCTCCCCGGCATCCTCGGCGGCTGACACCTGGGCGTTGGGAGACGGCCCCGAGCCCAGGTCGCAACGTACGTTCAGCCGGCCTCGGTCCGGAGCGGCAAGGGAACGAGAGCCGCCGTCTCTTCGGCGAGATGCAGGCCCTCGTACACCCGGCGGAAGGCGGTGGACCACAGCGCGACCTCGTGCTCGTCGGCGCCGCAGGCGCGGACGAAGCCCTGCACGTACCTGAGCTTCGCCCGCGTCCTGCCGTTGAGCACCGAGGCGATGGTGGTGTGCGAGAACGCGCCGTTCGACCAGGTGCTGAGCTGGCGGGGTGGAGTGGTCGCCCGCCCACTTGCGGAACGCCCGCATCACCGCCACGAACTCCTGTTCGTCGGTGGCCCGCGTCGGCTTCGGAGCGGTCCGCCGCCACTGGTCCAGGACATCGTCGGTGCCGAGTGCAAGCCGCCCTCAGGTTCGGTCGCCGGGACGCAGGCCCTGGCCGGCCAGCAGGCCGACCAGCATCATCTCGGCCTGCCGAACGTCCCCGCCGGTGTAGACCACGAGCAACAGCCCGCCTATCACCGCCAGGACGGCCATCGGCCGCGGTCAGGAATAACTGTTGCTGCTTGATATTCGGCCGCCTTCTAAAGACTATTTCCGTGAGCGTTCGCCCTTCGATCGGTACGAGACCCGACAGGAGACCGAGGCGCTCACGGTGTGTCAGTTGCGGCTGGCCCACCCTCGACGAGCGGCGGCGGGCGATGCGCCCGAGGCGCCTCGCCCGCCGCGCGTTCCGCAACTCGGCTCACCGAAGACCGCATCAGCCGTCATTCGTCCGCCGGAGGTACAGGGTCGCGAACCCGAGCGTGCCGCGGTAGCCGTGAAGCCAGGCGGAACGATGGTCGTCGGAGGCCTTGAGCGCCTGACCGCTGTCCGGATGTTCCGGGTGGTCGAGGGCCCACCGTGACAGGGCGCCGGCCCAGGACCACTCGTAGTCGTCCCACTCCTGCTGCGTGCTGACGTGCCCGTACAAGAGGACCCATCCGCGCGACCGGATGTGATCGACGGTCATGGCAAGGTTGTCGTACTCGTCGTCGGCGAAGCCGCAGTCGAGAGTCGCCTGGCCGGGCGGGCGCTCCCAGAACCCGTCGCCGATGAGGACACCGCCCCCGGCGGCGAGATGGCGGGCGGCCGCGTCGAGCGTCGACATCAGGCGCCCGAAGGCATGCACGGCACCGACGCTGATCACCAGGTCGAATCGGTGCGGAGACGTGAACTCGCCGGCATCCACTTCATGGAAGACGACCCGATCGGCCACTCCGGCGGCGCTCGCGGCCTTGCGAGCCCGAGCGATCGCCGAGGCGTCCACGTCGACACCCTCGGCCCGAAGCCCGGGACGCCCGGCCAGCGCGCGTACCAGCCAGGTTCCCTGCCCGCACCCGAGATCGAGGATCCGCTCGTCACCGCGTCGCAGAGCCCGATCGAGCAGCGTACGCACTGAGTCATCGGCGAGAGGAGCCATGATCGGATGGTCACCGTGGGCGATCCCGCTGATTTCCTGACGATTCATAGGCGGCATCCTGCCCGCGACTTCGTGGAGCGTCTTCCGAATATCCGCACCCACGGCCCGTACGAGCACTGCCGCCGGCGGCAGTATCCGTCGGGACGCCGTCGATCGTCGCACCCATGCTCAATAATTCCGGCCATGGGATTTTGGGGAACCTTCCTGGTGGCGCGCGCTGATCGGCCTCTCCCGGACCTCGACGGTGTCCGAGACCTGGCCGACCACATTGTTTGGCACGGCAAGGGCCAGGACGGCTGGCAGGCGGTTCAACTGCACCGAGCACCGGAGGACTGGCACCCGCCGATGACCGGTGCGGACGACAGGGAACACCTGCTGAAGTCGGTGCTGGCCCAGACCGGTCGGCCGGTGCTGGCGGCCATCGTGCTGGCCAGCGACGGCGCCCAGCTGATCGGTTACAGCCCACTGGCCGGCCGGTGGAGCGGCTGGCTGACGCTGGAGGTGCTCATCGACTACCTCGACTCGCAGTACACCGAGTGCCTCGAAGTGGATGACGACGAAGAACTCCCTGCCGACCTCGACGAGTTCTGGCAGAGCCGTTATCGCGAGGCCTGTCGCCCGCTGTACGAGCTGGTGCCGCCCGCCGACATTGCCGCACCGCATGCCGTGGCATGGGCGGTCGAGGCGGGTTACGCGCCGAGTGCGGAGGCGGTGGCGGCGGTCCTCGACGGCGGCGATGTCATGGTCGAGGATCAGTTCTTCAAGCTCCTAGCGGCGCTGGGGCTACCCGCGCTGACCGGGTCCGCCTGACAGGCCGTGGTGTCCGGTGACCGAACGGACTTACCGGTACGTGGGCCCCTCCGACCTTCTCGCCACGGTGCGACCCGGGGGTGAGGGCCGTGCGATCCGTTCCCCGGACGACCTCACCGCCTGGTCGACCGGTCGTGGCGACGCCGAACTCGACGAGCCCTTCACCTACGTCGTGGATCTGAGTGGAACGTTGCGGCTGGCGCCGAGGCGAAGCGAACACGTCGCATGCGCGGGCGGAGCCCCGGTTCTGGGCGCCGGAGAGGTCGCGTTCCGCCGCGAGCGGGGCCGCTGGGTCGTCGATGAGATCAGCAACCAGTCGACCGGCTACTGCCCGGACGTCACGAGCTGGCCAGCGGTCCGCGACGCCCTCGACCACGCGGGTATCGCCTACCCGGGCGGCTTCACCCATCCAGTCATCTTCCGCCGCTGCCCGACCTGCCACGAGCGGAACATCGTCCGCGACGACGACTTCCACTGCGCTCTCTGCGACACCGAACTCCCCGCCACGTGGAACATGGACCCGCGCGCCTGACCGGTGGGTTGGCGGGCCTGTCATCAGCTCAAATCAAAGCCGTATGACAGCGACCTGCACGCACTCGCCGCCCTGATCCGCGCTATGGCTGCTGGTACGCCACACGGCGGCGACCTGCACGCATGTCCCGCCTTGCTCGCCGCTGCGCTTGCTCGTCCGCCAAGCAGCAGCTGTGAGATCGGTCTGTGTCATAGCTTCGACATTAGCCTCTCGATCATCGCGCGGGAATGGTCTTCGGAGAGGGCCTTGGCACGCAGGTGTTCGAATGCGGTCATGTACACGTGGACATCTTCAACTTCCTCGCGGTACGAGATGGAAGTCAGCGAATCGACGGTTACGAGTGTGAGGCTGCCAGGAGGGGCTATGTCCATGATCGTGAACGAGCCTGTCATCCCCTGATATTCGCCGACCGCAAACGGTAGAACCTGCAGGGTCATGTTCGATGCCTCGGATGCCTCTACCAAACGTCGGAGCTGGCTCTTTGTGGTTGCCGGCCCGCCGACCAGCCGTCTCACCGCAGCCTCATCAACGATCGCATGGACCCGGGGCGGATTCGCTCGGCGGAGGACCTCTTGTCGTTTCATCCTCACGGCGATCAAGCGCTCTACCCGATCAGAGAGGTGCGCGAACGGGCCGACTTTGAACAGCGCGCGAGCGTACTGCTCGGTCTGAAGCAATCCGGGGATGAGCATTACGTCGAAGAAATCAATGGACGTGGCATCGGATTCGAGGCCAATGAAGTCCATCATTTCGGGGGAGAGGTCGGTGGCGTAGCGCTGCCACCAGCCCTTCTTACGGCCGTTGCGGCACCAGTCGAACAGGCGGCCAGTGATGGCGGCGTCGGTGACGCCATACTTGCCGAGGATGTACTCCAGGTCGCGGACCGGGAGGTGGTGCAGGCCCTTCTCGATTCGGCTCAGCGACGAGGGCGAGCGCATCAGGACGTGGGCGGCGTCGTCTAACGTGAGGCCGGCCGCTTCGCGGTGGTCGCGAAGGGCCATACCCAGCCTGCGCAGCCGGATCGTCGGCGTGATGGTGGCCATGGCGGCATTGTGACCAGGCGCGAGTCGCGTCGCCACGCGAATCGGCGATGTGCAAATCGGCTCCTCGCCGTCACTCCCCTTTGACGAAGCGTGTTGAACGCATTACCCGGCGCGACGATGCTTGCGGCGACATCGGCGAGAGGAGTCGTCATGGGGGCGATGATCGTGCTGGGAACTCTGACGCTTCCGGGCAGCGAGCGGTGCGTCGTCCACGCCCGGCGCTTCGTCCGCGACCTGATGGGCGAGGCCCATCCGGCCGTCGACGACGCCGAACTGTGCACCAGTGAGCTGGTCACCAACGCCGTCGTGCACACGAAGTCGGGCCGAGGCGGCCACGTGACCATCACCGTCGCGCGGGACGGCGACTTGGTCGAGATCTGTGTCGGGGACGACGGCGCGGGCGGCGAGGTGCCGCACGTACGGGATGAGCCCTTCGCGGAGGACGGCCGGGGCATGGTCATCGTGACGGCGCTCGCCGCCGAATGGGGCGTGGAGGCCGAGCGCGGCGGCACCACGACCTGGTTCCGCCTCCGCAGCTGAAAGGCGGGCTCGGGGTAAGGCCTACGCGGACGACGAGCGGAGCTTGGCCATGATCCGGTCGAGGGCGGCGAGTTCGTCCGGCTCGAGGGCGAGCAGGGAGCGGGGCGGCCGGGCCAGGATGTCGTGCGCCTGACGGGCGACCGCCGCCCCGGCCGGAGTGAGCGAGACGATCTTGGAGCGGCGGTCCTCGGGATGGACGCTGCGCTCCACGTAGCCGCGTTTTTCGAGGTCGTCGACGACCAGGGTGGTGTACGGCTTCTCGGTCTGGAGGCGGGCGGTCAGCTCGCGCATCGTGAGCGGGCCGGGCAGCAGGCGGCGCAGCGCCTTGACGCGGAAGAAGCTCATGCCGAGCGTGTCGGTGATCTCCTTGCGGCGATCCTCCTGCCGTAGGACGAGGTCGCCCATGGCCGCCCAGACGCGGACGGCCGCCTCCGGCTCCGCCACGCCGGAGGCCGACGGGCCGGTTGCGTCCGCGGGGCCGTTCGTCGCGTCGCTCATGAGGTGTCCGCCGTCCTGATCGAGCCGTGGTCGAGCCGCTCCGCGGTGCGCGCGGCGGTCTGCCTGGCCCAGCGGCCGGTCGTGAGGATACCGAGAGCCAGGATCACGCTGCCACAACCCACGCTGACCCACCATCCGAGGTGGCTGGCCTGCGGGAATCCGGTGCGCAGCGGCCCGTGCACGGCCGAGGTGACCAGGGATCCGATGACGGCGACGCCCAGGGACTGACCGATCTGGCGGCTCGTGGAGGCGACGGCGGCGGCGACTCCGGCCTGGGCGCGCGGCATGCCGGAGACGGCGGTGTTGGTGATCGGCGCGTTGACCATGCCGAACCCGAGCCCGAACAGCACGTACGCCGCCATGAGACGCCACGTCGGGGTGTGGCCGGTGAGGCTCGTGAGGATCAGCGCGCTCGCGGCCATCGTCCCGCCCGCGACGATCAGCGGTACGCGCGGCCCGGCCCTACCGACGATGCGGCCGGACAGCGGTGCGCAGAGCAGGGTCATCCCGGCCATCGGCAGGGTGAGCAGACCGGCGTGGAACGCGGAGTGGCCGAGGACGTCCTGCAGGTAGAGGGTGTTGACGAAGAGGAAGCCGCCGAGCGAGGCGAACCCGCAGATGGCGATGACCGTCGCGCCCGCGAACGGGGTGCTGCGGAAGAACCGCGGGTTGATCAGCGGCTCGGCGCGGCGCAGTTCGTACGGGATGAGGCCGGCCAGCGCGAGGGCGGCCGCCGCGAGGCAACCCACCGTCTGCGCGGAGCCCCATCCGGCGCTCGGCGCCTCGATGATCCCGTACGTGAGGCCGGCGAGCAGCACGACGATCAGGAGCTGGCCGACCGGGTCTACCGGCCGCGGGCGCGGGGCGCGCGATTCAGGTACGAACCGTGCGCACAGCACGAACGCGGCCAGGCCCACCGGAATGTTGATCCAGAAGATCGCCTGCCAGCCGGCGGAGGCGGCGAGCGTACCGCCGAGCAGCGGGCCCAGCGCCATGCTGATGCCCACCACGCCACCCCACACACCGATGGCGCGGGCCCGTTCCCGGGGGTCGGTGAAGGTGTTCGTGATGATCGACATGGCGACCGGGTTGAGCATGGAGCCGCCGACCGCCTGCACCATGCGCGCGGCGACCAGCCAGCCCAGGCTCGGCGACAGGGAGCACAGCAGAGAGCCCAGGGTGAACAGGATCAGGCCGGTCTGGAACGTCCGCCGCCGCCCGATCCGGTCCGCCGTCGAGCCCGACAGCATCAGCAGGGCGGCGAGCACGACCGTGTACGCGTCGATGATCCACTGCAGGCCGGAGACGGATGCGTGGATATCGCGCTGAATGGAGGGCAGGGCGACGTTCACGATCGTGTTGTCCAGGCCGACGATGAACAGGCTCATGCAGCAGATCGCGAGGATCAGTAGGCGCCGCCGCTGGTCCGGCGGGGCGGTGTCGCCTGGGGCGGGAGAGCGGTCGGCGCGTCGTCTAGTTCCGTACATATAACTATTATACAGATATAACCAACCTGACCGGGTCGGCCTTACAGCTGGACCAGAAGCTCTGGGAGACTGCGGGCATGGGTGCTTCGCTGAACAAGGTCGGGGTCGTAGGGCTCGGCACGATGGGGGCAGGGATCGCCGAGGTGCTCGCTCGGAGCGGGCTGGACGTCGTCGGGATCGAGGTGGGCGACGAGGCGCTGAAGCGCGGCCGCGGGCACCTGGAGAGCTCCACCGGCCGGGCCGTGAAGCGCGGCAAGCTCTCGGCCGAAGAACAGCAGGCGATCCTCGACCGGATCGAGCTGTCCACCTCGTTCGGCGCCCTGAGCGACTGCGACCTGGTCGTCGAGGCCGTGCCGGAACAACTGGCGCTCAAGCGCCGGGTGTTCGAGCAGCTCGACGAGGTCTGCCGGGCCGACGCCGTCCTCGCCACCAACACGTCGTCGCTGTCGGTCACCGAGATCGCCGTCAGCACGAACCGCCCCGAGCAGATCGTCGGCGTGCACTTCTTCAACCCCGCGCCGGTGATGAAGCTCGTGGAGATCATCCACACCGTGCTGACCCGGCCGGAGGCTCTGGCCGTCGTCCAGGACCTGGTCGAGCGGCTGGGCAAGGTCGGAGTCACCATCGGCGACCGCGCCGGGTTCATCGCGAACCGGCTGCTGTTCGGCTACCTGAACCAGGCCGCGGCGATGTACGACTCCGGGCACGCGACCCGCGAGGACATCGACGCCGCGATGAAGGCGACCGGCCTGCCGATGGGGCCGCTGACGCTGATGGACCTCATCGGACTCGACGTCTCCCTGGAGGTCTGCGAGGCCATCTACCGGGAGACACGGGACCGGCGGCACGCGCCCGCGCCGATTCTGCGGCAGTTCGTCACCGCCGGGCTCCTGGGCCGCAAGACCGGCCGCGGCTTCTACTCCTACGACAGGCCGGCCGTGCCGACCGCGCAGGCCGAGGCCGGGGCCGTCGAGCCGCCGCCCCGGGTCGGGGTCGTCGGGTCGGGCCCGCTGGCCGTCGCCCTCATCCGAGGGTGCCTGCGCGCCGGCGCCGACGTCCGATTCGTCGCCGGCGACACAGAGAAGGCCCAGGCCGTGGCCGCGGCGCTGGAGCAGCCCGTCGAGGGCGGCACCGAGCTGGCGCTACTCGCCGAGTGCGACCTGATCATCGAGGCGGTGGCCGAGGACACGTCGGTGAAGCGGTCGCTGTTCGCCGCCGTCGACGACGTGGCCAAGCCGGGTGCCATCCTCGCCACGACGGCCACGACCGTGCCGGTGATCGAGCTGGCAGCGGCCACGGACCGGCCGCAGGACGTCGTCGGGCTGCACCTGCCCGATCCGGAGGGCGAGCTCGCCGAGATCGCCACGACCGTGGTGACCGCGACGGAGGTCGCGCGCCGGGCGACCGAGTACGTCACCGCGCTCGGCAAGCATCCGGTGCGCTGCCGGGACCGCGCCGGCTTCATCGTCGACGCGCTGCGCGTCCCGTACCTGGGCGACGCCGTACGGATGCTCGAGTCCGGGTACGCCGACGCCGACGCGATCGACGCCGCGATGCGGTACGGCTGTGGATACCCGATCGGTCCGATCGCCGACCTGGACCGGATCGGCCTGGGCCACGCGGTGGAGGTGCTGCGCGCCCTCTACACCGAGCACCGCGAGCCCGCGTACGCGCCCTCCGCACTGCTGGAGGAGCTGTTCACCGCGGGCCGCACATTCCGCTGAGCACCGGCTCGTCCCGTACGACGCTGGCCCCTGAGCACCGGTTCGTCCCGTACGACGCTGGCCCCTGAGCACCGGTTCGTCCCGTACGACGCTGGCCCCTGAGCACCGGAGCGATCCGTACGGCGCCGCCTCCTGAGGAGGCGGCGTGACCCGTACGGCACTGGCCCTCCGAGAACCGGTTCGTCCCGTAAGGCACCGACCACTGCAGACCGGCGCGACCGGTGCGGGCCGATTCGTCCCGTACGGTCCCGGTCCCCGTACCCTGAACGGCATGAGTCCGCGCAAGAACCGCCGTGACCGCGATGCCGTCCGGGAGACCGGGCCCGGCGCGTACGGCGGTCCGCAGCGGAGCGAAGAGGGGTCCGACGGCGACTGGATCGTACGGCCGATCGCGGGCGGGACGAAGGCGTACCGCTGCCCCGGGTGCGACCAGGAGATCGCGCCGGGCGTCGGGCACATCGTGGCCTGGCCCGCCGAGGGCGGCGGGCTCGACGACCGGCGGCACTGGCACCGGCCGTGCTGGAACCATCGCCTCAACCGGCTGCCGAACGTTCAGCGGTCCCGCCGCGGCCCGCGCTACTGAAGGGACGGAGATGGGGGAGATCCGGGCGAGCACGGTGCTGCCCGCGCGCCGCACCGACATCGAGTTGGGGACCGCCGACGGCCTCACCCTCGTCGGCGAGCTGGCCCTGCCGGAGGACCGGCCGCCGGTCGCCACCCTCATCTGCCTGCACCCGTTGCCGACACACGGCGGCATGATGGACAGCCATGTCCTGCGCAAGGCGTCGTACCGGCTGCCGGCGCTCGCCGGGCTCGCCGTGCTGCGGTTCAACACGCGCGGCACGAGCAGCGACCGGGGGACGAGCGAGGGGGAGTTCGGCGGGGGCGACTCGGAGCGGTACGACGTCGCGGCGGCGCTCGAGTACGCCGAGTACCACGACCTACCGCGTGCGTGGCTGCTCGGCTGGTCGTTCGGTACCGAGCTCGCGCTGAAGTGGGGCCGCGACCCGCTCGTGGAGGGCGCGATCCTGCTGTCCCCGCCGCTGCGCCGGGCGACCGACGCCGACCTCGACGCCTGGGCGGAGTTCGGCCGGCCGCTGGTCGCGGTCGTCCCGGAGCATGACGACTACCTGAAGCCGGCGGAGGCGCGCGAGCGCTTCAAGCGGGTGCCGCAGGCGCAGGTCGTGGCCGTCGACGACGCCAAGCACCTGTGGGTCGGCGAGCCGTACGTGCGGATCGTGCTGAACGAGATCGTGCGGCAGGTCGCGCCGGAGGCGTACCCGTTGCCCACCGACGTGGAGTAGAACTTTCGTCGCATCGGCGTAAGAGGTTTTCCACCGCCGTGGACGGTTTCTAAACCTCTGCGACCGAACTCGGCCACGCTCTCGGCGGATCGAATCGCAGCGGTGAGGATGAGCTGTGCTCGTGCGTTCGCCGGGCTGGGCCGCATTCGTACCTGATGAGGTGATAGTCGTGCCGCTGTACAGCCGCGACGTCGGGAACGGAACACCGCTGGTACTTCTGCACGCGTTCCCGCTGTCGTCGGCCATGTGGCTGGCCCAGCGCGAGGCCCTGGCCGAGCGGTTCCGGGTGGTGACGCCGGACCTGCGCGGCTTCGGCGGCTCGCCCCTCGGCACCGCCGAACCCTCGGTCGACGTCATGGCGGACGACGTGGCCGCGCTGCTCGACGCCAAGGGCATCGACCGCGCCGTCGTCGGCGGCCTGTCGATGGGCGGCTACGTCACGCTGGCGTTCTGCCGGCGGCACCCGGACCGGGTCCTCGGCGTCGTGCTCGCCGACACGAAGGCCACGCCGGACACCGAGACGGCGCGGGCCGACCGGCTGCGCATCGCCGAGCGGCTGGAGGCGGACAAGACCGTCGACGTCCTCCTCGAGGAATTATTGCCGCGGCTGGTCGGGCCGACGACCATGCGGCAGCGGGCGCTGATCTATGGACGCGTGCGCGGCCTGGTGCAGTCGGCGCCCCCGTCCGCCGCGGCGTGGGCGCAACGCGCCATGGCGGCCCGCCCGGACGCCCTCGAGTCACTCGCCGGGCTGCACGCCCCCGCCCTCGTCGTCCACGGCGCGGAGGACGAGATCACGACGGAGGACGATGCCCGGGCGA
This sequence comes from Actinoallomurus sp. NPDC050550, assembly GCF_040655075.1. Taxonomy (NCBI): domain Bacteria; kingdom Bacillati; phylum Actinomycetota; class Actinomycetes; order Streptosporangiales; family Thermomonosporaceae; genus Actinoallomurus; species Actinoallomurus sp. NPDC050550. The sequence goes on along the minus strand of NZ_JBFAJC010000034.1, from coordinate 81,181 downwards.
TGGTCGAGGCGCTCCCGAACGCCGAGCTCACGCTCGTACCCCGCTCCGGTCACCTTCCCCCCGTCGAGCAGCCGCAGCTGTTCAACGAGGCGGTCGGGGAGTTCGTCGCCGCGCTGGGCCGTACGATCCGCTGACGCCGGATCACACCCGCTCCTGGCGAGGCATGAGGACCTCGCGGATGATCAGCGCGACCGCGGCCGCCGTGGGGATGGCGAGCAGCGCGCCGATCATGCCGAGGAGCGCGCCGCCGATCAGCGCCGCGATGACCGTGACGGCCGGCTGGACGTCGACGGACTTCTTCATCACGCGCGGCTGGACCACGTAGTTCTCGACCTGCTGGTAGATCAGGAAGAAGATCGCGGACGCGATGCCGATCCAGAAGCCGGAGAAGAACGCGATGGCGGTGACGAGGACCGCACCGATCGTCGCGCCGATGAGCGGAATCAGGTCGGTGATGGCCACGAGCAGTGCCAGCGCGATGGCGTACGGCACGTTCACGATCAGCAGGAAGATGTACGACGTGACGCCGGCGATGATCGAGATCAGCACGTTGCCGGCGACGTACCCGCCGATGCGGGAGAGGATCTCGTCGCCCAGCAGCGCGACGCGGGCCCGCCGCGACCGGGGCGCGAGGCGGTACATGAAGCCCGTGATGCTCGGCAGCGACCCCAGGAAGTAGAGCGTCAGGATCAGCACGGTGAACGTGCTGAACACCCCGCTGATCACCACCTGGCCAACGCCGAGGATGCCGTTGGCGGCCTGCTTGCCGAGGTCCTTGCTCTGCAGCGCGTCCCTGGCGCGCTGGAGCAGGTGGTAGCGGTGGTCCCAGTCCTGCAGCTTCGGGTTGTTCTGCAGCTGTTCGAGGTAGCCGTTGCCGCTGGTGAGGTTGTTGACGAACGCGGTGATCTGCTCGGTCAGCGGCGGCACGATCGCGAAACCGAAGCCCACGAAGAAGCCGACCAGGCACAGGAACACGATGAGCACGCCCCACCGACGGCCCACCCCGACCCGCGTCAGCGCCTCGACCGCCGGGTTGAGGCCGACGGCGAGGAACAGCGACACGATGATCAGGATGATCACATCCCGGGCGTCGCCGACCGCCTTGACGAGCATGTACGCGGCGAGCACGCCGAGCGCGCCCCAGAAGCCGAAGATGAACGGGTGGCCGCGGGTGAGCGGTCGGCCGGGGCGGCCGAAGGGGAAGAGCGCGTCGACGCCCGCCTCACGCTGCCGGGCCTCGAGGTCGGTGACCGGATCGACGGCGGCCACCTCGCCCCCGGACCCGGGACTCTCCGTGAGGGTGCCGGTCTCCTCGCGCTGCTCGCCGTCGATGTGGGGTTCGGCAGGCACGCCCGTCTCCTTGCGTTTGTCCCGAAATGATGACAAGAGCCTAGGAGATCACTCCTAGGCTCTTCACCATCTCGTGCACCGATCCGCGGTGACGCAGGTCACCGCGGATCGGTCATCGCCTGCAGCCCAGCGGAGCCGACCGTCAGGTCAGCTCACTCCTGCCACCAGTCGTCGTCATCGTCCTTCTTCTTGGCCTCCGCCGGCGGCGGGGTGGCCGCGGCGGGTGCCGGCTTGGGTGCGGGCTTCGGCTCGGCCGGAGCGATCGCGGGCTTCTCCGGCGGGGCGGAGATGGCCTCGTCGCCTCCGCCGCCGCCCAGCGGCGCGGAGACGCCGCCGATGAGCTGACGCAGCTGGTTGAGGTGGCTGGTGATGCTGTCGCGCTGGCGCGTGAGCTCGTCCACCTGACGCTGCGCGGTGGTGCGCATCTTCTCGGCTTCGTTCTTGGTCTCGGTGAGCAGCTGCTCGGCCTGGGACTTCGCCTCGGCGATGATCTGCTCGGAGCTCTTGCGGGAGTTGGCGACGAGCTGCTTGGCGTGGTTGTCGGCCTCGCGGCGCGTCTGCTCGGCCTGCTGGGTCGCCTTGGTGGCCCGCTGCTCGGCGGACGCGGCGCGCTGCTCGGCCTCGGCGACGAGCTTCTGGGTGGCGCTCTGCGCCGCCGCGTGCCGCTCGGTGTCCTGCCGCTCGGCCTCTTCGCGCCGGGCGGCCAGCTGGATCTCGAACTCGGCCTCGGCCTGAGCCCGCTGCGCATCGCTCTCCTCGAGGATGCGCTGGGCCTGGGCCCGCATCTCGTCGGCCTGGCGCTTGGCCGTGGTGAGGATCTCGTCGCGCTCCCGCTTGGTGGACGCCCGCAGCTGGGCGACCTCCCGCTCGGTGGTGGTGCGCAGCTTGGCGATCTCACGCTCGGCGCCGGCGCGCTTCTCGGCGACCTCGTGGTCGGCGGTGGCGCGCAGCTTCGCGACCTCGCGCTCGGTCGTGGAGGTCAGCTCGTCGGCGTGCCGGCGAGCCGTCGTGCGTACCTCCTCGGCCTCGCGCTCGGCGGTCTGACGCATGTCGTCGCCCTCGCGCTTGGCGGTGGCGCGGACGTCGGACGCTTCGCTCTCCGCGGCGGCGCGCAGCTCCGCTGCGTCGACCTTGGCGGCGGCCTTGATCTCGTTGGCCTCCGTGCGGGCGGCCTGGACGAGCTCGGTCGCCTGCTCCTCGGCGAGGCGCAGCAACTGCTCGATGCGCGCGCCGAGACCGGAATAGGTGGGTCGCTCCTGCTCCTGGAGCTGGCGATGCGCGTCGGAGAGCTCGCGCTGCAGCGCCTGTGTCTGCTCGCGGCTCTGTCGGACCTCGCCGTCGAGCTGCTTGATGTGCTCTTCGACCTGGTGCCGGTCGTAGCCGCGCAGCACCACGTCGAACTCGCGTGGGGGCGTGCTGTCTTCGAAGAAGTTGCTGAGCTGGGCGTCGATGTCGGACTGCATGAGGCTCAATCCTGCTGTGACGAGACGGCTACAAGTGGTGGAGGTACCAGACGATGGCCGCACGAGTACTGCGTGTTACGGGGTAAGGCACGGGCGGGACCACTTTCCGGCGACAGCAGAGTACTCCGGACACTGCCGTGTTGGGGGCTCAACTTTACGTCCTGGGCAGTTTGTCGTGATTGTCAGAGCCCATGTAGCGCCCGGGTAAGGCAACCGTCCGTGGTGTCGAGCCTTGAGGTCAGTGCTCGCGCGGTCGCGCCTGGACGAGTTCGGTCAGCACGCCGCCGACGTCCTTGGGGTGCAGGAACGCGATCGACGCTCCCATGGAGCCGTGCCGGGGACGCTCGTCCAGTAGCCTGACGCCCTTCGCCCCGATGGCCTCCAGCGCCGCCGTCACGTCGTCCACGCCGTATCCGACGTGGTGCACGCCTTCTCCCCGTTTCGCCAAGAACTTCCCCACCGGCGTATCGGCGTGCAGCGGCTCCAGCAGCTGGACGTACGACGAGCCCGCGGGCCCGTCGGCGACGTGGAGCATCGCCTCCTTGACCCCCTGCTGCTCATTGACCTCCCGGGACACCACGATCAGACCGAACGTGCTCTCGTAGAAAGCGATCCGCTCCTCCAGATCATGGCATGCGATCCCGACATGATCGATCCGCGTGAGCATGGCGCCGACCTCCCTGGAAAGTCCTGGCTTCCTTATGGGTATGTTGGCAAACGTCGCCCCCATCATTCGCGGAGGTCTCGTTCCCATGGCCGGATCCGTCATCGTCGCCGGAGCGCGGACGCCCATCGGGCGCCTGCTCGGCTCTCTCAAGGACTTCGCAGCGGTGGACCTCGGCGCGATCGCCATCCGGGCCGCCCTCGAGCGCGCCGGCCTCACCGGCGACCAGGTCGACTACGTCATCATGGGCCACGTGCTGCAGGCGGGCGCAGGGCAGATCCCGTCCCGCCAGGCCGCCGTCAAGGCCGGCATCCCCATGAACGTCCCCTCCCTGACGATCAACAAGGTCTGCCTGTCCGGCCTGGACGCCATCGCCCTCGCCGACCAGCTCATCCGGGCCGGTGAGTTCGACGTCGTGGTCGCGGGCGGCATGGAGTCGATGACCAACGCCCCGCACCTGCTGCCGAAGGCGCGCCAGGGCTACAAGTACGGCTCGATCGAGGTGCTCGACGCCACGGCCCACGACGGCCTCACCGACGCCTTCGACGGCGTCTCGATGGGCGAGTCGACCGAGCGGTACAACGCGAAGCTGGGCATCTCCCGCGAGGAGCAGGACGAGTTCGCCGCCCGTTCGCACCAGCGGGCCGCCGACGCGATCAAGAACCAGCTGTTCGACGACGAGATCGTCCCGGTCGAGATCCCGCAGCGCCCGGGGGCGGCGGGGCGCAGCCAAGGGGGTGGAAACCGGCGCGACCCGGTCGTCTTCTCCGCCGACGAGGGTGTGCGCGCCGACACGACGGCCGAGTCCCTCTCGCGCCTGCGGCCGGCCTTCAGCAAGGACGGCACGATCACCGCCGCCTCGTCCTCGCAGATCTCCGACGGCGCGTGCGCGGTCGTCGTCATGTCCAAGGCCAGGGCCGAGGAGCTCGGGCTGACCTGGCTGGCCGAGATCGGCGCGCACGGCAACGTCGCCGGTCCGGACAACTCCCTGCAGTCCCAGCCCTCCAACGCGATCAAGCACGCGCTCGGCAAGCAGGGGCTGACCGTCGGCGACCTGGACCTCATCGAGATCAACGAGGCGTTCGCGTCGGTGGGCATCCAGTCGATGCGCGACCTCGGCGTCGACGCGGGCAAGGTCAACGTCAACGGCGGGGCCATCGCGCTGGGGCACCCGATCGGAATGTCGGGCGCCCGGATCGTCCTGCACCTGGCGTACGAGCTGCGCCGCCGGGGCGGCGGGATCGGCGCCGCCGGGCTGTGCGGGGGCGGCGGTCAGGGCGACGCCCTCATCCTGAAGGTTTGAGGGCACGGGGTGGCGCGCAACGTCGACGTCGAGGATCTGGTCGAGCGGGCGAGGAAGGGCCAGCCGCGCGCGCTGGCGCGGCTGATCTCCCTGGTGGAGAACGCCTCGCCGCAGCTGCGTCCCATCATGGCCGCGCTGAACCCGCTCGCCGGCCGCGCCCGGGTCGTCGGCCTGACCGGCGCGCCGGGCGTCGGGAAGTCCACGTCGACCGGCGCGCTGGTCACGGCGTTCCGGAAGCGCGCGTTGCGCGTCGGCGTGCTGGCGGTCGACCCGTCGTCCCCGTTCACCGGCGGCGCGCTGCTGGGCGACCGCGTCCGGATGCAGGACCACGCCGCCGACTCCGGCGTGTTCATCCGCTCGATGGCCAGCCGCGGCCACCTCGGAGGCCTGTCCTGGGCGGCCCCGCAGGCCATCCGCGTGCTCGACGCGGCGGGCTGCGACGTCGTGCTCGTGGAGACCGTCGGGGTCGGTCAGGCTGAGGTGGAGATCGCCTCGCTCGCGGACTCGACGATCGTGCTGGTGTCGCCGGGCATGGGCGACTCCATCCAGGCCGCCAAGGCGGGGATCCTGGAGATCGCCGACGTCTTCGTGGTCAACAAGGCCGACCGGGACGGCGCCCAGCAGACCGTACGCGACCTGCGCAACATGATCGCGCTGGCCGGTGACGTGGGATGGAAGCCGCCGATCGTGCCGACCGTCGCGGTCAAGGGCGAGGGCGTCGACGACGTCGTACGGAGGCTGGACGAGCACTACGCGTGGATGGAGGAGTCCGGCGAGCTCCAGCGGCGGCGGCTGGCCCGGGTCCGCGACGAGATCGAGGCCATCGCCGTCACCGCGCTCCGCGAGCGCATGGGCGACCTGCACGGCCACCAACGCCTCGACGTCCTCGCCGGAAAGGTCCTGTCCGGCGACTGCGACCCCTACTCCGCCGCCGACGAGCTCATCGCGGGCCTCACGAACGACAACTGATCCGGCCGGTCACCGGGACGGCGAGGCGACGTAGCCGTCCTCGGGGAGCGGGTCGGCCGCCGGACTCGACTCCGTACGGGGCGGGTGGCGGTGGCCGAACTCCAGGGTGAGCAGCGCCGCCGCGACGGGTACGAGGCTCGCCCACGACGGGAAGGCCACCGCGCGCGGCACGTACCGCGGCCGGAACTTCCGGTTGAACAGGTACAGCGACTCCACCTTGATGAACGGGTCGAGCAGGTGGATCAGGCGGTAGCCGCTCTGTTCGAGGAGCCCGCGCTCGGCGGTGTCGAACAGTTCGCGGAACGCCGCGAAGTTGAGGGACACCTCGTCGATGCCGCTTTCGCGCGCGTACGCCATGACGTCGGCGATCATGCGCTCGTTCAGCCCGTTCGGGGCGTCGGGTACGCGGCGCATCGCGTCGAGGGACAGCCGGCGTCCGCAGGCGCTCGGCAGGTACCGCTGGAAGCCGATGGACGCGCCCTCGGCGTCGCGGGCGACCACGATGACCGAGGAGGCGTGCCGGCCGGTCAGCAGGTCGTCGAGGTTCATCGAGAAGCCGCGCTCGTCCGTGCCGCCCATGGCCTCGGTGGCCACCGCCTGGAGCCGGGCGCGCTCGTCGGCGCTCAGGTCGCCTTCGCGCACGACCTCGGTGGTCACGCCCGCGTTGCGGGTGCGCTGCACCGCCTGCCGGACGTTGCGCATGCTCCGGCCGCTCAGGCCGAACTCGGTCGGGGTAAGGACGACCTCGTCGCCGATGCCGATCGAGCGCAGGCCGTACGGGCGCCACAGGTCGAGCAGGTCGCCGCGGGCGGCGAGCACGGCCATCCGCCACCCGGAGCGCTCGGCCATCGCGGCGAACTCGGCTACGGCGGCCGGGTAGGAGCGCGGGTCGCCGGCCGGGTCGCCGCCCGCGACGGCGACGCCGTACAGCACGCGGTACCCGATGACGGCGCGCCGGTCTGGGCTGAAGACGTACGACTTGTCACTGCGCAGCACGAAGGGGGCCAGCGTGTCGGAGCCCTCGTCGTCGACGAGGCGTGCCGCCTCGGCGCGCTCGTGTTCGGAGCCCGCCGGCGGCGGTGGCGCGGGCGTGAGCATGGTGACCAGCATGGCGAGCAGCCCGCCGCCGCCGACCAGGCTCAGGCTGGCCTCGAACCAGTGGTCGGCCGAGCCGGCGAAGTGGACCGGGCCGGGGCCCGAGGCGGTCAGGCCCGCGAGGAGCTCACGGCCCGCGTCGCCGGGCGTGGGCCCGGGGCTGATCTGGTGCCACTGGAGGATCATGACCGCGAGGCCGTACGCGATCGCGAGGCCGTACGTGATGGCGCCGGCGCGGACGGCGGTGCGCACCCGGCTGGGCGAGGCCGTGAACTCCCCGCGGAAGCGGATGAACGCGGTGAACGCCGCGACGAGGAGCATGAGGCGGCCGAGCTGCCGGGTGTTGAGGGCGTCCAGGGTCGACAGCCCGGTGAGCAGGAGGACGACGTAGTAGGCGACCCGGCGGCGCAGGAGCACTCCGCGCGCGGTGGCGAGGAGGATCAGCGCCAGGAGGAACTCCTGGCCGTTCGGGAAGAGCTCGCCGATGACGAGATGGGCCGGACGTTCGGGCGTGGAGCCGCCCAGGGCCGGGAGTGCGACGGCCACCGAGGCCGCCGCGATGGGAATGGCGAGCGGCCAGGTGGGTCTGCGATGAAGTGTTGACGTGCCTGCCACGGACACAGCGATCACCCCGGTTTATCCGTAACCGGCCCTTATTTCTTGCTATTCCCCGGTGGGCCGTCTCGATAAGATCACGGCGCTGTGGCGTAAGTCACCGTAACGTTTTTGAAGCCCAAACCCCGCAGCAGGTTCGTGATCATTTGCTTGGTGTTCTCGTCGGCCCGCGCCGCCAGGCCACTGGCCCCGGCCGCGTCCTGGATCTTCTGCGCCGCCAGCTGGTACAGCTGCTGCTGCTGATTCGGGTTCGAGCTGAAGAAATCGCCGATTCGGTCGAACAGACCGCGTTCCTGAGCGAAGACATAACTGTGTTTCGGATCGAGATTGGTCTTCTCGAGCCGGGCGTGCGGCAGCCGGATCGTCACCGACGTGCGGTTCTTGTCCGTGGCCACCGCCCCGTTGCCCAGGTGCGAGAAGTCGACGTAGGAGTCGACGCTCCCCGTGCCCACGAACAGCGTCCGCCGACCCCGGACCTGGCTGGGCAGGAACTGCGCGTCCTTCTCCAGGTCCACGACGACCTGGAACTGGCCCGTCGCGGCCTCGTACCGGGAGATGTTCTGGATCGACTGCAGGACGGCGGGCCCGCTGCGGTCCTTCGTCTGCTCGCTGAACGGGTCGAGCCAGTGCGGGAGCGCGTGCACCGCCTGCAGCGCGGCGTACGCCAGCGCGACGAGCACGACGAGAAACGCGATCAGGCGAAGGCCCGGCCGCCGCGGCTGCCGGGAGGACGGCTCGTCCTCGGGGGCTTCCGGTCGCACCATTCGTCTCACCTCTGGGGGGTTCGGCTAACACCGGATTACCCCGAAGAAGCCGGCTCATCCCACGGCGGGGCAGTGATCAATAGCGCAGCCCGTACCCGTTTGGGGAAGGGCCGATGATGATCACCGGCGGCCGGCCGCCGGGCTGCCGGCCGAAGACCACCTCGGCGGCCGCGCGGTGCGGCGGCCGCGTGCGAGACGTCGGCGGACGCGGCTATCCGGCGGTCTCGGCGTGCGGGGAGACCGCCGCCTGCTCGACCTCGATCAGCGACTCGCCGCGCCGCTTCGCCTCGTAGGCCTCCTTGCCGCCGCGGATGCCGAAGAGCCGCTTCGAGATCAGGAGGTACAGGACCAGCCCGACGTTGATCGCCAGCGCGCCGATGCGGACGGCCGTGATGCGCTCGGTGAGCTCGTAGATCTCCAGCGGCAGGCCGAACGACGTGGCGACCACCGCGAAGTACTCGCCCCACCGCTGGCCCAGCCACAGGCCGACCGCCTCGATCAGCTCGATCACGGCGTACGCCAGCAGCCCGATCGCGAACCAGGTCAGCGTGGTCGCCTTCAACGTGAAGACATGGTGGATGCTCTCGACGATGCGTGAGTGGTCGAGGTCCCAGCCGACCTGATTGGCGAGGGGTTTCAACAGCGGGACGTCCTTCTCGAACGCCCGCTGGATCGAGCCGCGGTTGGCCGAGAAACGCCACACGCCGTACGCCGCCGCGACGATCAACAGGCCCCGGATCACCCGCTCGAGCGCGAAGAAGCGCATCAGCAGCTGGTCGCGCAGCTCCCGGCCCCGCATGACGAGCGGGGCGTGATCGGCGGGGCCCCGGCCGTGTGGCTCGCCGTGGACGTAGGTGCCGCAGCGCAGGCAGCGCCACGCCTCACCGGCGGGCGTGGCGACATGCAGCCGGTCGCGCAGCGCCGGCTCGTCGGGGGCAAAGGTGACGTGCCCTTTGCGGGCACACTTCAGCAGGCTCCAGTCCACGGCCCGACGATAGTGAATACCGGGGGAAAGAGCACGTTAGTCGCAGTGTTTGTGACTCAACGTGACGCCCCTCGCTCACGTCACCGCTCGTGGAAGTCTCTGCCACGCAGGGTGCAGGCGTGGTAGCGAGCGTAGCGGATGCGCAGCCATCGGCGCCGGCGCTGTTCGTCCCAGCGGGCGAAGGTGCGGGCGGTCACGGCGTCGTCGAGCCGTGGCGGGCCCTCGTCGAGCAGCCATGCCGAGACGAGCGCGCTGTAGCGCGCGCCGAGGGCGTGCCGAGGGTCGCCGCAGGTCCGCGCGTCGAGCAGGCTGATCTCGATCTCCTGCGCCGCGCGGTGCGCGTACCCGGGGGACAGGTCGCTGAGGTGGATGTAGACGACGCCGTGGCCGGGGCGAGGGAAGTCGTCGTCGGGCCGGTGCTCGACGCGGACGAAGCGGCCCGGCGTGCCGCTCAGCCGCGCGGCGAGGGGGGTCAGCGCCGCCTCCAGCGACGGCAGGGCCGTTTGCAGGGCGGGGTGCACGCAGACCGTGAGCGGCCACTGGCGGCAGGAGTACGCGAAGGCGCGCGGCACGGCGGCCGGGGTGCGCTGCTGCCCGTGCAGCCACAGGGTGGTGCCCGTGACGACGCCCGCCGCCGCGATCGTCGGCAGTGCCAGCCAGGCGTGCCGGGTCAGCGCCCACAGGTAGCCGGCGACCAGGACGGTCCCCAGCCCGAGCGACCACAGGGCCTGGGCCGCGAGCAGTTCGGTACGCAGTGCGGCGAACAGCCCCACGTGCCCCACTCCCGGGGGTGGCAGCAGGTCCGCCCACGGCTCGGGGCGGGCGGCCGCCCACAGGTAGGTGACCACCGCGACGACCGGAACCGTCGGCAGGCGCGGGACAAGGCGGCCGGCGAGATAGCCCACGACGGTGTACACCAGCAGCGTGAGCGCGCCGGCGAGCGGCCCGATCGGCTTCGGATGGCCGGCCTCCACGTGGATCATCGTCTTGGCGGCCACGACCGCGGCCACGACGGTGTAGGCGCAGAGCGTGACGATCCCGAGCAGGAGAAGGTCGAGCAGGGGACCCAGGGCGGGTGAGCGGGCGGTCAGCCCTCGCAGGTAGTCCAGGCGATGCTCGCGCAGGGCCACCCACGCGGCGAACCCCGCCGACGCCGGACCCAGCAGGCACACCGACGAGAACAGCGCCGCGACGGCGTCGTCCCAGTAGGCGACACCCGGCAGCATCGCCCGCCAGGCCGCCACGGCACCGAGGAACGCCAGCGCCGGCACGGCCAGGAACAAGGCCGTACGACGCGCGTCGATCCGCAGCACCCGCCCAAGGTCAGACACCGGCCGGCACCCGCGCCCCGGGGAGGCGGACGCACGGCGACTCGATGAGGCGCCCCCGGACCATGCCGAAACTCAGGTCGCACCACCCCGTGAGCTCCGCGGGATCGGCGGCCGTGACCACCACGGCCGGGGCGAGGCCCCGCAGCAACGGGATCAGCTCTTCGCGCTCGGAATCGCCGATGCCGGTGAGTGGCTCGTCGAGAAAGACGAGCTCCGGCTCGTGCACACACGTGGCCGCCAGACCGGCGCGCAACCGCATATCTTGCGGGAGCATGTCCATTTCGATCGACGCCGCATCGCTGAGTCCGAATCGCTCCAGAATCGCGTCGACCGCCCGGCGGGGTGTGCATTTGTAGTAGGACGCGTAGGCGACGAAGTCGTGGGTCGACAACCCCGACGCCCACGCGAATCGCGCGGGCAGCAGCCCGATCCGGGCGCGCGCCGCGCGCCGCCCGGCCCGCCGGCTCACGTCGTGGCCCAGCACCTCCAGGTCGCCCCTTGACGGGCGTCGCAGGGTCGCCAGTGTCTCCAGCAGCGCCGACCTGGCAGGCCCGGCCGGGCCGGTCAGGCCCACGACACCGTGTGTCACCTCGAACGTGGCGGGACGCAGCAACCACCGCCTGCCGCGGCGGATCCCCAGGTCCCGTGCCACGATCGCGGAAAAATCCCCGATCATAATTACCCCCCGAATTGGCGACGCGTGCGCGAGGGCCGGGGGCGATCACCGCGCTGAACGGTTGCGTGGACGCCCCTCTTTGCCGTCGTCCGCACGCGTCGACAATGGAACTATAACTTGCCTTGATGATGAGTGTCAGCGTTCCTTTGTCGGCCGCCGGGATTGCGGCTGATTCGCGGTGATTAGCGGGGCGGACACGTCGATATCAAGCGTGATTCGGCGGATCCGGGGCCGGTCAGGCGATAGCGTAGGTGAGTGGCAAAGCCGCTCAACCTGCCTTTCGATCCGATCGCCCGTGCCGGAGATCTCTGGGAGCGTCGCTGGGGGCGGTCGCCCGCCATGCTCGCGGTGACCTCGATCATGCGGGCGCAGGCCATCCTGATCGCCGAGCTCGACGCCCTGCTGAAGCCGTACGGCCTCACCTTCGCCCGGTACGAGGCCCTGGTGCTGCTGACGTTCAGCCGTAAGGGCGCGCTGCCCCTGTCGAAGATGGGCGAGCGGCTGATGGTGCACCCGACGAGCGTCACCAACACGATCGACCGGCTGGAGCGCCAGGGGTACGTCCGGCGCCGCCCCAACCCCCGCGACGGCCGCGGCGTGCTCGCGGAGATCACCGACAGCGGCCGGGAGACGGTCGAGCGCGCCACGGCGGACCTGCTCGCCGCGGACTTCGGCATGGGCGCGTACGGCGACGGCGAACTGGATCAGATCGTCGACGTACTGCGCGGCCTCCGCGTCGCCGTCGGCGACTTCGAGGACTAGAAGCCGCTCACGCCCTGCTTGACCGCGCTCGCTCCGCGAGCGCGGTTCGCGGCGCCCCACGCGCCGTCCTCCCTCGTCTGGTCGCCGCTCCCGTCGCTCCTCAGTCCAGACGACGCGCGCCGCTCACGGGGAGTGGGAGTGGTGGCCGGCTAGATACTAGGACATCCTAGTATCTAGGGAGTCATCGGCCTGAGGAGCGCTCATGGAGATCCGGGACATCGAAGAGGGCCGCCGTCGCTGGCAGGAGCGGTATGACGCCTCCCGCCGACGCGACGCGGACTTCACCACGCTCTCCGGCGTCGAGGTCGAGCCGGTGTACGGGCCGCCCGCCGCGGACCCGCGGTTCGAGCGCATCGGCTGGCCGGGGGAGTTCCCCTACACGCGCGGCCTGTACGCCACGGGCTACCGCGGGCGCACCTGGACGATCCGGCAGTTCGCGGGGTTCGGCAACGCCCGGCAGACCAACGAGCGCTACAAGATGATCCTCGGTGCGGGCGGTGGCGGCCTGTCGGTCGCCTTCGACATGCCGACGCTCATGGGCCGCGACTCCGACGAACCGAAGTCGCTCGGCGAGGTCGGCCACTGCGGCGTGGCCATCGACTCCGCCGCCGACATGGACGTCCTGTTCGACGGCATCCCGCTGGGCGACATCACGACGTCGATGACGATCTCCGGGCCCGCAGTGCCGATCTTCTGCATGTACCTCGTGGCGGCGGAGCGTCAGGGCGCCGATGTCCACGGCCTCGACGGCACGCTGCAGACCGACATCTTCAAGGAGTACATCGCGCAGAAGGAGTGGCTGTTCGCGCCGGAGCCGCACCTGCGCCTCATCGGCGACCTGATGGAGTTCTGCGCCGCCGAGATCCCCGCCTACAAGCCGCTCAGCGTCTCCGGCTACCACATCCGGGAAGCCGGTTCCACGGCCGCTCAGGAGCTGGCGTTCACGCTCGCGGACGGCTTCGGGTACGTCGAGCTGGGCCTGTCGCGCGGGCTGGACGTCAACGCCTTCGCTCCCGGCCTGTCGTTCTTCTTCGACTCGCACGTCGACTTCTTCGAGGAGATCGCGAAGTTCCGGGCCGCGCGGCGGATCTGGGCGCGCTGGCTGCGCGACGTGTACGGCGCGACGTCGGAGAAGGCCCAGTGGCTGCGGTTCCACACCCAGACCGCCGGGGTGTCGCTGACCGCCCAGCAGCCCGACAACAACGTCGTGCGTACCGCCATCGAGGCCCTCGCCGCCGTGCTCGGCGGCACGAACTCCCTGCACACCAACGCCCTCGACGAGGTCCTCGCCCTGCCGAGCGAGAAGGCCGCCGAGATCGCCCTGCGCACCCAGCAGGTGATCATGGAGGAGACCGGCGTGGTCAACGTCGTCGACCCGCTCGGCGGCTCCTGGTACGTCGAGGCGCTCACCGACCGCCTCGAAGAGGAGGCCGAGCGCATCTTCGTGCGGATCAAGGACATGAGCCCGGACGGCTCCATGACCGGCGGCATCCTGCGCGGCATCGAGGACGGCTGGTTCATGGCCGAGATCGCCGACGCCGCGTTCACGTACCAGCAGCAGCTGGAGAAGGGTGAGAAGAAGATCGTCGGCGTGAACTGCCACACCCAGGGCATCGAGGAGCCGCTGGAGATTTTGCGGGTCGGCCACGAGGTCGAGCGGGAGCAGAACCGCCTCCTCGCGGAGCGGCGCGGGAGCCGGGACCGCGCGGCCGTCGAGGCGGCGCTGCGGCGAATGATCGAGGTGGCCCGGACCGACGACAACCTGATCCCCGCCATGCTGGACGCGGTACGGGCCGAGGCGACCCTCGGCGAGATCTGCGGCGTGCTGCGGGAAGAGTGGGGCGACTACTCCGAGCCCGCCCGATTCTGACGACCGGTTGCTCCGAGCCCGCCGGTTCCCGGCGACCGGCCCGGCCCACCCCCCGGTGACGTGGGAGGTTCTCCGCGGCCGCGGCTCATCCGCGCGGCTGTGGAGACGGCTTGATCGATCACCTGGCGGGCGCGCGTATTCGTTCGGCGGCGCATGCGGCAGGATGGACTCATGACGTCATCGGACTTCTCGTTGCACGGTGCGATCGACCTCGGTGCGCGACGTGCCGCGGCTCAGAAACAGCAGCAGCGTGCCGCCTCGGGTTCCTCGGGGGACTCGGGAGGCTCTCCTCACGTCATCGACGTTACCGACGCGACGTTCAACACCGAGGTCGTCGAGCGGTCGCGCAGCGTCCCGGTGCTCATCGACTTCTGGGCCGACTGGTGCGAGCCGTGCAAGCAGCTCGGCCCCATCCTGGAGAAGCTCGCGGGCGAGGCGGCCGGCAGCTGGGTGCTCGCCAAGGTCGACATCGACGCGAACCCCGCCCTGGCCCAGCAGCTCTCCCGGATGGGCGTCCAGGGCATCCCGTTCGTGGCGGCCGTGGTCGCGGGCCAGATGCTGCCCGTCCTCAACGGCGCCGCACCCGAGTCGCAGGTGCGCCAGGTGCTGGACCAGCTGTTCGAGGCGCTCCGCCAGCAGGGCCTGCTGCCCGAGGGCGCCGGGCCCGAGGCCGCCGAGCAGCCGGCCGCCGATCCGCTGGAGATCGAGGCGGAGGCCGCTCTCCAGCGGGGCGACCTCGACGCGGCCGGCGCGGCTTTCGGCCGGATCCTGGAGACCAGCCCGAACGACCCGTTCGCCAAGAGCGGCCTGGCCCTCGTCGAGCTCCAGCGCCGTACGCAGTCCTACGACCCGGCCACCGTGCGCAAGGACGCGGCCGAGCGCCCCGGGGACGCGGCCGCCCAGGCCAAGGCGGCGGACCTGGAGCTGGTCGAAGGACGGGTCGAGGAGGCCTTCGACCGGCTCATCGGCACCGTGCGCCGCACCTCCGGGGACGAGCGGGATACCGCCCGCAAGCACCTGGTCGCGCTGTTCGAGGTGTTTCCGCCGGACGACCCGCGCGTGGGCCACGCCCGGCGAAAGCTCGCCTCGGCGCTCTTCTAGGGTCGTGAAATGAGCGTGTGATGGCCGTAGTCGTCACGATCTCCGCGGCGTTCGGGGCCGGTGGCAGCGTCATCGGTCCCGCCGTCGCAGAGCGCCTCGGCGTGCCGTTCGTCGACCGGGCCATCCCCTACACCGTGGCCGCCGACATCGGCTGCTCGCTGGAAGAGGCGCTCGTCCACGACGACCGCGCCGAGCACGGTCTCGGCCGCATCCTGGCCAACGCCGCACGCCTGCCGAACGTCACGCTCGGCGGCATGGACGTCTACCTGCCGCAGCGCGGCGTCGTCCCCGAAGAGGAGTTCGTCACCCGCACCGAGCAGGTGATCGAGGAGGTCGCCGACCGAGGCGAGGGAGCGGTGATCCTCGGCCGCGCCGCGCAGATCGTGCTCGCCGGGCACCCCGCGACGCTGCACGTCCGGCTCGACGGCCCCCGCGAACGGCGGATCGCCCGCATCGAGGAGTCCCTGGAGGTCTCCGCCGAGGAGGCCGAGCGCCTCCTGGACGACAACGACCGGGCGCGCACCGCGTACGTCAAACACTTCTACCGGGCAGACCCGGCGGATCCCGGGCTTTATCATCTGGTCATCGACAGTACGCGGCTGGCCGCGGCGGCCTGCGCCGACATCGTGGTGACGGCTGCACACGCGATCAGCTGACCTCACCATCACCTCCGCACGCAGGGATGACACCATTGGCGTGCGGAGTCTCGCCTCACAAAGGAGCAGTTGACGTGGCCACCGTGCCGAGCGTGTCATATTCGATCACCGTCCGCCTCGAGGTCCCCGCGGGGGGCAAGGCCGTGAGCCAGCTCACCGGAGCGGTGGAGGGCGCCGGCGGCATCGTCACGGCGCTCGACCTGACCCCGGCCGCCCACGACCGGCTCCGCATCGACGTCACCTGCGCCACCCGCGACACCGAGCACGCCCAGGAGATCGTCGACGCCCTCGAGCAGCTCGACGGCGTCACGATCCACAAGGTGAGCGACCGCACCTTCCTCATGCACCTCGGCGGGAAGATCGAGATGCAGTCGAAGGTGCCGCTGCGCAACCGTGACGAGCTGTCGATGGCCTACACCCCTGGCGTCGCGCGGGTGTCGCTGGCCATCGCCCGCAACCCGGAGGACGTCCGTCGGCTGACCGTCAAGCGCAACAGCGTCGCGGTGATCACCGACGGGTCCGCGGTGCTCGGCCTCGGCAACATCGGGCCGGAGGCGGCGCTGCCGGTCATGGAGGGCAAGGCGGCGCTGTTCAAGCGGTTCGCCGGCATCGACGCCTGGCCGATCTGCCTCGACACCCAGGACACCGACGAGATCGTCCGTACCGTCCAGATCCTCGCTCCGGCGTTCGGTGGCATCAACCTCGAGGACATCTCCGCGCCGCGCTGCTTCGAGGTCGAGCGGCGGCTCCGCGACCTGCTGGACATCCCCGTCTTCCACGACGACCAGCACGGCACCGCGATCGTCGTGCTGTCCGCGCTGACCAACGCCCTGCGCGTCGTCGGCAAGGACCTCGCCGACGTGCGCATCGCCATGGCCGGCGCCGGCGCGGCCGGCAACGCCGTCCTCAGGCTGCTCCTGCACGCCGGCGCCAAGCACGTCGTGGTCTGCGACATGTACGGCGCGGTGCACTCCGGCCGCGACGACCTCGACGACTCCCTGCGCTGGGTCGCCGAGAACACCAACCCCGAGGGCTACGACGGCGACCTACGCGGAGCGGTCCGCGGCGCCGACGTCTTCATCGGCGTGTCCGCCCCCGGCATCCTCAACGGCGACGACATCGCCACGATGAACGACGGCGCCGTGGTCTTCGCGCTGGCCAACCCCGACCCGGAGGTCGACCCGGCCGCCGCGCGCGAGCACGCCGCCGTGGTCGCCACCGGCCGCAGCGACTACCCCAACCAGATCAACAACGTGCTCGCCTTCCCCGGCGTCTTCCGCGGGCTGCTGGACGCGCAGAGCCGTACGGTCACGCTGGAGATGCTGCACGCGGCCGCCCAGGCGCTGGCCGACGTGGTCACCGACGGGGAACTCGGCCCGAACTACATCGTGCCGAGCGTCTTCCACCCGGACGTCGCCCACGCCGTCGCCGCCGCCGTCCAGAAGGCCGCCACCGCGGCGCGTTAGATGGCGCTCGCTCCGCGAGCGCGGTGAGCGGGCGCCCAACGCGCCGTCTTCCCTCGTCACTCCGGTCGCTTCGCTCCCGGCGCTCCTCAGTCCAGATGACGCGCGCCCGCTCACGCGGTGGTCAGTGGGTGTCGTCGAACATCTTGCCGCGGCGGCGTGGCCACTGGCGGCCGTACCAGAAGATGATGATGCCGGTGAGCATGGCGGCGATGCCGGTCGCGACCCGGGCGACGATCATCCCGCTGTCGGGGCCGGTGTGGGGCAGGGTCTGATCCGAGGTCTTGTGGACGCAGTTCGCGTGCCGGTCGACGCTGTCGACCGGCAGGTTGCGCCAGGTCACGGCGACGGTCGTCGTGTGGTCCTCTTTGACGTTGACGCTCGACCTGCGGGTCGCCCCCGCCGGGATGCGATCCGCCACGGAGATCGATCCGTCGGTCAGGATGGCGTAGTCCTGGGCCTGCGCGCTGCTGTTGACGACCGACACCAGGACCGTACGGCCGGGGCACCGGACCTTGCCGATCTGCACCTTGAGCGGCGCCGACGTGCTGACGGTCGGCATCGGCTCCGTGGTCGAGTGCCGGGTGGACGTGTGCGAGGGGGAGGCCTTGTGCTTCGGCCGGGAGCTCTTGGTCGGACGCGGCGTCGTGCTGGCGGAGACGCTGACGCTGGGCGATGGGGTGCCGGCCGCATGCGATGACGACGACGAGTTCGCGACCATCGGGAAGACGATCAGCGCCCCGACGATGAAGAACACGGCCGCTATCGCGACCCTGGACAGCGGCATCGCATCCTCCGGGGGGGTGATGATCTACGCCGGTATTCTGCCGATTACCCACGCTCCTCGCGCGCGTAACCGACCGACCCGACCGTCCTGTGTTCCCTCCGCCCTCGAGCAAAGCATGATGAAGGCATGGACGACGGCATTTCCACCGGCCGGCTGCTCGTAGCGACGCCGCAGCTGGTCGACCCGAACTTCCGGCGCAGCGTGGTGCTGATCGTGGAGCACGAGCAGGAGGGCGGCACGCTCGGTGTCGTGCTCAACCGGCCGACCGAGGTGCCGGTCGATCAGGTCCTGCCGCCCTGGTCGGAGCTGGTCACCGGGCCTTCGGTGGTGTTCCAGGGCGGGCCGGTGGCGCTCGACAGCGCGCTCGCCCTGGCGCACGTGCCGGGCACCGACGAGCCGCTCGGCTGGAGGGCGCTGAACGGCAGCCCGGCGGTGGCCAGAGTCGGCCTCGTCGATTTGGACGTGCCGCCGGAGATCCTCGCGCCGGAGGTCATCCGGTTCCGGGTCTTCGCCGGATACGCCGGCTGGGGGACCGGCCAGCTTCGGTCAGAGATCGAGGAGGGTGCCTGGTACGTCCTTCCGGCGGAGTCCGGAGACGTCTTCGCCGAGGACCCGGACGGGCTGTGGCCCGCCGTTCTGCGCCGCCAAGGCGGCGAACTCGCCTTCGTGGCGACGTTTCCCGAGGATCCGTCACTAAACTGAGCTCGTGAGTACGAAGATCCTTCCTGAGAGTGACACCAGGCCTGATCTCTCCCACGGCGATGGTGATCACGAGCGGTTCGCGCACTACGTGCAGAAGGACAAGATCATGGAGAGTGCCGTCAGTGGCACTCCCGTGATCGCGCTCTGCGGCAAGGTCTGGGTGCCCAACCGCGATCCGAAGAAATACCCGGTGTGTCCGGAGTGCAAGGAGATCTACGAATCGATGGCCGCCGGCGACGGCCAGGAGTGATCGTCAAATCGGCGTGAAGGACCCGCGCGTCGGGCGTCGCCCGACGGCGTGACGGCTAGCCTCTCCGTCTCGGGGGGATCATGTTGAGACGGAGAGGTCTGAGCGGGCTCTTCGGCGTCGTCCTGGCGTCGTGCGCAGCGGTGCCCGGGAGCACCGGCGGCCGGCCGGCGTACGGTACGGCGCCCTCGTGCGCCCGCCGTACGACGGTGGCCCGGTCGGAGCGGCCCGCGGACGGCGACACGCTGACCCCGGACCAGATCGGGGCGATGCTGCGCGACTTCGCCGCCAGGCTCCGCGCGCGGTACGGCAGCACCGACGAGCACGCGCTGGCGGCCGCTCACCGGATTCCGCCGCGGATCGTGGTGCCACTGTGGTTTCACGTGCTCACCGACGGCCAGAACGGCCGGCTGTCCCGCGCCGCCGTGGAGCAGCAGGTGGCCGTCCTCAACGCCGCATACGGCGGGCGGCTGGCGGGTGCGGCGCGGTCCACCGCCAGGAGGGTTCAGGCCGCCGACACGGGGGTGTCCTTCCGGCTCGACGGAGCGGACGAGACGACCAACGTCCAGTGGTTCCAGCGGCCGCACGACTACCGAATACCGATCGAGGCGGCGCTCGCGCGGGGCGGGCCCGGCACGCTGAACCTCTACACCGCCGCGGTCGGCTTCGACATGCTCGGGTTCTCGACGTTCCCGCAGTGGGCCCGGGGCCGCCCAGGCCTCGGCGGCGTCGTGGTCGACTACCGGAGCCTTCCCGGCGGGACCTTCCCGCACTTCAACCGCGGGCTCACCGCGGCCCATGAGATCGGTCACTGGCTCGGACTGTTCCACACGTTCGAGAACGGCTGCCAGCCGCCGGGCGACGGCGTCGACGACACGCCGTACGAGGCGCTGCCCACCATCGGCTGCCCGGTGTCCAAGAAGACCTGCCCGGGGCCCGGCACCGACCCGGTGCACAACATCATGGACTACGCCTTCGACAGCTGCATGTGGGAGTTCACACCCGGCCAGGGCCGACGGATCCGCGCGATGCTGGCCTTGTACCGGATCGGCGTTCCCGCCTCGTCGGCCCGCCAGGCGACGTACCGGTGACGGCGCGGTGCGACAGGGGTAACGAGGGTTCCAAGCGTCTCGGACATCACTCGACGCGGGGCCCGTCCTGTCAGTGGGGCGCGGTAGCCTCTTTTCACCGTGAGCACGTTCGCCGCATCAGACACCCCACCCGCGCTGCCCGACCGGGCACCCTGGGGCACCGCGACAGCGCTGCGTGCCTGGCAGCAGGGCGCCCTGGAGGAATACTTCCGCACCGGTCCGCGCGACTTCCTCGCCGTCGCCACGCCCGGCGCCGGTAAGACGACGTTCGCGCTGCGCCTCGCGGTCGAGCTTCTGCACCGCAAGGCCATCGCCCGCATCACCGTCGTCTGCCCGACCGAGCACCTGAAACGGCAGTGGGCCGATTCGGCGGCCCGCGTCGGCATCAAGCTCGATCCGGAGTTCAAGAACTCCCAGGGTCGTACGGCCAAGGACTTCCAGGGCGTCGCGGTGACGTACGCCCAGGTCGCCGCCCATCCCGCGCTGCACCGCAACCGCACCGAGACGCAGAAGACCCTCGTCATCCTCGACGAGGTCCACCACGCGGGCGACGGCCGCTCGTGGGGCGACGCGATCCGGGAGGCGTTCGAGCCGGCCGCCCGGCGGCTGTCGCTCAGCGGCACGCCGTTCCGCACCGACATCAACCCGATCCCCTTCGTGCTGTACGAGGAGGGCCCGGACGGCGTCCGCCGCAGCCGCGCCGACTACACCTACGGCTACGGCCCGGCGCTCGCCGACGGGGTCGTCCGCCCGGTGATCTTCCTGGCGTACGCCGGCGACATGCGCTGGCGCACGCGCGCCGGAGACGAGATCACCGCCAGCCTGAGCGACCCGCTCACCCAGGACCAGACCGCCCAGGCGTGGCGCGCCGCGCTCGACCCGAAGGGCGACTGGATCAAGCAGGTGATCGCCGCCGCCGACCGGCGGCTCACCGAGGTGCGCCGAGGGGTCCCCGACGCCGGCGGCCTGATCATCGCGTCTGACCACGAGACCGCGCGGGCGTACGCCAAGATGATCCGCGAGATCACCAACACCAAGGCGACCGTCGTCCTGTCCGACGACCCGACGGCGAGCAAGAAGATCAAGCAGTTCGCCGGGTCGGAGGACCGCTGGATGGTCGCGGTGCGGATGGTGTCCGAGGGCGTCGACATCCCGCGCCTCTGCGTAGGCGTCTACGCCACCTCGACCTCGACGCCGCTGTTCTTCGCCCAGGCGATCGGTCGTTTCGTCCGAAACCGTAAGCGCGGCGAGACGGCGTCGGTGTTCCTGCCGTCCGTGCCCACGCTGATGGGGCACGCGGCCGAGATGGAGACCGAGCGCGACCATGTCCTCGACCGGCCGGTCCGCGAGGACGGCCTCGACGACGACCTGATCGCCGAGGCCAACCGGCAGCGCGACAACCCCGACGTCGGCGAGGAGTTGCCGTTCGAGACGGTCGAGGCGTCGGCGACGTTCGACCGGGTGGTGTTCGACGGCGGCGAGTTCGGCATGACCGCCGCGCCCGGATCGCCCGAGGAGGAGGACTTCCTCGGCATCCCCGGCCTGCTGGACCCGGACCAGGTCGCCAAGCTGCTGAAGCAGCGGCAGGCCGAGCAGCTCGCCGCCCAGCGGAAGACCAAGGGCGAGGGGCCGACGGCCGAGGATCACACCGCCGCCGAGGACCTCCACGCGCTCCGCAAGGAGCTCAACAACCTCGTCGGCGCCTGGCACCACCGCACCGGCCAGCCGCACGGGGTGATCCACGCCGAGCTCCGCAAGGTCTGCGGCGGGCCGCCCAGTGCGCAGGCCAGCAGCGAGGACGTCCGCAAGCGCATCGCCAAGATCCGGGAGTGGGCCGCCCGCCCGACACCACGCGTCCGCGACTGACCCGCACCACCGGGTCCGCACCCTGCGCCGCCCGCGGCCTCGTGGGTGCGGTCACCGCGGGCGGCAGCCTCGGCCGACCGGGCGAGGCCGAGGCGGCGCGGGCGGGCCGGGGCTCAACGGGCGAGGCCGAGCCGTTCGTGGATCTCCTCGACGATCTTCTCGATCGGCTGGTCGATCGAGACGGTCAGCGCGTCCTCGTCCGCCTGGGGTGGTTCGAGGTCGGCGAACTGGGTGTCCAGCAGCTGCTTGGGGAAGAAGTGCCCGTGCCGCGCGGCGAGGCGCGCGGAGATCAGCTCCTTGCTGCCGTCCAGGTAGACGAGGTGGAGATCCGGGCGGTCCTCGCGTAGCAGCTCCCGATACTTGCGCTTCAGCGCCGAGCAGGTCACCACGGCGGGGTCGGTCTGCTCCTGCATCCACGCGCCGATGGCCCGCAGCCACGGCCAGCGGTCCTCGTCCGTCAAGGGGATGCCGTTGTGCATCTTCTCGACGTTCGCGGGCGGGTGGAAGTCGTCGGCCTCGGCGTACTTCCAGCCGAGCCGGCCGGCCAGCATCGCGCCGATCGTCGTCTTCCCGCTGCCGGAGACGCCCATGACGAGGACTATCGGGTTCTGCATACCTCGCAACGTACCGACAGATCAGGACACGCGCGCGTACGGGCCCCGAGGAGCGGTCAGCCCCGGACGATCGGCTACCCGGACAGCTGGACGCCCGCGGCGCCCATCTCCTCCAGCGCCCGCTCTGTGGTCTGCTCCGCCACGCCGGCCGTCATGCCCAGCAGCACCCGGGTGGTGAACCCGGACCGTACGGCGTCGACGGCGGTGGCGCGCACACAGTGGTCGGTGGCGATGCCGACGATGTCCACCGAGTCGACCTCGTGCTTGCGCAGCCACTCGGCCAGCGGCGTGCCGTCGTCGGCGGCGCCCTGGAACCCGCTGTAGGCGGCCTCGCGCTCGCCCTTGCTGAACACCGTCTCGATCGGCGCCAGCTCGAGGTTCGGGTGGAAGTCGGCCCCCGGAGTCCCGATCACGCAGTGCGCCGGCCAGGTACTCGCGAAATCCGGCTCGTCGGAGAAGTGGTCGCCCGGTTCCAGATGGAAGTCCCGGGTCGCCACGACATGGTCGTACGCCCGGCGGTTGTCCTGTACGTACGTGGAGATCGCCGTGGCCACGGCGGCCCCACCGTTCACGGGCAGTGACCCGCCCTCGCAGAAGTCGTTCTGCACATCAATGATGATCAACGCTGTGCTCACGGCAGCCTCCCCGCCAGATCTCCAACGACAGGAAGCTACCCCGCCAGGGCCGGAAACATCAGCGAGCGATCTCCGAGATTTCGAACAGGACTCCGGCGTGAAAGGCGTGGAAGACGATCTCCGCGTCCGGCGAAGCATGGGTGACGTTGATCCCCTCACCTGGAGGCACCGTATGACGGAGGCAGCGAAATGACCGCCGACGTGGGCGAGCAAGAGAGCGACGCCGACCTCGCCGACGGGTTCCGCCGGGATCCGGACCGGTTCACCGCCGTCCACGATCGGTTCTTCCGCGACATCTACCGGTACGCGGCCGGGCGGCTGGACGCGCAGACGGCGGAGGACATCGCCGCGGAGACGTTCTGCGTGGCGTTCCGTGATCGTCACCGGTTCGATCCACGGCGCGGCGAGCTGCGTCCCTGGCTGTTCGGCATCGCCACCAACCTCGTGGCCCGGCACCGGCGCAAGGAGGCACGGCACTACAAGGCCCTCTCCAGGTCGGGGGCCGAGCCGGCGGCCGACAGCCACGAGAACCGCGTCGTCGCGTCGGTGACCGCCGCCCGCATGCAGCCGCAACTGGTCAGGGCCCTGTCCCGGCTGTCGCAGGGCGAGCGCGACGTCGTCCTGCTCGTCGCCCTGAGCGAGCTCAGCTACGACGAGGTGGCCCAGGCGCTCGGGATCTCCACCGGAACGGTCGGCTCCCGGCTCAACCGCGCCCGCAAGAAGCTCAAGGAGGCAATCAATGGATGAACTGACGATGCTCGCGACGGCGCTCAAGACCCCGGAGCCGTCCCGGGAGGCCGCCGACCGCAGCCGACACCGGCTGCAGAACACGATGCGCGGCGGCCCGGCCCGCAAGCGCAGGATCGCCTGGCTGGCCGGCGGTCTGGGCCTCACCGCCGCGACGGCCGCGACGGCGATCCTGGTCACCTCGACCGGGACGGCACCCACCGCCACGCCCAACAGCCCGCCATCGACGGCCCCGCTGTCCGCGCGACAGGTCCTCCTCACCGCCGCCACCAGCGCTGAGAAGGCGCCGGCGGCGATTGGCACCTACTGGTACCTCCGGCTGGAGGAGAAGGATGGCGCGAACGGCAAGCCGGGCGTCTCGGAGGAGTGGACCCGCCGCGACGGCCAGGTGTGGCGCAGGGACGACAAGACCGAGGGCGAGGTGTACCACGAGGGCATCCTCCGGGGCTGGCCGAAGGACCGGCCGTTCGACCTGGGCACTGACTATGTGAGCTTCCAGCAGATCCAGAAGCTGCCGACCGACCCGGACCGGTTGAAGGCGTGGCTGGCGGACTCTGCGGAGCACAGCGGCAGGATGACCGGCGCGGGCCCCCTCACCGGCGAGCGGCAGAAACTGCAGGTGTTCGAATCGCTGCTCACGTTGATCAGCACGCTTCCGGCCCCGCCGAAGGTCCGCGCCGCCGCCTTCCGCGCCCTTGCGTCGTACCCGCACGTCAAGGTGACCGGCCGGCGGAACGGCGGCCTGGTGGTTCAGTTCACGCCGCCCGAAGTGCCAGAGCCGGCCCGGCCGTCCCCCTCGACCGCCGCGGAACGGAAGCAGGAGGCTCAGTGGGCGAAGGACCGGGCCCTGCAGGCCAAGGCCCAGGCGGCGAAGGGCGAGACCCACGACGATCCGCCCACGATGGTCGTCGATCCGGTGACGGCCGAGGTCCGTGAGACGAACTTCCTCGCCCTCGGCAGCGGAGAGGAGACGTTCCCCGACGGCGGTGGCGCGCGGATCACCACCGCTTGGACCAACGACCTGCCCAAGTAACGCAATCGGCTCTCCCGTTGAGTGTGGGAAGTCCACCGAGGTCGCCGCGATGGGCGGGACTCCTCTGGTTCCGCTCCGGTCCGGCCGCTCGCCGCGCGAAGAGGATCCCGGCGAGCCACGAAGAAGGTGTTGAGAGCCGGATCCCCTCTCGCGGCCTGAATCCGGAACTCGCAAGGTTCGGCGGACAGTACAGGTTCGTACCGGGCGTCGCGGCCCGGCGCCGATGCAAGAAGGCACGGCACGACAAAGGAGACCGACTTCGTGACCTCTCGTGTTCCCTTGCTTTCCTCGCCTCCCGTGCCTGTCCGCCGAACCGGCGGCGGGACGGGCCGCGCCTGCCGGCGGTCGTACTGATCGGGGCCGGACTGGCACTGATCCCGTGGCTGTTCGTGCTCGCGTTCGGGCTCCCGGCCACAGCGGTCGCCGCGCACTGGTCGACCGCATGGGCGGGGTTCGACGGCCTGGAGGCACTCGGCCTGATCACCACGGGCGTGTTTCTCCAGCGACGTGACCCTCGCGGCTGCCTGGTGGCGGCGGCGACCGCTCCGCTGCCGGTCGTGGACGCCTGGTTCGACGTGGTCACGGCCACACCGGGCGGCGACCGGGCCACGGCTGCGGCGATGGCCGTCTTCCCCGAACTGCCCCTGGCGATCACATGCGCCGTCCTGGCCATCAGGACGTACCCACGCCTCGATCCCGCGCCGACCCTTCCCCGGAGCGCCTGACGCTTCGGGTTCCCACCCCTACGACTCACTGGAGCAGACATGACCGTACTGACCGCTCGCCGTACCCGCTGGGGACTGGCCGCCGCCGGCGGCGCCGCGGCGGCAGCGTGGTGGTTCGGCGACAGGGCGCCCTATCCGTACGCCCAGCGGGGCCTGCTCGACATCCCGCTGCCGTACCTGACCTGCGCCGGTCTCGACGAGGTGCTCCGCCCGCGCCCCGGCGAACGGGTCCTCGAGATCGGCCCCGGCACCGGCCTGCAGTCACTGCACGTGGCGCCGCAGCTCCGCCCGGCGGGGCGGCTGGACGTCGTCGACATCCAGCCGGAGATGCTCGACCACGTGACCCGCCGCGCCGAGGAGCGCGGCATGACGAACATCGCCGCGACCGAGTCCGACGCCCGGACGCTGCCGTTCGGCGAGGAGACCTTCGACGCGGTCTACCTCGTCACCGCGCTGGGCGAGATCCCGGAGCCGGAGCGGGTCCTTCAGGAGGCCGCTCGGGTGCTCGCGCCGACGGGACGGCTCGTGGTGGGGGAGTTCTTCGACCGCCACTGGATCCCGTTCGGCCGGCTCCACCGCCTCGCCGACGCAACAGGCCTCCACCTGGAGACACGGCGCGGCCCGACCCTGGCGTACCTGGCCCGCTTCCAGCCCTGCCGCCGTTCGCACCCGGTCCCCGTCCCGGCCTGACGAACCCATCAGCGGTGCGTGGCCTCCCAGATGATCCCTGGCAGTCGCTGCTGCCTATGCGCAGTAGTCGCCAGGGATCAGGTCCTCGCTAATCCCAGTGTGTCGGATCACTGCGATTTCAACGCAGTTGGTCTCCTCGGCACTGTGAACGGACTTGCGCCATGCCACGCCAGAGACATCCATGCCGTCCCTCAGCTTTCGTACTCGTTGGCTACGGAGGCGATGAACTCAGCTGAACGAATGGGATCAAACGCGACGTCTTGGAGCAAGTCTGCGGCCTTGATGAATGCTGTGACATCCCCGGGTTGGTCGAGGAACAAGGAAGAACGTTTGTGTTCAAGATGCACGATCGCTGGTGCCTTCGGGAAGGTCAGAAGCACGAAGGACCCTGCGAGCCCTGGGTGCGCGCCTTGATCATAGGGAACGACCATGACCTCGACGTTGGGTCGTTCGGTGATCGTTAGTACATGGCGGAGCTGTGCCGCCATGGTCGTTCGGCCACCGATCGGGCGACGTAGGACCGCCTCGTCCAGGATCGCACGGTATTGAGGCGGCTTCGGGCGGCTAAGTGCTGCCTGTCGACCGAGCCGGGTGGCAACTCTCGTCTCAGCCTGCATCGGCGGGATGCCCGCTGCGTTGATCACTGCGCGGGCATAATCGGCGGTCTGCAACAGTCCAGGGAGTACGACGAGGGCCACGTCGGTGATCTGCGCGGCCTGGGACTCGAAGCCGATCAAAGCGGTGAGTTGACTGGGGAGACCCGGGTGTCGGGTCTCCCACCATCCAGGCTGGTCAGCCTCGCGGGCCAGTGTCAGGAGTCGGTCGCGTTCCTCGCCGGTCACGCCGTACAGCGCGAGTAGTGCGGCAACGTCCTCACTGCTGACGTTGCGCTGACCGGTCTCCGTGCGGCTGACCGTGCTTGCCGACCAGCCGAGCCTCCTGGCGACCTCGCGGGTTGTTAAGTGGCTCTTCTCCCGCAACTCCCGAAGCTCGGTACCGAGACCTCGAGCCCGTACGGTCGCTGGCCGTTTCGGCATCGTCTGCCTCCTCCGCTGATCCTTCTCGTCGACCTTAGAGGTGCTGGTGCCGCGCACTCAGGCGATTGTCGCTGAAAGTGTTGCGATCATAACTCTGTGCTGTCACTGTTTCAGCAACACGAGAAACGCTGCGGATTGAGGAATCGCAGGCGTCGCGGAAACGGGGTCATCATGCACGAGGTAACGAGAGACGGGTCTCAGGAGTGGGGCGAGCAGCGTCTGCTCGCCGAGCTCGTCGAGCTTTCGGTCGAGACGGCACCGCGTCGGTTCGCTCTGGGACTGCTGGATATCCAGCAGGACGACGGCGCCGTGGTGGGGTGGGGCCTGGACTTCGGCAATGAGGCCATCGCCTATGTCCCGACCGGCGGCTCCTGTCAGAGGCTCATCCGTGCCGAGACCGCGGACCGTGCGCGGCGGCTGGTCGCCCGGCGCGCCGACGTACGACTCATCTGGCTCGACTCGCCCGTGCCGCAGGAGCCCTGACGCCGAACGGTGTCGGCTGATCCCCGGTACTTGCTGCGTATGGACGCGCAGCAAGCACCGGGGATCAAAGCTGTTTCCGCTGGGGTGGGGCCTCGTCAGGAGCCGTTGACGAAGGTTGTCGGGATGGCGACCTCGCCGCGGGACAGCTGGAACGCTGACGGGGGGAGCTCCGACAGGGCGCGTTCGTGGCGGTCCCGTGCCTCGGACAGGGGCTCGCGGGCGACGATCTCGCCGTCGACGACGAGGGGCGTCAGCAGCGGCCGGTCGTACGGGCCCGGGGTCGGCTCGCTCGTCGCGACGACCTCGGCGCAGGCTCTGCCCTTCTCGTCGCGGTGGCGGACCGCCCACTTGCGCCCGCCCTTGCTGGGCTTGCCGACCGAGGCCTTGGCCACCGGGCGCAGCGGCCCGTCGTCCGTCTGGGCCCGGGCGACCAGCTTGTAGACGAGCGACGCGGTCGGCGCGCCGGAGCCGGTGACCAGCGATGTGCCGACGCCGTACCCGTTGACGGGGGAGGCGGCGAGGGCGGCGATCGAGTACTCGTCGAGGTCGCCCGTGACGATGATCCGGGTCTTGGGCGCGCCGAGGTCGTCGAGCTGCTCGCGGACCTCTCGGGCCATCTCCTTCAGGTCGCCGCTGTCGATGCGGACGGCGCCGAGCTCCGGTCCGGCGAGCTCGACGGCGACCGCGACCGCTCGTGGGACGTCGTAGGTGTCGACGAGCAGGGTCGTCCCGGCGCCGAGCGCGTCGAGTTGCGCCTGGAAGGCATGGCGTTCGCTGTCGTGCAGCAGAGTGAAGGCGTGCGCGCTGGTGCCGGCGGTGGGAACGCCGTAAGTGCGCCCTGCTTCGAGATTCGATGTGGATCGAAAGCCGGCGAGGTAGGCTGCGCGAGCGGCGGCCACGCCGGCCATCTCGTGCGTGCGCCGAGATCCCATTTCGATGATCGGGCGGTCGGCGGCGGCGCGTACCATTCGGGAGGCAGCGGAGGCGATCGCACAGTCATGGTTGAGGATCGACAGCGAGAGCGTCTCGAGGATCACCGCTTCGGCGAAGCTGCCCTCGACGACGAGGATCGGCGAGCCGGGGAAGTAGCAGTCACCCTCCGCGTAGCCCCAGATGTTCCCGGAGAACCGGTACGACTCCAGCCACGCGGCGGTCGGCTCGTCGACGATGTTCTGGGAGGTGAGGTACTCCAGCTCGGGTCCGCTGAACCGGTACGACTCCAGTGCCTCGAGCAGCCGTCCCGTCCCGGCGACGACGCCGTAGCGGCGGCCGTTCGGCAGCTGCCGGGCGAAGACCTCGAAGATCGCTCGGCGGTTCGCGGTGCCGGCGGTCAGGGCACCCTGGAGCATGGTGAGTTCGTAGCGATCGGTCAACAGCGCCGTCGAATGATCCACGAGGGGCAGATTACGGTGTGGTGTGTAGACCATGTGCGGGCAGCACCCCGGAAGGAGGCACTGAGGTGACAACGGCTCCCGTCGAGCTTGATCGGCCGGACGCCGCCGAAGACGTACGTCCGGACCGTCCGTGGGTGTCGATCGTCTGGAATGACCCCATCAACCTGATGTCGTATGTGACGTACGTGTTCCAGAGCGTGTTCGGCTATTCGAAGAAGAAAGCCGAGAAACTGATGCTCGATGTGCATCACAAGGGCCGTGCCGTCGTCTCGAGCGGCACGCGCGAGGAGATGGAGCGGGACTGCGAGATCCTGCACTCCTACGGCTTGTGGGCCACGGTCCGGCAGGATGTCTGAGTTATGAACACCTGGTTCACGCGGGTCCACGGCGGTGACGTACGGCTGAGGATGACGCGGGAGGAGGCCTCCGTCGTCCACGCGCTGGTCGCCCAGCTACTCGATCTGCTCGGCGGTCCCTCACCCGGCATGCGGGACGACGGCCTGCCCAACCTCAGCTTCTCGGAGAACACCACCGTCTCCGACGATCCGGTGCTGGCCCGGCTGTTCCCCGACGCCTATCAGGATGATCAGGCGGCGTCGGCGGAGTTCCGGCGCTACACCGAGGGGACCCTGCGCGACGACAAGCGGGCGGCCGCCGAGCTGGTGCTCAAGACGCTCGGCGAGGGCGGGGACATCCTCCTGGACGCCGAACAGGCCCAGGTGTGGCTGCGGTCGCTCAACGATCTGCGCCTCGCCCTGGGAACCCGCCTGGAGATCACCGAAGAGTCGCTCGAGCGGAACCGCTCGCTGGACTGGAACGATCCGCGCTCCGCGCCCTTCGCCGCCTACGACTGGCTCACCTATCTCCAAGAGGACCTTGTACGAGCCCTTTGGTAAGCATCGTCCGTGGATGATGGTTGATTGGCCGGTTATCTCTCTTTCGTCGCCGATCGCCTTGGTATTTTGGCGTCGCCGCCGGACCCGAGCAGGGAGGAACGGGTGTGACCGCCACCGACTCCGTCGATGTGCTCGTCCACCGAGCCCTGCTCTACGGCCATGAGGACGAGTTCCTCGCCGTGACGCTCCCCTTCCTGCGTGAGGGCGTGTCCCAGGGCGGCCGCCCGGTCGTGATCAGCGAGCGTGCCCGGCTCTTACGCCGCCGGCTCGGCCGCCAGGCCGCCCGGATGGAGTTCATCGACGCGTCCCGCTGGTTCGGCGCGCCGGCCCGCACCCTGACGGCCTACCTCGCGCACGCGCGCGAGGACTGGTGGCCGCGGGGCCCGCTGTACCTCGTCGCGGAGCCCGTATGGCGGGCCCGCACCCGGCCGGAGATCCGGGAGTGGGGCCGGCTGGAGTCGCTGCTCAATGTGGCGTTCGCCGACACGCCGACCCGTCTCCTGTGCGCCTACGACGTGCGCTCGCTGCCGCCCGAGGCCGCCGAGGACGTGAGCCGTACCCACCCCGAGCTCGTCGGCGCCACCGGGAGCCGGCACAGCACGCTGTTCACCGACCCGGCGGTCTTCTACGCCGAACGCAACCGGACCCCGCTCTCCCCGCCCGCCGAGCCGGTGATGAGCCGGGGGTTCGCGGGCGAGGACCTGACCGGGCTGCGGGCCTTCGTCGCGGCAGCGGCGGACCGCCACGGGCTGTCCCGCGAGCGTTCCCTCGCCCTGGTGCAGTCGGTCAACGAGATCGCCGCGTACGTCGTACGTAGCGGCGGGGGATCCGGATCAGTGTGGATATGGTCCGCGGACGGCACGCTGATCTGCGACGTCATGGACGCCGGCGCGCCCCTCGACGACCGGTTCCTCGGTTACTTCCCACCCACGCCGTACCGGCCCGCGGGCGCCGGCATGTGGGCGGTCCGGCAGCTGTGCGACCTGGTGGAGATCCGCTCCGGGGCCGACGGCTCGGTCGTCCGGCTGCACATGGGGCGCGATCCCCGCTGACCCGTACGCCTGCACGATCTGGCCGACGGTGGCCGTCGATACGCTGTGCGCATGCTCACCATCGAACGGGCCATCGTCGACCAGATCGTCGCTCACGCGCGCGCCGACCACCCGGACGAGGCGTGCGGCGTCGTCGCCGGAGCCGTCGGCTCCGACCGGCCGTCCCGGTTCATCCCGATGGCGAACGCCGAGCGTTCCCCGACCTTCTACCGATTCGACTCGATGGAGCAGTTCAAGGTGTGGCGGGAGATGGACGACCGCGACGAGGAGCCGGTCGTGATCTACCACTCCCACACCGCCACGGAGGCCTACCCCTCCCGCACGGACCTCTCCTACGCCTCGGAGCCGAACGCGCACTACGTGCTGGTGTCCACCCGCCACGACGACGAGACGGAGTTCCGCTCCTACCGGATCGTCGACGGCAAGGTGGATGAGGAGGAGGTCCGCGTCGTCGAGTCGTACGAAACGGACTCGGTAGACTGAGCCCCGTGACGACGATGACGGAGCGCCTGACCCGGGCTCGGCTCGTCACGCCCGTGCAGAACTTCCTCTTCGGCCACTGCCGCGCCGAAGTCGTCTACGACTGTCGCCAGGGCTGACTCCCCCAGCCCGGAATCCCCGCGCATCCGGCCGCGTTGAGCCATGCCGGGACCGTACGACGAAGGAGCACACTCGCGATGGCGATCGAAGTTCGCATTCCGACGATCCTGCGTAACTACACCGATGGGGCGAAGGCGGTCGAAGGTGGCGGCGCCACCCTCGACGAGCTGTTCGCCGACCTGGAGGCCCGGCACCCTGGCCTGCGCGCCCGGCTGGTCGACGAGAAGGGCCTGCGGCGGTTCGTCAACGTCTACCTGAACGACGAGGACGTCCGCTTCCTGGGCGGTCTGGAGACCAAGGTCTCCGATGGCGACACCGTGACGGTGCTGCCCGCCGTCGCCGGCGGCTGACGTGCGCTTCGACTCCCTGCTCGACTCTCTCGGCCGTACGCCGCTGGTCGGGTTGCCCCGGCTGTCACCCTCTCCCGAGGTGCGGTTGTGGGCGAAGCTCGAGGACCGCAACCCGACCGGCTCGGTCAAGGACCGCCCCGCCTTCTGGATGATCGCTAAGGCGGAGAAGGAGGGGTTGCTCGCCCCGGGCCGGACGATCCTGGAGCCCACCTCCGGGAACACCGGCATCTCCCTGGCGATGGTGGCCAAGCTGCGCGGCTACGACATCGTCTGCGTGATGCCCGAGAACACCTCTTCCGAGCGACGGCAGCTGCTGGAGATGTGGGGCGCGCGCATCATCTTCTCCCCGGCGGCCGGCGGCTCCAACGAGGCCGTGCGCGTCGCCAAGCGCCTGGCGGAGGAGAACCCCGACTGGGTGATGCTCTACCAGTACGGCAACGAGGCCAACGCCCGCGCCCACTACGAGACGACCGGGCCCGAGCTGCTGGACGACCTGCCGTCGATCACCCACTTCGTCGCCGGGCTGGGCACCACCGGCACGCTGATGGGCGTGGGCCGCTACCTGCGGGAGCAGGTTCCCGGCGTGGCGATCGTGGCCGCCGAGCCGCGGTACGGCGAGCTGGTGTACGGGCTGCGCAACATCGACGAGGGCTTCGTGCCCGAGCTGTACGACGAGTCGGTGCTGACGACGCGCTACTCCGTGACGTCGGCGGACGCCCTGCGGCGCACGCGTGAGCTGCTCGCGCAGGAGGGCATCTTCGCCGGCATCTCCACCGGGTGCGCGCTGCACGCCGCGCTCGGCATGGCGAACAAGGCCGTCAAGGCGGGCGAACGCGCCGACATCGCGTTCATCGTCGCCGACGGCGGCTGGAAGTACCTCTCGACCGGCGCGTACGGCGGCACCCTGGAGGAGGCCGAAGAGCGCCTCGAAGGCCAGCTCTGGGCCTGACCACACGAATCACGGGCGCTTACCGAACTCGAAAGCAGTTTCGGTAAGCGTCCGTGTACGTTCCGTGTCCTTGGCATACTGGGCCCATGCCCAAGACGTTGGCGAGCTGGACGGAGCACCTTCCCCGTTGGATCCCACGGTCGTTGTCCGACCTGCACGGTCCACGTGAAGGTGTCGTCGATCTCCCTCTGGACCTGTGCTGGTCGGGACACACGCGCTACGACGTGGGACGCTTCCGCCAGCGGGTCGCGCTCTACAACCTGGTGATCGTCCAAGGACTGCAGGATCACTACCCCGCCTTCTTGAATCCGGATCACCTCATCGACGCTTGGCCGCTGCTGCATCGGCGGGTGGCCGCTGGCTACGTCGAGGCGTGGGAGGGCCGTTTCCCCGAGCTGGCCAGGCGAGGAGCTTCTCCTGAGGCTTTCGCCGCCGCCCGCGCCAAGTGGGAAGCGGCCACGTGGGCCTGAACATGCCGCCGTTTCATCGGCGGATCATCGAGGCAGGGCTCGATCTATGCGAGGCATACGGGTTATTCCTGGCGGGCGGATACGCGATGCGGGCCCATGGGCTGGTCGACCGGCCGAGTAAGGA
Source organism: Actinoallomurus sp. NPDC050550 (assembly GCF_040655075.1). Classification (NCBI taxonomy): domain Bacteria; kingdom Bacillati; phylum Actinomycetota; class Actinomycetes; order Streptosporangiales; family Thermomonosporaceae; genus Actinoallomurus; species Actinoallomurus sp. NPDC050550. Next base: position 47,622 of record NZ_JBFAJC010000034.1, on the reverse strand, counting down.
CATCGACTTTGCGACCGACCACCCGCTCCCGGTCGACGAGCTGACCGCTCGGGTTGTAGCGGGGTATCGGGCAAAGGGCTTCGCTGTCGAGGCCAAACCGGGGAATTACCGATTCGCCCGTCTCCTCGTCAGCGACCCGCAGACCGGAGAGGTCTGCGAAGTCGACCTGATGAAGGCCTCGCTCCGAGTGAGCCCCATCGTGGTGGACTCCTGTCCCGTCGTGGGTTTCGACGACGCGGTCGGTCTGAAGATGCGGGCTGTTCACGACCGAGGGATCGCGCGTGACCTCATCGCGCCGCGTCGCTCGCCGGCCAATACAGCTTCGAGCGACTCGAGTGGCTCTGCCGCTCGCATGAGCGGGACTTCTCTCTGCACCGGCTGGTCTCACGGTTGGAGGCGGCCGAGTTCCTCGACGACCAGGAGTTCCAGGGCTACGGGCTGACGCTGGACGAGGTGCGGCGGGTGAAGCGGTTCGCGGCGGAGTGGGCGCAGGACATCAACCTGCGGCTGCTGGAGGAGGAAGAGGTCGACCTCAACCTCTGACGCAGTGTGGCGATCGTCCCATATGGGCTTCTTGTCGCGGTTGTTGGCCACTGGGCCGGTAGGGTATCGACCGAATGCGGTTCTACTCGGCGATGAGGTGGGGAATGAGCGGCTTCGCTGCGGCCACGGCGATACGGCAGGTGGCGGACGGGTGCTACGTGGTCGACCTCGACGGGGACTACGGCTTCGAGCGTGCGCTCAACGGCGGCTACCTCATGGCGGTGCTGGCCCGCGCGGCGATCGGCGAGTCCGCGCACCCGCACCCGATCGCCACCAGCGCGAGCTTCCTTCGCACCGTGGCGGCGGGGCCCGCCGAGGTCCGGGTCGAGCCTCGCAAGACCGGGCGCACGGCCACGGTGGCCCGCGTCATCCTCGCTCAGGAGGGCCAGGACCGGGTCGAGGCGCTCATCACCACCGGCACCCTCGACGGTGACGCGGAGCCCGACTACTCGGTCGGTCAGGAGAAGATCCCCCCGGTCGAGGAGTGCGTGACGTTCGACGCCGACAACGGCTTCACCCGGCGGATCGACCTGCGCTACGACCCCGCCACCATGGGCTGGCTCGACGGGCGGCCCAGCGGTGTGCCCGAGATACGCGCCCACCTGCGGCTGCGCGAGCCGTACGACCCCGACGGCGTCCTCCTCGCGCTCGCCGTCGACGCGCTGCCGCCCGTGGTGCTCAACATGAGCGCGTCCGGCTGGGCGCCGACCGTCGAGCTGACCTGGCACATGCGCGCCGTCCCCGCACCGGGCTGGCTGGCCGTCCACGGCCGGGGCCGTCTCGTCAGCGACGGATGGTTCGACGAAGAGGTCGAGGTCTGGGACTCCACCGGACGACTCGTCGCGCAGAGCCGGCAGATCGCCCGCGTCGGCCGGGGCCGCTCTTAAGAGCCCGCGCGGAATGGATGCGCTCTTAAAGCACTGGAAATCACAGTGTGATGTGCGGCGCATCGGGCCACCGATGCATCGGAGGTCTCTTAGCCTGTTGGGATCATGTCTGACGCGCCAATTGGGATCTTCGACAGCGGAGTCGGCGGCCTGACCGTCGCCCGCGCCATCCTCGACCAGTTGCCGAACGAATCGCTGATCTACGTCGCCGACACCGCGCGGTTCCCGTACGGCCCGAAGCCGATCGCCGAACTCCGCGCCTACGCCCTCGAGGTGCTCGACCACCTCGTGGCCGAGGGCGTGAAGATGCTCGTGATCGCCTGCAACAGCGCCAGCTCCGCCGTGCTGCGCGACGCCCGGGAACGCTACGACGTCCCGGTGGTCGAGGTGATCCTGCCGGCCGTGCGCGCCGCGGTCAGCGCCAGCCGTACGGGCCGCGTGGGGCTGGTGGCGACTCCTGCGACGGTGACCAGCAGATCGTACGAGGACGCGTTCGCCGCTGCGCCTCATGTGACACTGACAAGTGTCGCGTGTCCGCGTTTTGTAGAGTTCGTGGAGCGGGGCATCACCATGAGCGACGAACTCCTCGACGTCGCGCGCGGCTACCTTCGGCCGGTTCTCGATGCGGGGTGCGACACCCTCATCCTCGGCTGCACGCATTACCCGCTGCTGACCGGCGCCATCTCATACGTCGCCGGTGACGGGGTAACCCTCGTATCAAGCGCCGACGAGACCGCCAAGGACGTCTTCCGGGTGTTGCACGACCGTCGCCTGGCCCGCGCGGAGGGTTCTCCGGAGCCCGGCCACCGGTTCCTGGCGACTGGAGACCCGACGCCGTTCGGCGTCCTCGGCCGCCGCTTCCTCGGCCCGGAGATCGGGCTCGTCGAATCCGCGATCGTCGGCATTCCGTCCACCGCTCGTTAGGAGGTCGGCCCGTGCGGCTCACGGTGATCGGCTGTTCAGGGAGCTTCCCCGGTCCGGACAGCCCGGCGTCCTGCTATCTCCTAGAAGCCGACGGCTTCGCGATCCTGCTCGACCTCGGCAGCGGAGCCCTCGGTCCGCTGCAGCGCCACATCGGGCTGTACGAGGTCGAGGCCGTCCTGCTGTCCCACCTGCATGCCGACCACTGCCTGGACCTTTGCGGATACTGGGTCGCCCGCACGTACGCGCCGGGAGGTCCCAAGCCGCGGATCCCGGTGTACGGGCCGGAGGGCGTGGCCGACCGGATGGCGCGGGCGTACGACCTCGACCTGGACCCGGGGATGCGCCAGGCGTTCGACTTCCACACGCTGCGCCCCGGCGCGTTCCGGCTCGGGCCGTTCACCATCACGACGGCGCCGATGAGCCACCCCGTCGAGGCGTACGGCTTCCGCGTCGAGCACGACGGCACGGCGATCGCCTACTCCGGCGACACCGGCGAGTGCGACGAGCTCGTCGAGCTGGCCCGCGGGGTCGACCTGCTGCTGGCGGAGGCGTCGTTCCTCGATCGGCCCGATCTCCCCCCGGACCTGCACCTCAGCGCCCGTCAGGCGGGGGAGCACGCCGCCCGGGCGGGCGCGGGGAGGCTCGTCCTCACCCACCTTGTCCCCTGGAACGATTCAGCGAGCATCCTCGCCGAGGCCAAGTCCAGCGGCTACGGCGGCCCGATCGAGCTGGCCGCCCAGGGCGCCGTCTACGAACTCTGAACCTGTCCGGCCCGGCGGTCTCGATAGGGTGACGTTCATGGCTCGCCCCGACGGTCGGTCAGCCGACCAGCTTCGTCCCATCCGTATCCACCGTGGCTGGCTCACCCATGCCGAGGGTTCCGTGCTGGTGGAGTTCGGCCGCACGCGCGTGCTGTGCGCCGCGTCCGTCCAGACCAGCGTGCCGCGCTGGCGGCGCGACTCGGGGCTCGGCTGGGTGACGGCGGAGTACGCGATGCTGCCGCGCGCGACCAACACCCGCAACGACCGCGAGTCGGTCAAGGGCAAGATCGGCGGTCGCACGCACGAGATCTCGCGTCTCGTCGGCCGGTCGCTGCGGGCCTGCGTTGACTACAAGGCGCTGGGGGAGAACACCATCATCCTCGACTGCGACGTGCTGGAGGCCGACGGCGGCACCCGCACCGCCGCGATCACCGGCGCGTACGTCGCCCTCGCCGACGCGGTGGCCTGGATGCGCGGCCGCAGGCTGTTGAAGACCAGCCCCCTCGTCGGTTCGGTCGCGGCGGTCAGCGTGGGCGTCATCGACGGCGAGCCGCGGCTCGACCTGTGCTACGAGGAGGACGTCGCCGCCGAGACGGACATGAACGTCGTGTGCACGGGCGACGGCCGCTTCGTCGAGGTGCAGGGCACCGCCGAGGGCCAGCCGTTCGACCGCGCCGAGCTCGACGCGCTCGTCGACCTGGCGGCGGGCGGGTGCGCCGAGCTCACCCGAATCCAGCAGGAGGCCCTCGCCTCATGAAGATCGTCCTCGCCACGCGCAACCAGGGGAAGATCGCCGAGCTGCGCCGGATCCTGGACGGCATCGACGTGATCGGGCTCGAGGAGTTCCCGGACGCGCCGGAGGTCCCCGAGACCGAGCTGACGTTCGCCGGAAACGCGCTGTTGAAGGCGCGCGCGATCGCCGCGCACACCGGGCTGCCCGCCGTCGCCGACGACTCCGGCCTGTGCGTCGACGCCATGAACGGCATGCCGGGCGTGTTCTCCGCCCGCTGGTCCGGCGGGCACGGCGACGACCAGGGCAACCTCGACCTGCTCCTCGGGCAGCTGTCCGACGTGGCGCCCGAGCATCGTGGCGCCCGGTTCGTCTGCGTGGCCGCCATCGCGTGGCCCTCGGGCGAGGAGGAGACCGTCGAGGGCCGGCTGGACGGCGTCGTCATCGCCGTGCCGCGCGGCACGGGCGGCTTCGGCTACGACCCGATCTTCGTGCCCGAAGGCGACACCCGCACGACCGCCGAGATGGCGCCGGAGGAGAAGGACGCCATCAGCCACCGTGGCAAAGCGTTCGCGGCCCTCGCGGACCGTATCCGTACGCGACCGTAGGGCCTGGGGCCCAATCGGCCCGCGGGAAGTTGAGCCCTGGGCCTCTACCTTCGGTCGGCCGCCGCGGCGATAGTCGATGGGTATCCAACCCATCACTCACGGCTGCACCATGCCCGCCGACCTGCGGGGGTTCGGGCCGTGATCTTCGACGAAGGAATCGCCAAATGCGGAAACCGGCTGTGATCGTCGCCGCTGCCATCGCCGTCATCGGGGCAGGAGCGTCGACGGCGTCCGCCGCCACCATTGCCGCCAAGCCCAAGCTGCCGCACTCGTGGGACCTGGGGAAGAAGGTCAAGCCCGCGGACGCCCGGACCAAGGGGCACTGGGCCCGCAAGGACAGGACCTTCACGATCACCGGGAACATCCAGGACTACAGCCCCGGCGACACCGGGGTGGCGAGCGTGATCGTTCGCGTCAAGCTCTCCGGCAAGGCGCAGAAGGCGGCGAAGTACCGCACCGACACCCCGAAGGGCCGCACCTTCACGGTCAAGTACACCGTGAAGAAGGTCACCCAGGTGGGCAAGGTGACGATCTCCGTCCAGAAGTGCCTGGACACGGCGGCCGGCGACCACCTCTGCAGCAAGGAGACCCCGGTCAAGTGACCGGCCGTCCACCGGCGCGCCACTGAGGCGGCCGCTGACCGTCGCCGACAGAGCCCGGATGACCGCCCCGAGGGGCCGGTCATCCGGGCTCTTCGCATGTCCGGCCACTGTCAGCCGGTGCTCTCTTCCGGCCGGTCCGCGGGGAGCAGGCGGTCCACGGGTTCCGTGGATCAGCGGGTGGCGGTGGCGAGGGCGGCGCGTAGTGCGGCCGCTGACTGGCGGTCGCCGCACACGCGTACGGCGTCGTCGGCACGGCGCCCCCACAGCCACAGGTAGACGGCGACCGGGTCGCCGATCACGACCGCGTCGGCGTCGTCGGGGAGCTCCCGGGTGACCTCGGCCGCCGCGGGCCGGAGCGTGACCCGCCACACGTGCGATCCGGCCGCGACGCCAACGGTGCGGACCGGGCCGTGCGTCTCGTCGTCGCCCCGGCGATGGACGAGGAACAGTGACAGGACCTCGTCGGCGCCGTCGGCGGCGAATCCCGCGTCGATCGGGCCGATCGGGCCGTACGCCGTCTCGACGTCCACGCGGTGCACGGTGATCTCGTGCGCCATGCGCCGCCACCAGAATCCGACGGTGTGGTCGTCCGGCGACCAGGTGTCGCAGGGCTCGTCGGGGCGGTGCCCGCTCAGCTCGTCGTGCAGTTCGGCGGCTCCGGCGCGGAACCACCCGACGACATCCCCGTCCGGTGGCTCGCGCTCCCAGACCTCCGGCCGGTGCTGCCCCCGGACCCAGCCGAGGACCACGCGGTGCACGCTGCCCAGGTGCCGGAGGATCTCGCCGACGTTCATACCGGGGCAGGTCGGGACCGGCGCGCCGAGGTCGCGGTGGGCGGCGAACGCGGCGAGGTGCGCGCTCTCGGCCCGCAGCCGGGTGAGGAAGTCGGAAGGCTCCATCGCAACAAGCCTGGCCGGTCGCGCCGACTCCGTCAAAGACCATGACAACCGATCGACCCGGAGGAGGGGTTGAGGGGGGTGTACGGAAACGAAGGGATCTTTCAATGACCGATCGCAGACGTCGCCGGACGACATTCACTCTCGCCGGGGCCGGCGCGGCCGTCGCCGTGCTCGCGGGCGTATGGGCGGGCGGCGCCGCCATCGCCGGGAGTTCTGACCACAAGACGAAGAACGTCGCCGACTCCTCCAGGCTCCCGTCCGCCAGGCCGACGCAGACGGCGGTCCCCGTGCCGACGCCGACGAGAGTGCCGACCGCGAAGCCGACCAGGCCCGGGAAGCCGCGACCCACCCCGACGAAGGTGCCGCACCCCCGGCCGACCTGCGTCGCCGTCGTACCGCCGTCGCCGACGCCTACGGGTAAGCCGCGGCCCACGACGGCTCCCGGGAAGCCACGGCCGACTGCGCCTCCCGGGAAGCCGCGACCGACCACGGCTCCCGGGAAGCCGCGGCCGGTGCCGACGAGCCCCCCGGAGTGCGGGCCGTCCCCGACGCCCGTTCCGTCCATACCGGGCCGGGGATAGGTGGGACACTGTCCACCCTGAGCCGTGAGGAGGCCTGCGGAGTGAGTGGTGACGAGCTCACGTTCGACGAGTTCGTCACCGCCTCCGCGGGCCGCCTGCTGCGCACCGCGGTGTTCCTCGTCTACGACCGGCACCTCGCCGAGGACCTGCTGCAGACCACGTACGAGCGGGTCGCGCGGCGCTGGGCGCGGATCCTGCGCGGCGGGCATCAGCCGGAGGCGTACGCGCGCAAGGTGCTGGTCAACCTCGCCATCGACCACCACAAGCGCCGCAAGAGGCGGCCCGATCTCCTCGTCGGCGGTACGGGCGATGTCGAGCGGATCACCGGATCGCGTCCGATGTACCACGACGCGGGCGGAGCCCCGCTCGACGACGTCCTCGCGACGCTGCCCGTCAAGCAGCGGGCCGTGGTGGTGCTTCGCTACTGGTGCGACCTGAGCGAACACGAGATCGCGGAGGCGCTCGGCATCTCCCGGGGCACGGTGAAGAGTCATACGTCGCGGGCGATGGCGGCGCTGCGGCGGCAACTGGCGGAGGAAGGAGCGGCTCATGAGTGACGACCTCGATGCCCTGCTCCGCGAGCATTACCGGCGCGCGGCCGAGGGCATCCAGCCGGACGCCGAGCTGATCGAGCGTTACCGAGGTTCGGCGACGCCGAGGAGGACCGTCCCCGCGTGGCCGCGGATGCTCCTCGCGGCGGCGGCGGTCGCCGGCATCGCCCTGCTCGCCTGGGGACTCCTCAAGCCCGATCACCCCGGTCGGCGCAGCGTGCCGCTGGCTCCTCCTCCCGCGACGGCCGTGCCCTCACCGTCGACGACGCCCTCGCCGGCGCCGACGACCACCCCGTCGCGAACCGAGGCGCCTCCCCATCCACGGGCGACGAAGCCACCGGGGGCCCGCCGAAAGGTCACGGTTCCGCCGACCCCGAGCCCCACGCACCCGGGCATCCCGACGCCGAACGCGTCACCGACGAGGCTCCCGAACGCGCCGCGACCGACACATCACTGATCTGCCACAATCCAGGCATGGGTGCCGTGGTGATGTTGATCGGTCTGGCCGGTGTCGTCTTCGTCGTCGTTCTCGTCATCGTGGTCGTCGGCGTCGCCAGGAACTCGAGCTCGTCCCGGCCGCCGACCGGACCCGTCCCGCCAATGGGTGCAGCCATGCCGCCGATGGGTGCGCCCCTGCCGCCGATGAGCGCGCCGATGACGCCGATGGGCGTGCCGATGGCGGTGCCGGCCGCGCTGCAGGCCCGGGTGCGCGTCCTCCTGGGGGAGAACAAGCCGATTCTGGCGATCAAGGAGGTCCGGCAGGCGACCGGGCTCGGGCTCAAGGAGGCCAAGCAGATCGTCGACGCCCTGCGCAGCGGTCCCCTGCCCGAACCGGGTCCGTACGTACCCGGCGGGCCCGGTAGCGTCGCCGAGCGGGCCCGGCAGATCCGCGACACCGGTGATTTCGCCGGCGCCGTCGCGCTCGTCCAGGCGGAGACGGGCATGGGGGCCGAGGACGCGGAACGCTTCGTCGCGGCGCTCGGCTGACGAGGAGCCGTACGCACGGGACCGCCGACCGACGACAAGGGGTCAGCGGCAGGGGACGTGCAGCCGGACCGTCGTCCCGTCCGGGCCGGTGCGCAGCTGGACCAGTGCGCACAGCATGCGAACCCCCCACAGCCCGAAGCCCGACAGGGAGGCGGGGTCGGGCGGGACGAAACCGGGGACCGGGTCCGGCTGCCAGTGACCCGCGTCGGTCACCTCGACGATCAGGTCGTCGTCGTCCCGCCACATCTGGCAGCTGATCGGGGCCCGGCCGTGCCGGATGGCGTTGGTCGCGACCTCCGTCGCCGCGACCAGCAGGTCGTTGATCCGGGGCCGGGACATGCCGTGGTGGCGGGCGTGGCCGCCGATGAAGGAACGCAGCGGGCTCAGGTCCATATCGTCGATCGGGAGCCGGACCGCGCCGGGCGGCGGGGAGGGCAGCGGATCGCGGTCCACCTGCGCCTGGACGACCGCCGGGTCGAGGTAGGCGTCATTACAGCGCGAGCAGGCGCCCTCCATGAGCCGGGGATGGGTGCGCAGCGCGCCGTCGAGCAGCCCGGGGTCGGTGGTGCGCCGATCGTAGAGGCACAGCACCGAGGCGCTGATGTCGGCGAACGCCTGGTTGATGATGGACTCGTATCTCGTCCACTCGGATATCTCGGCCGCGGTCCCGGTCGCCCAGCCGGGCTCCGCGACGACCCTGATCCGGGCGGTGGCGTTCTCGGCGATGAACGAGCTGTAGTTGGCGATGGTGCGCGTCGGCTGGACGTACCAGGAGGCGGAGTCGGCGAACTCGACGGCGTCGGAGTCGGTGCCCAGGGCCTGACGCAGGCAGGAGAGATTGGGTGCCGTCCCGACCGTGAGCACCGCCTCACCCGCGCCGAGGCCCTCCTGAACGAACGGCACGACCATGTCCAGGATGTCCTTCTCGTTGTCGTACATCAGGACCTGGTGGATCAGTCGCGTCATCGGGCCTCACCATTGCCGATCTCCAGCCATGGCAGCAGCCGGCTGCTTACGAGCTCGACGATGTCCGCCAGGTGAGCGGACGGGTTGTCGAGGACGACCCGGGCGCCGACGTGCATCGCGACACCCGCCATCATGCTGAGCGCACCCAGGTCGACGAATCGCAGGTCGGCGAGGTCGAGGTGCACGTCACCACCACGATCGATGACCTTCCGCAGCGACTCGGCGAACACCGCGTGCCGCGCGCCGTCGAGCTCGCCACTGAGACGCAGGCCACGTGGCCGGAACGTCGGCGTGATGCTCAGGATTCCGTCGTCGAAGTAGGGATCGGCGCCCACGAGCACCTCGTGCCTCTCCTTCAGCGCGGTGAGTTCTTCTGGTGTACAGGAACGCGCGTCGACCTGGCATATCGCGATGGCCATCGTACTCGGGGAGATCGCGGCGTCCACCCGGGCCTCACACTCGAGAACGCCGTCGCGGCCCCGCTCCTGCTGGAACGCCCAGGTCATGTCGACCGTAAAGCGAACGCCGCGGAAGCGCTCCGTCTCCGCCCGCTCGAGGACCTTCTGCAGGGTGGTGCTCATCCGCGCGGGGTCGAACACGCCACGGGTCAGGCAGGTCTCCGCCTGCGGCAGGATCGCCAGCTGCCCGCTGCGGAGGTAGGACTCCGGGTCGAGCCGGTAGCGCGACCGCAGGTCGGGCAGGTCGTCCGGCCCGGCGTCGGTGATGTAGATGACCTTGTCGGATCCGGCGAGACCGTCGTGGAGGAAGGCACCCACCACATGTTCCTGCTCCTCCCGGTCGGCGTAGGAGAACCACGCGTGGTCTCCGGGCAGCAGCTCTCCGACGGATCTTTGGGCGAACCAGCGCTCCATGTGCCTCCTCCCGCGCAACGTCGGCAGGTGGCCTCTACCTTACGGCGAACGACGCAGGGTGACGACGTTTTCACAGAAACCACTGGCGTCGAAACTTTCAGTGAAACCCGCCGGTCATCCTGGGTGCGGGCTGAACCGGCCGTACCGGCCGCGGTGGTAGAGCAGGGGCACGCCCGGCGCGCCGAGACCGGTGTCGACGACCAGCCCCACCACGAGCCAGTGGTCCCCCATCGCGACCGTGTCGTACGGCTCGCAGAGCAGGTGCGCGGCGGTCCCGTCGAGGATCGGCACGTCACCCGGCCCGGCGTGCCACGACGTCGGCGGCGCGAACCGGTCGATCCCGCGCCCGGCGAACCGGGACGCGATCTCCGCCTGGTCGGTCGCCAGCACGTTGACCGCGAAGGTCGGCGCCTCCCGCAGGTCCGGCCAGGTCGTCGACGTACGCCCGACGCAGAACGACACCAGCGGCGGATCGAGGCTGACGGAGGTGAACGAGGTGGCCGTCAGCCCGGCGGGTCCCGGCCCGGTCACCACGACCACGCCGGCGGCGTGCCGGCCCAGTGCCCGCCGGAAGCTGTCCCCGTCCACCACGGGGGTCTGTCCCACGCGTGTGCCCATCACCGTTCGCCTCCTCACCGAGGGACGGTCACCAGACGGCCTCGGGGAGGCGTACGGTCGCCGCCCATTCGGCCAGAATCTCGTCCAGGCGGCCGAGGTCGGCCTCGACCACGGCCAGTCCCGGCGTGGGGACGCTCGCGCCGAGCTCGACGAGCAGCGGCCTCAGGTGGACCTCGACCGCGAGCGCGTGCCGGGGCGACCCCATCACCAGCAGCGGCAGCGCGGTCACGCCGGACAGGGACGGCACCCGGTCGAGGAACGCCTTGAGCAGGCCGGTGTAGGTGCCCTTGTAGGTCGGGCTGGCCACGATGAGGAGGTCGGCCGAGGCGACCTTCGTCACCGCGTCGTCCAGCCGCGGGGACGGAGCCCGGCTGAACAGCCGATCGGCGAGCTCCGTCAGGTCCACCGTCTCGGGCGTGGTCCCCGGGGCGATCGCCCGAGCCGTACGGGCGGCGACGGTGTGCGTCCGCGATTCCGGGCGCGGGTTTCCGACCAGCACGACGACCCGCGTCCCGAGGCGCGGCGGGACCCCGTCGGAACCCGCCGCGAGCCCGTTCCGCGACGGACCGTCCCCGTTCGCGACCGTTCGGTCGTCACCCACGCCGTGTCCCTCGCTCATGCCGTCTCTCCCACTCGTGTACGGGGCGCCCTCGGTCGCCACTCCCATGTGCGAACGGCGTCGCGTCCCCGCGGCCCGCTCACGCCGCCTCCAGGAGACCGCGGCGGGCCAGCTCGGGCAGGACGCCTTCGCCGAACCAGTACGCCTCCTCCAGGTGCGGATAGCCGGAGAGGATGAATTCGTCGATGCCGAGCGCGGCGTACTCCTCGATCCGCTCGGCGACCTGGGTGTGGCTGCCGACCAGCGCGGTGCCGGCGCCGCCCCGTACGAGGCCGACGCCCGCCCACAGGTTCGGGTGGATCTCCAGGTCGTGGCTCGATCCGCCGTTCCGGAAGTTCTCGTGGAGGGCGCGCATCCGCTGCTGGCCGACCGACTCGCTGCGCGCGAGCCCCTTCTGCGCCGCGGCGATCTCGGCCGGGTCGAGGTCGTCGAGCAGCCGGTTCGCGGCCGCCCAGGCCTCTTTCGCCGAGTCGCGGGTCACGACGTGCAGCCGGATGCCGAATCGCGGCGTACGGTCCTCCTTCGCGGCCAGCTCCCGGACCCACTCGATCTTGTTCCGCACCTGCTCGGGTGGTTCGCCCCATGTCAGGTAGACGTCCGCGTGCCGCGCCGCCACGGGGCCCGCCGCGCCGGACGACCCGCCGAAGTACAGCCGGGGCGCGGGGTCCGGCGCCTCGCGCACGGTGGCGCCCTCGACGTCGTAGTAGATGCCGGAGAAGTCGAACGGCGTGCCGCTCCACGCGCCGCGCAGGATCGACAGGAACTCGTCGGTGCGCGCGTACCGCTCGTCGTGCCCGAGGTGGTCCCCGAACCGCGCCTGCTCGGTGGTCTCCCCGCCGGTGACGATGTTGAGCAGCAGCCGCCCGCGGGACAGCCGCTGGTACGTCGCGGCCATCTGCGCGGCGAGCGTCGGCGACAGCACGCCGGGACGGAACGCCACGAGGAACTTCAGCCGCGTCGTCTCGCGGGTCAGCGCGGCCGTCGTCAGCCACGCGTCCTCGCACAGGGTGCCGGTCGGGGTCAGCACGCCCTCGAAGCCGAGCTGTTCGGCGGTACGGGCGATCTGCGCGAGGTACTCGATGTCGGGCTCGCGCTGCACCCCGCGTACGTCGGCGCCGTGGCCGCCGCCGACGAGGGTGCGGCCGTCGCCGCTCGTGGGCAGGAACCAGTGGAACGCGGTCACGATGATCCTCCAGGGACGACGTCGTTGAAGCGGGGGTCGACGAAGTCGGCGAACTTCACCCGGCCGGGCAGCAGCTTCGCGTCGGTGAACGCGTCCGCGAGGGACTGCTCCGCGCCGGTCACGGTCGCGTCGAGCCGTACGGGCCGGGTGACCCGCCGGTCGACGGCGACCTGCGCGACCGGCAGGGGCAGGCCGATCTCCCGCGCCCAGGTCTGCGCCCACTCCGTCCGGTGGGTCGCGGTCCAGACGTACGCGCGGTCGACGCGGGCCAGGTAGTCGCGCAGCGCCGCGACCTTGGCCTTGTCCTTCAGCGCCTGGGCGGAGGCGACGGTGAAGTTGTAGTTGCTGGTGAACCCGTCGCCACTGACGAGAGTGCGGGCGCCGGTCTGGGCCTGCGCCTGGGCCTGGTACGGGTCCCAGATCGACCAGGCGTCGACCTTGCCTCCGCTGAACGCCGAGAGGGCGTCGGCGGGCTGGAGGTACTGCGGCCGGACGTCGGTGAAGCCCAGCCCCGCCTTCTTCAGCACGCCCAGCAGCAGCGCGTGCGCCGAGCTGCCCTTGGCCAGCGCGATCCGCTTCCCTTTCAGGTCCTGGATCGTGCGGATCGGGGAGTTCTTCGGCACGAGGACCGCCTGGGCCCGCACGTCCTGGGAGCCCGCGCCGATCACGGTGATCTTCGAGCCGGCCGCGGCGGCGAAGATCGGCGGCGTGTTGCCCACGCCGCCGACATCGATCGCGCCCGCGTTCGCGGCCTCGAGCAGCGGGGGACCGGAGGTGAACTGCGACCAGGTGATCTTGTACTTGACGCCGGACAGCTCGTGCGCGGCCTCCAGCATCACCTGCACTCCGGCCTTCTGGTCCCCCACGTGGAGGGTGACCTTGCCCAGATCGACCGAGCCGTCCTTACGGATCGCGGCGTCCGTGCCGCTCCCCGAACCCCCGCAGCCGGCCACCGCCACGACGGCGACGCTCAGCACGGCGAGAAGCCTCTTCATCGGTTGTCCTCTTTCACTCCGAGCCGGCCGAGGAGTTCGGTACGCAGCTCGATCAGGTCCCCGGCGGACCGCGGGCGGGCGACGCCGACGTGCGTCTCGTGCGCGATCCGGCCCTCACCGAGGACGAGCACGCGGTCGGCGAGCCGGAGCGCCTCGTCCACGTCGTGGGTGACGAGGAGCACGCTCAGGCGGCCTTCGTCCTTCCCTGTCCACAGGTCCAGCACGAGCCGGTGCATGGTGATCCGCGTCAGCGCGTCGAGCGCGCTGAACGGCTCGTCGAGCAGCAGCAGGTCGGGTTCGCGGACGAGGGCACGCGCCAACGAGGCGCGCTGCGCTTCGCCGCCGGACAGCGTGAGCGGCCACGCCTTCGCCAGGCCGGTCAGCCCGACCTCCTCCAGGGCGGCGTACGCCGCCTCCTTCGGCCGGTCCAGGCCCAGCGCCACGTTGTCGATCACGCGTTTCCACGGCAGCAGCCGCGGCTCCTGGAAGGCGACCGCGACGGTCCCGTCGACGGTCAGCGCGCCGGTCGCCTCGGGGTCGAGACCGGCCAGCGCCCGCAGCAGCGTCGACTTGCCCGAACCGCTGCGTCCCAGCAGCGCCACGAACTCGCCCCGCTCGATGTCGATGTCGAGGCCGTCGATGACGGTCCGCTCGCCGAAGACACGGGTGAGGCCACGAACGCTCGCGACACGCGTGGCCTGAGCCGGGCCGGCCGTTGTCACGCGGGTTGGAAGGCTCGTCGCCATGCGAGGGCCCTCCTCTCGATGAGCCGTACGAGGGCGTCGGTGAGCAGGCCCAGCACGCTGTAGACCACGAGCCCGACGACGATCACGTCGGTGCGCATGAACTCCCGGGCGTCGTTGATCATCCAGCCGAGGCCGGCGTCGGCGTTGACCTGCTCGGCGACGATGAGGGCCAGCCAGGCGATGCCGAGGCTCTGCCGGAGCCCGACCAGCGCCTGGGGGAGCGCGCCGGGCAGGATGACGTGCCGGATCAGCGCGGCCCGGCCGAGCCGCAGCGTCCGGGCGGCCTCGGCGAGCCTGCCGTCGACACCGCGGATACCGGCGTAGGTGTTGAGGTAGAGCGGGAAGGCGACCCCGAGGGCGACCAGTGCGATCTTGGGCGTCTCGCCGATGCCGAACCACAGGATGAACAGCGGGATCAGGCCGTAGAACGGCAGGGTCCGCAGCATCTGCATCGGCGGGTCGACGGCGTTCTCGCCGAGGCGGCTGAGCCCGGCGACGAGCGCGAGCGCGACTCCGGCGGCCGCCCCGATGAGGAAGCCGATGGCGACGCGCTGGAGGGAGACGGCGATCGCCTCCGGGAGGGTCCCGGCCTCGGTGAGGTCGATCGCCGTACGGGCGATCTTCACCGGCGCGGCGATGAGGCGTTCCGGCAGCAGGCCGGACGAGCCGGCGGCCTGCCAGAGCAGGATGAGGACGAGCGGGCTGATGAGACGCGAGAGTCCGGAGGCCCGTGGGACGCGTGCCCACGGCCGGGCAGCCCGGCGCGCCTGCCCCAGATCCAGGGCGGGTGAGGACATGAGATGTGTGACCTTCGTCGGTGAGCTGTCGATTCGGAGCGCGTGGGCGCTCAGGGCAGGCCGGCGCGGTCGCCGGCGAGAGGGCTCAGTGCGTCGGCGCACACAGCGCGCTGGCCTGCCGCCGGAGGTCGACGTGCAGGCGCATCACGAGAAGCTGACCAGGACTCACGCTGTCATGGTCGGCGAGAATACGGACAAAGTCAACCGGATATGTAGGAAATACTGGTTGGGTGGCGTACCCCTTCGACGGCGTCGTCCAGGAAGCCCAGGAACGCGGTCAGCGCGGGAGGTGCCGTCACGCCGGCGGCCGTCGCGGCGTACACCGAGCGCACCGGCGAGTCGTCGGGATGCAGCGGCACCAGCACGGTGTCCGGGCGCGCCGCCCCGGCCGCCAGCGACGGGATGAGCGTGACGCCCAGGCCCGCCGCGACGAGGCCCTGTTTGGCGATCCACTCGCCGACGACGTAGGTGATCCGAGGCCGGAACCCGGAGAGTGTCGCGGCGCTGATCAGGGTGTTCTCGGGGCGGGAGCTGCCGGCGATCCAGTCCTCGTCGGCCAGCTCGACGAGCCGCAGCTCCTCTCGCCCGGCCAGACGGTGGTCCGGGTGCAGGGCGACGAACATCGAATCGTCGAGCAGATGGCGCAGGCGCAGGCCCTCGAAATCCTCGCTTCCGCTCGCCGCGACGATGGCCAGGTCGAGCTCGCCGGTCTCCAGGCGCGCGACGTGGTCCCGGACGAACCCCTCGGCCAGCGACACCGAGACCTGAGGGTGCGCCGCGCGGAACGCCGCCATCGCCTGCGGCACCAGTGCGGCGTCGGCGGTCGCGAACGCCCCCACCCGGAGCCGCCCGGCGGCCAGATCCCGCAGGGCCCGCAGGTCGCCCCGTGCCGTCCCGAGACGATCGGTGATGGCCGACGCGTGCGGCAGCAGGGACCGGCCCTCTTCGGTGAGGCGGACCCCGCGAGGCAGGCGGTCGAACAGGGCCGCGCCGACCTCGCCCTCCAGCGTGGAGATCTGCCGCGAGACCGCCGACTGGGTGTACCCCAGGGCCTCCGCGGCACCCGTGAACGAGCCCCGGCGGGCGACCTCCTGGAAGACGACGAGCAGGGCGGTATCCATGTCGACATGCTAGCCGCGCATGGATGCCATGAGGAACATTCGCTGGTGGAATACCATGGCTTCTCCCTAGCCTCTTCTCCGTGATCGCCTTTCTCGGACTGGGGCGCATGGGAGCGCCCCTCGCCCGGCGACTGCTGTCCGCCGGGCACGACCTGACCGTCTGGAACCGCACGGCGGAGCGCGCCGCACCCCTCGGTGCGGCCGGAGCCGCGGTCGCGGCGACGCCCGAAGAGGCCGCCGGTGCCGCCGACGTCGTCATCACGATGCTGGCGGACGGCCCCGCGCTCGAGGCGGTGGCCGGGCGGATCGCCCCGGTGATGCGCCCCGACGCCTGTCTCATCGAGATGTCCACCGTCGGGCCCGCGGCCGTCCGCGGCCTCACCGCGCGGATGCCCGCGGTCGTCGACGCGCCGGTGATGGGCAGCGTCGACCGCGCCGCCGCGGGCACCCTCACCGTGCTGGCCGGCGGGGACGTCGACCGGGTCGCGGACCTCCTCGCGACCTTCGGCACCGTCGTGCGCTGCGGCGAACTCGGTGCGGGAGCGGCCCGCAAGATCCTGCTGATCAACGCCGTCATCGGCGCCGTCGCGCTGACCGCCGACCTGGCCGAGCTCGGTGCCGGGCTCGGTGTCCCCGACCCCCTCGGCCTGCTCGCCGAGGGACCCCTGGCCGGAGCCGTTGCCCGCATCCGCGCGGACGGCGCCGACTTCCCCCTGGGGCTGGCCGCCAAGGACGTCGGGCTCGCGCTGGACGTCGCTGCGCTCCCCGTGCTCGACGCCGTACGGCAGCGACTGCGGGGCGCTTCCGACCAGGAGGCCGATCTGGGAAAGGTGCTTGAAAGAACCCGAAAGGTGCTCGAATGATCGTCTTCGACAATCCCGCCGCCGTCCCCGCCCCGCCCGCCGGGCGGTACTCCCACGTGGCGCGGATCGAACTCGGCGACAAGACCATGCTCGTCCTGTCCGGCCAGGTCGCGGTCGATGCCGAGGGGAGGCTCGTCGGCCAGAACGACATGCGCGCCCAGGCGGAGTTCGTGATGGACGCCATCGAGAAGATCCTCGCGGCGCACGGCGCGACGCTCGCGCACGTCGTCCACATCCGGACGTTCCTCACCGACATGGACCGGATCGGGGAGTACGGCGAGGCGCGGCTGCCGCGCTTCACCGGCCCGCCCCCGACCAGCACGACCGTGGAGGTCTCCCGGCTGTTCGTGCCCGGCGCGCTCCTCGAGGTCGAGGTGACCGCGATCGTCTGATCCCCCTCGAGCTCCGAGGCGCGGCAGGCCCTGCCGGCGGCCGCGCCTCGGCAGTGCTCACCGGGTGGGCTTTACGATCGCTTTACTGTCTCGGCCTTGACAGGGGAGTTCGATATGGGCTGGCCAGGCACAGCTTCTGTCAGGGGTCTTTACACATTTGGCAGGTGTTGCTGAAAATGCGACGAAATTGGGGTCTTTTGGTGTTGTCGTTACCTATGTGAGGATCTTGTCGTCGTTCCCCCGCCGCTCTGAGGAGAGCACATGCGACGACGCACCGCCGGGACCCTGGTGGGCGGGCTGATCCTCGCCCTGGTCCCCTTCCTGTCCACCCCCGCCTCTGCCGCACCGGCCGCCGCCACGAGCGCGGCCGCCCCGACGGCAGCCGTGGCGCAGCACCCGTTCCACCACGCCTGCTCCACGCCGCGCGCCGGCCGCGCGAGCTGCAACGCCCTCGTCCGCAGCGACGTCGCCACCAGCGCCGCCGCCGTACGCCACAAGGCCGCCGCCCCGTCCGGCATCTCACCGGCGAACCTGCGGAGCGCCTACAAGCTGCCGACCACCGGCGGCTCCGGCCAGACCGTCGCCATCGTCGACGCCTACAACGCCCCCACCGCGGAGGCCGACCTCGGCGTCTACCGCAGCCAGTTCGGGCTGCCCGCCTGCACGACCGCCAACGGCTGCTTCAAGAAGGTCAACCAGACCGGCGGCACGTCCTACCCGGCGACGGACGGCGGCTGGGCACAGGAGATCTCCCTCGACCTCGACATGGTCTCCGCCGTGTGCCCCAGCTGCAAGATCGTGCTCGTCGAGGCCACCTCTCCCTCCTTCGCCAACCTCGGCACCGCGGAGAACACCGCCGCCAAGCTCGCGAACGTCATCAGCAACAGCTACGGCGGCTCCGACGCCTCGGACTCGACGTACGGCTCGTACTACAACCACCCCGGCAAGGCGATCACCGTCAGCTCGGGTGACAACGGCTACGGCGTCGAGTACCCGGCCTCCTCGCACTACGTCACCGCCGTCGGCGGCACCTCGCTGAAGACCGCGAGCAACAGCCGCGGCTGGACCGAGACCGCCTGGAACGGCGCGGGCAGCGGCTGCTCGTCCTACAACACCGCCCTGTCGGGCCAGTCCGGCGTGGGAACCGGCTGCTCTCGCCGCGCCGTCGCCGACGTCTCCGCCGTCGCCGACCCCGCCACCGGCGTCGCCGTCTACGACAGCACCGCCTACCAGGGCCAGAGCGGCTGGATGGTCTTCGGCGGCACCAGCGTCGCCGCACCGGTCATCGCCGGCGTGTTCGGCCTGGCCGGCAACGCCGCGAGCATCGACAACAACTACCCGTACACCCACTCCGGGTCGCTGTTCGACGTGACCTCCGGCAGCAACGGCAGCTGCTCCCCCTCGCAGCTGTGCAAGGCCCGCACCGGCTGGGACGGCCCGACCGGCCTGGGCACCCCGAACGGAACCGGCGCCTTCTGACGACCGGCTGAACGGCGGGCCCGGCCAACGCGACCGGGCCCGCCGTTTCGCGTGCCAGGCGAGGCTTTGTGGTAGATAGCGGCACCTGTACCCGTACCGGTCAGTACGATGATCTTCACGAGCCGACCAGAGCCGATCGGCGACCATGAGGGGGTGGCGGTCGTGACGAACCCGACGGACCCGGTGGCGAGCTGGACCAAACGGGAGCAAGAGCAGGCCCCACCGGGCATCGACGTCAAGACGCCCAGCCCGGCCCGCATCTACGACGTCTTCCTCGGCGGCAAGGACAACTACGCCGCCGACCGGGCCGCGGCCCAGGTCGCCATCGACGCCGGGCCCGACATCCCCCGCGCCGCCCGGGACAACCGCGCCTTCCTCGGCAGAGCCGTCCGCTTCGCCATCGAGAGCGGCATCCGGCAGTTCGTCGACCTCGGCACCGGCCTGCCCACCCAGGGCAACGTCCACGAGGTCGCCCAGTCGCTCGCCCCGGACGCCCACGTCGTCTACGTCGACAACGACCCGATCGTCCTCGTCCACGCCCGCGCGCTGCTGCCGCCGTCCAACACCACCGCCGTCATCCAGGCCGACCTCCGCGAACCGGCCGCCGTCCTCGACCACTCCAAGACCCGGTCGCTCATCGACTTCGACGAGCCGGTCGCCGTACTCATGCTGGCGGTCCTCCACTTCGCCACCGACGACGAGGCACGCGCCACGATCGCGGCATTCCGCGAGGCGATGGCCCCCGGCAGCCTCCTGATCGCCTCCCACAGCACGAGCGAGGGGCACGGGGAGGCGGGCGTGCGGGCCGGAGACGCCTGGAAGAACGCCACCGTCGCCATCCACGACCGGAACCGCAAGCAGGTCGAGGCCCTGTTCGACGGCTTCGACCTGCTCGAGCCCGGCGTCGTCTGGGTGCCCGAGTGGCGGCCCGACCCCGGCGCGGTCAGCGACACCCGCTGGATGTACGCCGGCGTCGCCCGCAGAGCCTGAACCCCTCGTCAGGGCGGCTGGCACTTACGGCACCAGACGGTCGTACGGCCCGCGACGCGGCGCCGGGACAACGTGGTGCCGCAGCGCGGGCACGCGCCCTCCCGCTCGTCGCGGGCCCCGGTCAACCAGGTCTCGCGCGGCGGAACCCGCCCCACCTTGACCGACTCCCGCAACGTCCATCGCATCGCCTTGTGCAGGGCCGCCAGGTCCGCCTCGTCCAGATCCGTCACCGCCCGCAACGGGCTGATCCGAGCGCGCCAGCAGATCTCGTCGGCGAGCAGGTTCCCGAGGCCGGCGAGGAGGGACTGATCGGTCAGCGCCGACTTGAGCCGCCCACGACGGCCGGCGAGCAGGCCACCGAAGTCCTTGCGGGACACCTCGAGGGCGTCCGGGCCCAGATCGCCCAGCACCCGCGCGGCCTGCTCCTCATCGTCCGCGAGGCGTACGCCCTGCAGCTTGCGCATGTCCCGGAAGCGCAGCTCACCGTCGGTGAGGTTCCACACCACGCGGTCGTACCGGTCCGGCGGCTCGTCCGGCGAATGCCACGACAGCGAACCGGTCATGCCGAAGTGCAGGATCAGCACCGGACCGCCGGCCGGGGCGACCAGCCACTTCCCCCGCCGCCACGGCTCCTCGAACCGGTGGCCGCGCAACGCGTCGTCCAGCGCCCGCGCGCTGGTCCCGCGGAGCACGCCCGCATCCCGTACGCGCACGGCCGTGATCGGCTCACCGGTGTGCTCGGCCAGCACCCGGCGGAACCCCTCGACATCGGGAAGCTCCGGCACACGACGGTCGTACCCACTGGTGCGAGGCATGGCCCAGCCGCCGAGGTGCGCACCGTCCCACGGGCAGCGTGCGCCCCGCACCCAGCAACGCGAATCGCACGACCGCCGGACCACGGGCCGGCCCACCACCGCAGGGCTGATCGGTGTCGGTCAGTCCCAGGTAGGTTTCCGCTGTACAGGGTTCCGTCCTGGCCGTGGCGGTGTGGGTCACCTGGTAGTAGACGGAGGCGAGCCCCGTGGAGTGGACCAGCAGGAGCAAGGTGCCTTTGAGCAGAGCCGGTAGAGCGTCTCTGATCAGCTTAGGGATCCGTGGTCATATTGAGCGTTGTGACCGGGGGATCCGCCCATCGTGGTGGGGTGGCGTGGGCGTTCAGGTGGAAGCCTGCGCCCAGCGCCGCTCCTCGCGGCCGGTGCCGTGTCCGGTCCCGGCGGGTGGTGGGGCTTGAGCTGATCGTGCGCACGGGTGTGCGGACGCCCTGGTACCGGTAGGCCGCGCGGGGCGGTCTGTGGTCCGTGTGAGCGTTTCCCTCCGGACGCTGACCCGCTGGCCCGCGAGGGCCGGGGGTGGAGGGTGCCCCGCGTCGCCTGGGCGCGGGGCGTGAGGTTCGGCGCGGGGTGGGGCCGGTCTTGGACCGGTCGCCCCCACTGGCCTGAAGAGTCGCGGTCGTAGTGACGACCGCTCTCGTTTCGAGTGTGTCGATGACGCGGGGGATGGCCATGTGGCCGGTGGCGCGGTCGACGACGGTGGTTTTGGTCTGGTGGGTCAGGCCGCGGGCGGCGATGCGCCGCCATGCGCCGTGGTCGCGGTCGCTTTGCCAGCCGCAGTCAGGGTCGGGGCAGATCGCCCATTTCCAGCCGGGTGTGGTGGGCCGGTCGGGTGCCTTGCAGTGCCGCAAAGGGACCAGACACTGCGGGCAGTGCCTGGAGGTGTTGCGGGCCGGGACGGTGACGACGGCGATGCATGTTCAGCCGTCAGGGTCGCGTGCTTGACGACCAGGTGATGGTCCTCTTGGCCGTCGATGAGGCGGGTGTAGGTGTCGATTTTGGAGTGGAGGTGTTCGCCGTGGCGGCGTAGCCGGTGCTGGCGGGCCATCACCCCGGCGGCCCGGAACATCGCCCCGACCCCGAGTGCTGTGATGGTGCCGTCGGGACGCAAGCGGCAGGCCCCGGCACTGAGCAGGATGTTCAGGCCCCAGTCCACCCCCAGCGAGGTCGTGTGGCCCTTGCGTTCAGTCTTGGGGACGGGGTGGGAGAACGCCAGGTCCGCGTGTATTTTCTGGCCTTGCGGGCGGAGCGTGGGCAGGTGCAGCACCGCGTCCGGCGGGACGGTGGGCGGCAGGTTGAGCGGGCAGGCCACCCAGGTCCAATCGGCGTAGGCGCGCGGATCCGGGCGGGTGGGCAACTGCAGCCGCAGCAGCACCCTGGCCGGCTCGTCTTCGGCGCGTTCCAGGATCGCCTGCTGCCGGTCCACCGCGGCCAGCACCAGCATCCGCGCCGCCCTCGGCGCCTCCTCCAGGTCGAA
Organism: Actinoallomurus sp. NPDC050550; assembly: GCF_040655075.1. Lineage (NCBI taxonomy): Bacteria > Bacillati > Actinomycetota > Actinomycetes > Streptosporangiales > Thermomonosporaceae > Actinoallomurus > Actinoallomurus sp. NPDC050550. Next base: position 25,601 of record NZ_JBFAJC010000034.1, on the reverse strand, counting down.
CACATCAACCGGAAACCGCCCATGCCCGGCGACGAACGCGGTGACCTGCCGGGTGCGCGCTTTGATCACACCACCGGACAGAGACCGACCGTCCGGGATCGCCTCACGGACGGCGTTCCACTCGGCTGGCGTGCGCTTGGCCGGATCGGCGGGCCAGGTGTTGAGGACCTCGGCGACCATCTCGGCGCGATGCTGCGCACCGCGCAGGATCCGTCCCGCCTGTTCTTGAGCCATCCGCACGATCCGGTCGTTGACCCGCACCCCGTCGGGAACGGTCACCGCCCAGCCCAACCTGCGCAACGCCATCCATGCGTTTGACGGCAAGACGCGGCCCGCGCCATCCACCCCGGCGGCCAGGCCAGCCACATCCTCGGCGTTCCAACGTGCGGTGAGCAGCCCGGCGGCAATCGCCGCGACCAGGTCCGCGGCCCAGCCCACCCGCTCGGCCACCACCCGGGCCGTCAGGGCCTCACCGGTCTTCTCATCCACCCCGCCACGCAGCAGCACCCGGGCGGTCGCGGTCCGGGCCATCTGATCGGCGGCCAGCCGAAGTTTCCGGCTCATGCGATACGACCGGATGACACGCGACCAAGCATGTACGCACAGTAGCGATCCGTATCCGCAATCCGCTCGGTGATTCGAGAATCCGAGCGAGGGTATCCCGTCAGGGCGTCGACCGCCTACCGACGAAGCGCCATTGAGTGCACCCCGCTTTCGCCATCGGGGGAGGGCCCCTGAGCCACCGCCGGAGCGGGACTGCGGCATCACGTCACCCTTCCGAACACGCAAGATGAGCGGCCCCGAGGAAGCGGAGAGCCGGGGGCCGCACTCCGCTTCCTCGGGGCCGTAGGGCCTGGCGGGGGATCCACCACCTTCTTCTCGGAAGGGGGGCACCGGACAGGTCGCCGCCGGTGGGGAACCCGACGGTCGGCCGGGTGCCACCGGCCATGCGCCAGCCTGCCGACAGAGCCGATAAGACGGCGCTGTGGTGACGCTAAGACATGGCTAAGAGTCCGATGGCAGGACGCGGAAATCGATGATCACCTGCGCGCCGCCCGCCGGCGAGACGCCGAGACGCAGGGACCCGCCCCCGGCTTCGGCGGTACGACGGACGATGTCAAGGCCGAGGCCGCTCGACGCCGCGCTGCTCGCACCACGGTGCAGCAGATGCCGCCCGGGAAATCCGGGACCGTCGTCGCCGACCGTGAGGTACGCGACCGGACCGCGATGATCGAGCGCCACCCCGAAGGCGGTCCCCTCGGCCGTATGGGCGAAGACGTTCGTCAGCAGCGCATCCAGGCACGCGGACAGCTCCACGCCACCGACCGTCACGACGACCGGATGGTCGGGAACCCGCAGACTCACCGCACGATCCTGCTCATCGGCGAGGGCCGACCAGAACGCCACCCTCTCCGACACGACGGCGGTGGCGTCGCACAACGCCCGATCCTGCCGGGCCGACGGCCGCCGAGTGTCGTTGATGAGCCGCGTCACGGTGCGCTCCAGCACATCGACCTGCTTGCCGATCCGGTCGGCCTCCGCCGGATCCCGCAGCGACTCGGCCTCCAGCCGCAACACCGTCAGCGGCGTGCGCAGCCGGTGGGACAGATCGGCCGCCGACTCCCGCTCACGGGCGAGCAGTTCCGCTATCCGCGTCGCCAGATGATTCAGGCCGACGCCGACATCGCGGATCTCCGGCGGACCACCAGGCTGCACCCGCGCCTCCAGGTCTCCGCGCGACAGCCGCTGCGACAGCGCCGCGAGCGCGGCGATCCGCCGCACCAGGGAACGTGCGAGACGATCCGCCAGGAGCACGCTCACCGTCAGCAGCCCGGCGCCCAGCAACGCCAGGATCGTCCAGGCCCGCCCCACTCCCGTCCGCAGCTGAGCCTTGGACACGAACGTCCGGATGACGGCCGTTCCGCCCGGCCCGCCCAGCACGGCGACCAGGATCTCCCGCCCTCCTGCGGCGTCGACCGTCACACTGCGGCCGCGCGCCGCCAGCCGGACCGCCGGGTCCCGCGGAACGGACGGATCCGTGCCCCTGCCGTCCGGCCAGAAGACCGCCAGCGGATAGCCGCTGGACGCCACCTGCTGAAGCGTGATCTCCACCGTCCTCCGGTCACCGGTCGCGACCATCGGAGCGAGGGACTGCGCGCGCACCGTGGCCGAACCCACGGCACGGGTCGCCGCCACGTCCCGGACCAGCAACGCCAACGGCGCCAGGAACGCCACCAGCACCAGAGACGTCGTGGCGGCGACGAGAAGGGTGATGTAGCGCCTCATCGCGATGGGTCAACGATCTTTATGCCGGAGCCGCGCACCGAGCGCAGGTAGCGAGGGCTCGTGGCGGTCTCGCCGAGCTTCCGGCGCAACCAGGCCACGTGAACGTCGATCGTCTTGTCCGCACCGCCGAACGGCACCTGCCACACCTCGGTCAGCAACTCGCGCTTCGACACCACCTGCCCGGCGCGAGCGGCCAGGTAATGCAGCAGATCGAACTCCTTGGGCGACAGCTCCAGGACACGTCCGTCCAGCGTCGCCTCACGGGCGCGCGGATTCATCCGCAGGCCTCCGACCCGCACGGACGCGTCCGCCGGCGTCCCTTCCTCGCCACGCCGCAGCACCGCCCGGATCCGCGCGTCCAGCTGACCCGCGCCGAACGGCTTGACGACATAGTCGTCGGCACCCGCGTCCAGGACACGTACCATCTCCCGCTCGTCATCGCGGGCCGTCGCGACGATGACGGGAACGGAGCTGACCGCCCGTAGCATGCGCAGGACCTCGCAGCCGTCGAGATCGGGCAGCCCGAGGTCGAGCACCACCAGATCCGGGCGGTCCCCGATCGCCTGCCGGAGTCCGTCGACGGCGTTCGGCGCCGAGGTCACGGCGTGACCGTGCTCCGACAGCGCCCGTACCAGCGCGCTGCGTACCGAGGCGTCGTCTTCGATGAGCAACAGTTGGGCCACGGCGCAACGCTAGACCGTTCACCTGCGAAAAGCCCAGTTCATGGCTGTTTGGAACGTTCGTCTTGTGTGCGGCTTAGTGCGACCTTAGTCGTTCCTTAGCCGTCGGCGTGGCACCCTTGGTCCGGTGTTCTACCGCGCCGCGTTCGTACTCCTGGCCTGGACGGCGACCGCGAGCGGAGCGGTCATCGCCGGCCTCGGCGCCATCTCCGTCCTCGGCGAGGGAATCACCGACCGGACCGTCGATCCGATGACCTCCGCGCAGGTGCGGGAGGCGCTCGCCCGGCCCGAGCCCACGACACCGAACCCGTCCCCGAGCCCCGGCCGCGCCACCCGCAGGCCGCAGGGTTCTCTGCGGACCACCGCCCCTCCCGCCGGGACCGTCCGCAGCCTGAGCTCGAGCGGCGGTGACGTCCTCGCCAGATGCGTACGCGACTCCGCCTACCTGCTGTCCTGGTCACCCACCCAGGGCTACGGCGCCGGTGACGTCCGGCGCGGCCCGGCCGACACGGTCTTCGTCGAGTTCGAGTCGGGCAGGCGCAAGATGACCATGGTCGTCACCTGCCGCGACGGACGCCCGGTCGCCGTCGTCCGGTCCGAACGCCATCCGCACCGCGACGACGGAAACCGGGACCACTGACGCGACCACCGTCCGCGGGAAGCGGTCCGGAGGACGCCGCCGCGTAGACCCTCGGACCCGTCGAGTAGACCATCGTCGCTACCTGGCGCGATCACCGGCACGCGACCATGAACGACCATGAAGGATCCCAAGTCCTACGACTTCCTGTCGTTCGTGGTGCTCTGGCTCGGCATCCATCAGGGCATCTATCCGTTCGCCGCCCGGATCTTCGACTGGAAGCCGAGGCTCGCCCTGCCGCTGCGGCTGCCCGGCCCGTACTGGTGGATCATCTCCGCCATCGTCATCGCCGCCGCGATCGTCCTGCTCGACCAGATCGACAAGGCCAAGAAACGCCGTCATCCGGCCTCATGACGGTGACTGGGAATGGGAACGCCGTCCGAGCCGGTGGGCCTGGACGCCTTCCGATGTCCTGAGACATCACATCGGGGGCTACGGGGGGCTTATGACGGTGAACATGCGGGCGAGCTTCCATGGCCGACGACCCCAAGCGGCGAGCTTCCCTTCAAGAAGGGGTTTCCATTGTCCCTGTCGGCCGATGAACATCAGCATGAGAGCCGCGGGGTCGGCAGAGACGTGGGCGTCGACGTCACGTGCGCCCGCCGCGTCGAGCGTCAACGAACCGCCGTCGAAGACCAGCAACGTGCGTCCACCTCCACGCAGGCGCACTTCGAACCGAGCTCGGTAGGAGCCGGCCTTCTCCAGGTTCAAGAAAGCGGCGGGCGGCAGCGCCGCGATGAGCGGAAGCGCGCCTCCCTCGATCGCGAGCAGAGCGTGCTGACGCTGTATCGGCCACGGGCGCCCAGCGACTCTGGCGATGTCATGGCCGTGGACCAGGCATTCCTCGAGCAGGTGACAGGCCACCGCCGAAGGCGGCAGGCGGACACCTTGCAGCCAGTCGACGGTCGCTGCTCGCGAACGCGACGCGACGCCGTCGAACTCGTCCGCGAGCGCGCCGATGCGATCCGCGAGCACGGCCGGGTCCCGTTCGTCGTCCTCGGTCAGCATCTTCGCGTTGACCTCGGCCATTCCCGCCGTCGTCACGATGGCTTGCGGGACCGGCCTTCCGGCGACGGCATCGGTGTCGGTGCGAAATACATGCGATAGGTGAGCCGCGACATCGCCCACCGTCCACGTACCGACCGCAGTGGAGCCGGCATCAGGGACGCTCCGCACAAGTGCGACGAGGCTGGGGACAACGTCCCGCAACGCCGCACGAGCCTGGGCCATGGTGTCGGGCGCACCACTGTGCGTCACAGCCGGGACCATGTCAGCACCTTCCTGGGCATCAGAGTCTGGGACCTCGCCTTCCCGTGCCGGCCATGGCTGCTCTCCTTTCGCCGACTATGCTAGATATAGACAAGTAGGCTGGAAATTATCAAGTGCGTGAGTGGAATGAGTCGAAGCTACGGCCAGTACTGCGGTCTCGCCCGGGCGCTCGACGTCGTGGGCGACCGGTGGAATCTGCTCATCGTCCGCCAGCTCCTCATCGCTCCCGCCCGCTACCGCGAGCTGCTCGACGGGCTCCCCGGCGTGGCCACCAACCTGCTCGCCGACCGCCTCCGCGACCTCGAGACCGCCGGAGTGGTCGAGCGGCGACTGGCCGACGAGGGCAACGCCATCGTGTACGCCCTCACCCTGTGGGGCGCCGAGCTGCGGGAGCCGGTCGACGGCCTCATCCGCTGGTCCACGCCACTGATGGCACGCGGACCGGGCGGCGACCGCTTCCGCGCCGATTGGCTCGTTCTGGCTCTCTCGGCCCTACTCGCCGACAAGGCGGCCGCACGCCGGTCATCGACGGTGGGGATCGCGGTCGACGGCCGCCTGCTTCAGGTGAGGGTGACGCGCTCGGGCGTAGATGTGAGCCCGCATGATGGTCGCGATCTCGACGCCGTCGTGCGCGCTGACGCCTCGATCGTTCTCGGCCTGGCAGCCGGTGCGCTCACCCTCGACGACACCCTTGAGCTCGTCGACATCGAAGGCGACGAAGCCGCCGTACGAGCCCTCTTCAACCCCCAACGCGCCAATGTCGGAGACTCCGTGCGCCGATGACCAGGAATGTGAAAACCCTCCGAACCGGTGGGGTCGGAGGGTTTCCGATGTCGTGAACATCACAATGTGGGGCCGGTGGGATTCGAACCCACACTGGTACGGACCTAAACCGTAGGCCTCTGCCATTGGGCTACGGCCCCGCATACTTCTTGCCGTTCATTCTACCGGCAAACGTGGGCGTCTGTGAGTGGCAGTTGGGACAGAGGAAGCGAAGATTCTCCTTGCGATTGTCGAAGTAGTCCCCGTTGATGTGGTCTACGTGCAGGATCAGCGGCTCCCCCTTCCACATCGCATCCAGGCCGCACTTGCCGCAGCGATAGGCCACACCGGTCTCGATTAATGTCCGCCGCAGGATTTCCCCTCGCTGTCGTCCAGCCTCACTCGGGCGGATGACGAAGACCTGATCGGGTGTCAGACGCTGCGAAGACCGTTTCCCTTTGTTCGGTGACGGACGGCAGAAATGGGAAGTGTCGATGTCCAACCGCTTGAGTCGGCGACTGATGTGCGCGTGTGATCCTCCGGAGAAGGGGATCCCGATATAGCGCAGGACACCGGCGATGCTCGTCGAGGCGGCGGCGGCCTCGGCGAGCAACTCCGGAGTGTACGTGTAGTTGTACTTTCTGTTGACCATGGCGTGAAGGTAGCGCCAGGGTCGGACAGTCCCGGGGCGGTCGGGTCAGACGCCGAGCTCCTTGAGGATGCGCTCGACGTGGCCGGTGGCCTTCACGTTGTAGAAGGCCTTCTCGATCTTGCCGTCGGCGTCGACGACGAAGGTCGAGCGGATGACACCGATCATGGTCTTGCCGTAGAGCTTCTTCTCGCCGTACGCGCCGTACTCCTGGAGGACCTTGGTGTCGGGGTCGGCGAGTAGCGGGAAGGTCAGCTCGTCGCGGTCGCGGAACTTCGCGAGCTTGGCCGGCTCGTCCGGGGAGATGCCGAGCACGGTGACGCCGGCCTCCTCCAGGGTGGGCAGGGCGTCGCGGAAGCCGACGGCCTCCTTGGTGCAGCCGGGCGTCATGGCCGCCGGGTAGAAGTAGACGATCACGCGCCGTCCGCGGTAGGAGGACAGCGAGACGGGGTTGCCGTCGGCGTCGGGAAGCGTGAACTCGGGGGCGACGTCCCCGGGCCCCAGTCGCTGCTCCGTCACAAGATCATCCTTCCGGTCGAGCTGAGTCCAACCGTACCCGTGTCGCAGCATACGGCGCGTGATCGGGGTACAAGTCGGCCAGGGAGCGATGTTCGGCGGCGGCACCTGACAGACTTGTCCTGGGCCTCGCCGCCGAACTCCGATGATGACCGCAGGAAGGACACCTCATGGCCGATAGAGCCCGCGACCCAGCGGCGATTGAGCGGGACATCGAGCAGACGCGCGAGGAGTTGGCGCGCAGCATCGACGAGCTCGCCGACCGGCTGAGCCCCAAGCACGCCGCGCAGCGTGGCATGTCGAGGGCCAAGGAGGAGGCCGGTCGGGTCGCCGAGGACATCGGCGCCCTCGTCCGGAAGGAGGGGCAGGATCGGCCCCGGAGCCCGCTGACCGGTCCGGTGCTGATCGGGGCCGGTGTCGTGGCGACGGCCGTCGCGATCCGGATGCTCCTGCGCCGGCGTCGCCGCTGATCGTACGGGCGAAGCGCCCAGGTCTCCCACGCGAGAGACCTGGGCGCTTCGTCGTTCCGGCGGACTCGCCGGTCAGCGCAGGGGCACGGCGGTGCTCGCGGTGCCGCCGGCCTGGGCGTCGAAGGCGACGGTGAGCGTGCCGGTGGCGCCGGGGATCGTGACGGTGCTGGTCCCGGCCCCGGTGACGTTCACCTTCGCGGAGCCGAGGATCTTTCCGTTCCAGACGTAGGCGTACGCGGTGCCGGGGCCGGTGGCGCGGAGCCGGAAGGTGACCGCACCGCCGGCCACGGTGGGCCGGCCGGTGACGCGGGCGGTGTCGGTCCGGGGCGCGGCCGGTCCGGCGGCGAGGGGGACGCCGATGCGGGCGGCCTGCAGGATCGACTGGGGGGAGTTGACGGACAGCGCTGCGGTCTTGGAGATCACCGGGGGCGGCGCGGTGGTGGGCCGGCCGGGCGGCGGGGTGTAGCCGGGGAGGGTGGCCAGGCCCCAGCGGTAGGGGTCGCCCTGGACGCCGCCCCAGGTGGACCAGCCGATGCGGGTCTGGCCGGTCTTGTCGATGGTGTCGGAGTCGTAGATGAAGATGTCGAGGCCGAGGCGGGCCGGGTCGACGGCGGCGGGCACGTCGGCGAGGGGGATCTTCGTCTCGACGGTGTATCCGGTGTAGGGCTTGTCGACGACCGAGGCGACCTTCATGCCGGGGGCGGTCTGCGCGCCGGGTCCCTGGTGGTTGTCGGCGTCGCGTTCGAAGCAGGGCGATCCGGCGGTGGTCGTGGGCAGGATGCCGGTCTTGAAGGTGGTGGAGGTGTTCTCGGCGTCGCCCTGCGGGTCGAGGGCGATCTCGACGGAGTCGGTCCGCCAGTGGCGTTTGCAGTCGGCGGGGTCGAGGACGCTGCCCTGTTTGTCGTCGGTGACGTGGACGAGGACGTAGAGGGCGTCGTCGTACCAGGTGACCTTGCCGGTGGCGGAGCAGTCGGCGGCCGACTCGCAGGCGGTGCCCTCCCAGAGCCGGGACAGGTTCAGTGTCGGGCCGGGGTATTCGGCGGCGGAGTCCTTGCCGTCGACCGTGGGCTCCTTGGCCGCGTGCGGGATGGTGGTGGCCGGGACGAGTTCGAGCGCGGCGTTCGCGACGTCTGGGGCGCCGGAGGACGTCGTGGTGATCGTGTAGTCGTAGTCGCCGCCGGTGCCGCCCTGGTTGGCGGTCGGCAGTGAGGCGTCGGTGTTGCGCACGGTGAAGGTCACCGATCCGGTCGTGCCGGCGGCGAGGGTGTACGCCTTGGACGCGGCGTCGGCGGCGAAGCCCTTCGGCAGGTTGAGCGCGACGGTGCCCTTCTGGGCCTCCTTGGTGGTGTTGGCGAGGTCGACGCGGACCTGGCGGGAGCCGCCGGAGGCGAGGGTGAGGACGCGCTTGACCCGGTCGGACAGTTGCGGGACGCCGGTGGCGGCGGCCCAGGCGTCGAAGTCGGAGACGCGGGGGAGCGGCTGCTGGCGGCCGGTGACGGCGGGTTCGACCTCGACGGCGCGGCCGGTGGTGCCGGTGCCGTGGGCGGTGGTGAGTGTCGCGCCGAGCCGTACGCGCCCGGCCTTTCCGGCGGGGGTGACGGTGAACGCCGCGGTGCCGTGCTGGAGCGTTCCGGTGCCGGTGGCGGTCCAGCCGGCGGGCAGGGACAGGGCGACGCGTCCGGGAGTGGAGGCGTGCGCGGTGACGGTGAACGGCTCTCCGTGGGCGACGCCGAAGCGGCTCGTCGTCAGGGAGAACTCGGTGCCGAGGGGCAGGCCGCCCTTGGCGGGGTAGGTGGCGCCTTCGAGTGCGGCCAGGGGGTCGTGGTTCCCGCGGGTGAACGGCACGCGGCTGTCGACCAGGGTGAAGTAGTCGCAGCCGATCTTGTTCGGGTCGCTGGGCGGATCGGGGTTGTGCGCCCAGCCCTGGCTGGCGTAGAGGCGTGCGGCCTCGGTCTCGATCTGCGCCCAGGTCTTGCCGCTCGCGGAGGCGCGGCCGTCCCAGACGCCGTAGACGTCGGCGCTGGGGTCAGTGGGTGTGAAGGTCGTCTCGCAGGAGGGGCCGGTGCCGGCCTTGACGAGGTGCTCCTGGTGGAGGAGGCGGGCGGCGCGCCAGGGTCTGAGGTGCTCCTTGGTGAGCTGTTCGGGGAAGGCCTTGGGGTCGGCGGCGAGGTAGTAGGCCTCGACGGCGAGGCGTCCGGCCTCCTGGTGGTTGCCGTGCTGGCTGGGAATCGGGGACGGCGTCATGGTCGTGATGACCTTGGGGCGCGTCTCGCGGACGAGCCGGACGACCTTGGCGAGCGTCGAGTCGTGGTCCCAGATGTCGCGGGTGAGCTTGTCGCTGACGGTGTAGTAGAAGTCGACCTTGTCGAGGTAGTGGATGTCGGAGATGCCCGCCTTGGCGACGGCGGCGCGTTCCTCGCCCTCGCGGAGCAGGCCGAGCGCGGGGCCCTCCTCGGTGCCGACGGCGTTGCCGCCGCCTTCGCCTCGGGTGATGGTCAGCACGCCGGTCCTGACGTGGGCCTTCTCGTGCCACTGCCCGTACGTGGAGAGGTTGAAGGACTCGTCGTCCGGGTGGGCGCCGACGAAGAGGACGTCGAGCCGGCCCGGCCGGGGGTGGTCCGGCGAGGCGGCGTGGGCGGGAGGCGCGAGGCCCATCAGGCCCGCGGCGAGTGTCAGGGAGAGGGCGAGCGTCTTGCGCATGGGCGTCAACTCCTTGTGGGATAACGTCCCCGGCCGAAGCCTGGTCCGACCTGCTATTCCTTGATCGCCCCCGAGAGCATTCCGGCGATGAAGCGGCGTTGGAGGAAGACGTAGACGAGCACGACGGGCGCGGCGACGATCAGCGCGGCGGCCATCAGCATCTGGTATTCGGTCTGGTGCTGGCCCTGGAAGATCGACAGGCCGAGCGGCGCGGTGCGCAGGTCCTCGTTGGAGTTCATGATGACCAGGGCGAGCAGGAACTCGTTCCAGGTCCACATGGCGATCAGTACGACCATGGTGAGGATCGCGGGGCGGCCGACCGGCAGCAGCACCCGCCACAGGGTGGTCCAGCTGGAGGCGCCGTCCATGCGGGACGCCTCGATGAGGGATCGGGGCGCGGACCGGAAGTAGGCGCGCATCCAGAACACCCCGAAAGACACGGACTGGGCGATCTGCGGCAGCATGAGGCCGGGCAGCGTGTTGTCGAGGCCGACCGAGCGCAGGTCGAAGTACAGCGGGACGACGATGGCCTCGGTCGGCACCATGAGCCCCGCGAGGAACACGTAGAACAGCGCGGTCGCGCCCTTGAACTCCATCGTTCCCAGGGCGTACCCGGCCAGGACCGACAGCACCGAGGCGGCGACGACGACCACGGTGACGACGATGAGGCTGTTGGTCAGGTACCGCGCGAAGTGCCCCTTCCGCCACGCCCCGGTGAACGCGTCGACGGAGAAGTGCGGTAGGCCGAACGCCTGGGAGGCGACCGCGAGCAGCGGGAACACGGCGATCACCGCGAAGACGATCAGCACGCCGTACGTGGTGGTGCGCTCGGCGCGGGAGGTCATGGGTGTCACGCGCGGCCCTCCACGAGGCGGCCGACCCCGGCGGTCACGGCGAACACGATGATCGCGATCGTGATGCCGATGGCGCAGGCCAGCCCCACCTCCCCGGTGTTGAACGTCCGGTTGTAGACCTCGTACGCCGGGACCCGGGTCGCGTCGCCGGGACCGCCGCCGGTGGTCAGGTAGATCAGGTCGAAGTTGCGGAGCGCGGCGATGATGGTCAGTGTCAGGGCCACCGACAGCTCCCGCCGCAGCCCGGGCAGCGTGACGGCGAAGAACTCGCGGACGGCCCCGGCGCCGTCCACGCGCGCCGCCTCGTACAGCTCGCGGGGGATCTTCTGCACGCCGGCCAGGAACAGCACCATGGCCAGCCCGATCTCGGCCCAGGTGCCGATGAGCCCGACGGACGGCAGCGCCCAGGTGAAGTCGCCGAGCCAGCCGCGGGCGAGCCCGCCGAGGCCGACGAGGCGGAGCGTGCCGTTGATCGGGCCGTGGTCGGAGTAGATCCACTGCCAGGCCACCGCGACCGCGACCATGGCCACGACCTGCGGCAGGAACAGCACGGTACGGAAGAACGTCAGGCCGCGCGGCCGGGACCGGGACATGACGGCGACGAGCAGGAACGCGATGCAGCAGGGCAGGACGGCGTAGAAGAACACGAGCACGGCGGCGTGCCAGAACGTCCCGCGCAGGTGCGGGTCGCTGAACGCCTGCGTGTAGTTGCCGAGCCCCGCCCAGGTGCCGACGGTGAGCCCGTCCCAGTGGAACAGCGAGAGGTATGCGCCGTGCAGCAGTGGCCACAGCAGGAACGCCGCGTAGACCACCAGCGCCGGGAGCACGTAGAGGTAGCCGACGCGGCGGGGCTCGCCCGGCGGTGCGGCCCCCGCCCTCTCGGTGGGAAGGGGCTTCACCGCTTGGCCAGGAAGGCGGCGTAGTCGCGCTGAGCGTCCTGCATGCCCTGCTGCGCCGTCTTCCTCCCAGCGATGATCTCCTGCAGTACGCCGCCGAGCGTGTCCAGGAACGTCGTCGTGGAGTAGTCCAGGTACGGGACGAGGATGTCCTTGTCGCTCGCGGTCTTCCAGGCGGCGGACAGGTCGCGCCCCACCGCGGTGGTGGGCTGCGCGCTCGCCGGGGCGACGGCGGCGAGGCCGCCGGTCTGGGTGACGACGTCCATGGCCTGCGGGGTGGTCATGAAGTTCAGGTACGCGGCGGCGACGTCGGGGTGCTTGGACTTGGAGGTGATCACGAGGGGCAGGCCGGGGCCGCCGAGCGTGGCCGCGGGCGCTCCGCCGGCCTGGGCGGGCGGCGGGAGGAGGTAGCGGACCTTGTCCCCCATCTTCTTCTGCAGGTCCGCGGCGAACCACGGCCCGCCGATCAGGAACACGCCCTCGCCCTTGGCGAACGGCCCGGGGGAGTCGTTGTACTTGCCGGCGTTGACGTCGGAGGGGAAGTAGCCGTTCTTGGCCCAGTCGGCGAGCTTCTGCGCGGCCTGCACGATGGATGGATCGGTCCACGCGCCGCCGCGGCCGAACACCAGGTTCCGCAGCGCGTCCTTGCCCGTCGTCTGGCCGAGCAGCACCCCGAACTCGTGGATGGCGGGGAACTTCTCCAGGTTGGCGAGGTAGATCGGGGTCTCGCCCTTGCCCTTGGCCGTGGCCAGATCCTGCTCGAACTCCGCCCACGTCGTCGGCGGCTTGATGCCCAGCTTGGCGAGCTTGTCGGTGTTGTAGTAGATGCCGACGGCCTCACCGGCCATGGACACGCCGTACAGGCTGCCGGAGCCGATGCTCTTGCCGTCCGGGGTGACGCTGTTGAGCTGGGTCAGCCCGGCGGGGAAGCGCTTACGGAACCCGTAGGCCTGCTCGTACGGGTCGAGGGGCACGAGCGCGCCGGCCTTCACGAGGGCGCCCATGATGCCGTACCCCTGGTTGGCCTCGACGACGTCGGGCGGGTTGGCGCCGGACAGCGCGAGGCGCAGCGTCTTCTCCAGGTCGGTGAAGGACCGCGACACCCTCTTGATCGTCACGTTGGGGTACTTGGCGTGGAAGGCCGCGTTGAGCTTCTCCATCTGCTCGTTCTGGCCGCCCAGGACCTCCTGGTCCCAGACGGTCAGCGTGACGGGGCCGGCCTTGGCGATGTCCGTGCTGACGGCGGAGGGCGTCTTCGGTTTGGACTTGCCACCGCCCGACCCGGGGGCGCAGGCGGACACGGCGACCAGCGCCGCTGTCAGGACCACGAACGGTTTCCGCATGGCGGGGCTCCTTCGTCAACCGAACCGGCGGCCAGGTGTTCTCACAAGATCTTCTTGCTGGTGGCTCCGATCGTTACGATCACGCCTGCCGTACGGTCGGCTCGGCCCGGGCGACCGTGTCGACGGAGGAGTCGGGGATGAAGGGGACGACGAACGCGTAGTCCTCCAGGATCTCGTCGGGCACCTCGCCGGACTCGCCGAACGCCGCGATCTCCCCCCAGCAGGGCGAGCCGAGCGACCCGCTGAAGTGCCGGACGGACAGGCCAGCGCAGAGGTTGGCGAACCGGAGCCGCTCGGCCAGCGGCCAGCGGGCGAGAGTGCCGTAGACGAAACCGGCCGCGAAGACGTCACCGGCGCCGGTCGGATCGAGGGCCTTGACCGGCAGCGCGGTCGTCTCGGCGCGCTCGCCCGTGGTCGTGTCGACCGCGATCGCGCCGTCGCCGCCGCGTTTGACCACCACGACGGGGACGCGCTCGGCGAGGGCGTCGAGGGCCTCCTCCGGCGTGCTCGTCCGGGTGTAGGCCATGGCCTCCACGGCGTTGGGCAGGAACACGTCGACCAGCTCCAGGCGGTCGAGCACGTCGACGGACCATGTCTCGGTGGGGTCCCAGCCGACGTCGGCGACGACCGCGGCGCCGCTCTCGCGCATCGTCGCGGCCCAGCCCGGCACCGGGTGGGCGAGGTCGAGGAAACAGGTCTTGGCCTTCGGCGGAGTGCCCACGAGGGCCTCGGGCAGCACCGGCATGGGCCGGTGGTAGGTGACCATGCTCCGGTCGGCGTCGTACGCCAGCGACACGGTCACCGGCGTGGGCCAGCCGGGCAGCCGCCGGGAGTGGGAGAGGCGCACGCCCTCCTGCTCGGACAGGGTCCGCCACAGGTAGGCGCCGAACATGTCGTCACCGAACGCCGCTGCCAGGCCGACGTTCAGCCCGAGACGGCTCATCGCGACCGCGATGTTGGCGATGCCGCCGGGCGCCGACCCCAGCCCGTCGGTGATCAGCTCGGTGCCGGGCGGCGGAAGCCCCGGCAGGCCGGTGAAGATCATGTCCATGAAGACCGTGCCGGCCAGGAAGACGTCCAGCCCTCCGGCGTCGCCGTGCAGGAACTCGGCGGCGGTCTCCCGCTCGACGCACGGATCTTCCAGCCGCGGCTCGGGCGGTCGGCCCGGCGGCGCGATCATCGGTTTCACTTGGTCCACGGCGCCTCCCCTTCACTGGGGATTTATCACTGTCGTACGACAGTACGCGGTGCTGGAGCGTTCCCGAGAGAATGTACGCGAAGTCCCCTTCCCTCTCTCAAGTCATCCTCGGGCGCTCCCGCACCGGCCGGGTCAGAGGAAGGTCCGGCCCTCGCCGCGATAGGTGGGAACGGTGTCGACGACCCGGTCGCCGTCGATCAAGTGGAGGGCGTCGAAGCGTTCGCACAGCTCACCGGCCTTCGCGTGCCGGAACCACACCCGGTCCCCGATCCGCAGCCGGTCGGCGGCCTTGCCGAGCAGCGGGGTCTGCACCTCGCCGGCGCCCTCCCGCGCGTCGAAGCGCAGCCCGGCGGGCAGGTACGGCTGCGGAAGCCGGCTCCGGTCCGCGACGCCTGAGGCGAGGTAGCCGCCGCCGAGGACGGTGACCACGCCCGGCGCGGGCCGCCGTACGACGGGAAGGGCGAACAGCGCCGCCGGGCTGCCGGAGAAGTTCGTGTAGTGGTCGAACAGCACCGACTGGTACAAACCCGAGCCCGCCGCCACCTCGGTCACGGCCTTCTCGGCCGCGGTCTTCTCGACGCTGCCGGTCCCTCCGCCGTTGACGAACTCCAGGTCCGTGACCTCCCGGACCGCCTTGACGATCAGCGCCCGGCGGCGTGCCAGCTCGACGCGCGACTGCGCCTGGATCAGGCGGACCGCCCGGGAGAAGAGCGGTTTTCCCGGCGGGTTGTCCCCGACGCCCGCGATCTGCGACTCGTACGCCATCAACCCGACCAGCCGTACGCCCGGGCGGCGGTCGATCTCCCGGGCCAGCTCGGCGGCCTGATCCGGCGTCCGGACCGGAGATCGGAGCGCTCCAACGCGGAGGCGGCCGCCGGCCGCGCGCCAGGCGGCGTCGATGTCGATGCAGACCCGGACGGGCCGGCCGCCGGTCGCCTTCTGGATGAGGTCGAGGTGCTCGACGCAGTCGACCATGACGGTCACCGTGGACGCGGCGTGGTCGTCGTCGGCCAGCCGCGCGAGGGCGGTCTGGTCGGCGGTTGGGTAGGCGACGAGGATGTCCTCGCTGAGCCTCTCACCGGCCAGCCACAGCGCCTCCGGAAGCGTGAACGCCATGACGCCGGCGAACCCGTCCATGGCCAGAACCTGTTCGAGCAGCGCCCGGCAGCGGACGGACTTGCTGGCGACCCGGATCGGCTTGCCGTGCGCGCGCCGGGTCAGGTCGGCCGCGTTGGAGCGGAATGCTGCCAGATCGACCATGGCGAACGGGGGTTCTAGGTGAGATGTGGCCATGTCGTACCGTTCGCGCAGCGTCATGCCCGCAGCGTGCCACAGAACGGACGAATATGAAAAGGCTTCACGTCCGGGGATGAGCGGCGAAGAAGTCCCAGAGCCGCCGGCTCGCGTCGGACGGCCACTGGTGCCCGCCTCCCTTGACGGCGCACAGGACCACCTCCGCGCCGCCGTCGCCCCGCCCGGTGGATCGGCAGCCGTGATCGTCGGCCGCCCGGAGCGCGGGCAGACGGTCGGCCCGGCGCCAGAAGTCCACCGCCCGGCTCACCGGCGGAAACGGGCGGCGGTCGTTGAAATCCCGGTGCCCGCCGCCGTTGAACGGGACGTTGTGGTCCGCGGTGCCGTGCCAGATCATCACCGGCACCGGCTCGCCGGGATGGCATGACATGGCGAGCGCCGCGGACACGACCCCGATCGCGGCGACCTTCCCCGCGGCCTCGCAGGCGAACCGGTACGCCATGCCGCCGCCGTTGGAGAACCCGGTCACGTAGACCCGCTTCGGGTCGGCCAGCCCGATGCCGGTCAGGTGGTCGATGAGCCTGCGGAGGAACCCGACGTCATCGATGTGCGCCAGCCGCGCGGGCGCGCAGCAGTCCCCGGCGTTCCAAGTGAAGGCGAACCCGTCGGGATAGACGGCGACGAATCCATGGTCGTCGGCCAGGGCGTCGAACCCGGTCTTCTTCTCAAAGCCGGTCATGTTGTCGGCCCCGCCGTGCAGGGCCAGCACGACGGGAAGCGGCCGCGCCGGACGCCCCGCGCGAAAACGCTGCTTCCCCAGGGCCGGCGGCACGTGGACCAGATACTCCCGGTGACCCGGCGTACCCACCTCGATCTTCATCCGATGCGTCCCCACCGCCGTGGGAACGTCACCCACCGACCTCGGCGCCTTGCGCCCCGAGGAGGTCGTCGGCCGAGCCGAGCCGTGAGGCCCGGAACCCGCAGACTTGCAAGCGCCGAGAAGAAGAAGCCCGGAGAGCGCCAGCACCGCAACCCGTCGCATGCCCCGGATCTAACCCGTCCGAACCCTCGAAAACTACTCACAGGTGGCACGAATCTGTGCGTACTGCGGCGCCGCTACGCGGAGCCGGAGCGGTGGGGTTCAGCCTTCGGCTGGGCGGAGGGTGAGGCCGGGGGCCGGGGCGGTCGGGGAGCCGGTGTCCTCGCGGCTCTGCAGGGCGGTGACGGTCGCGGCGAGTGCCAGGGGGACGGCCACGGCCAGGGCGAGGGCGGGCACCGCGATCCCCGAGTCGTTCACCGCGCCGCCGACCAGGGCCGTCACGAACGCCCCGGACAGGCCGGCGCGCAACATGGGGGCGCGGTCGTAGGCGAGCTGCAGCCCGCCGGCCCCCGCGCGGCCCGGCCGGTGCAGGACGAGGAGCAGGAACAGGAAGGCCGCGATCACGATCGGCAGGAGCGTCGGATTGCCGAACGTGTGGACCATGGCGGTGAACTTGCGCTCCAGCCAGGGCAGGGCGTTCCCCTGGACGAGCTGGCCGAAGAAGCGGCCCATGTGCGTCTGCTGGGCGGGTGGGCGCAGGTAGTCGAGGTACGCCACGCCGAGCACGAGCGCCATGCCGGCCCCGCGCAGCAGCTGCAGCCGGATGAAGGACACCCGGCGGCCGCTCACCAGCAGCGCCGTCGTGGCGAGGCCGGGGACGAACGCGATCAGGCCGCCGAAGTCGCTGCCCCACGCGGTCCAGCTGTCCAGGAGCGCGGCGACCAAGGTCATGGCGAGCACGGCGGCGACGGCCGCCCGCCGGCCCCGGCGGGGTTCGAGCCACTGCGCCACCCCGGCGGCGGCCAGCAGGGTCGAGGTGGCCAGCACCGCGAACGCGATGTTGCCCATGCCGTAGTAGCGGCCGCCGACCAGCGGGGAGTACCCCATGAGGCTGTTGAGCTGCAGGTGGCTGCCCGTGAGCAGGTCCGCCCCGAGCACGGCGGCGGTGACGCCCGCGATCAACGTGCCGGGGCCGAGCACCCACCGCCGCCACGGCCCGCTGACCGCGGCGGCGACGATGAGCGCGTCCACGGCCGCGATGCCCGCGACCAGTGAGGGGAGCGGATGGGAGCCGTGCCACCACGGCACCAGGTTCACCAGGTACGTCGACACCGGAACGGCGGCCGCGACCAGGGCGGTCAGGCGCGTGGCGGCGAGGATGCGGGTGCGCCGCCGCCCGGCCCACCGCAGCTGGAGCGCGATGGCCGCCGAGCCGTACAGCAGCAGCTGGGCGACCACGAAGGCGGCGAAGAAGCCGGGAAGGAGGTTCCGGTGGGTCTGGGCCGCGACGTCCTGGCTCCGCAGGTCCTGTACCGCCGAGTCGAGCGCGGCCGGGCGGGAGGCGTCGGGCAGCAGCGGGGTGCCGATGAGCGCCGCCGGGCCCGGCACGCCGAGCCAGGTCATCAGGGTCGCGGTGAGATCGGGGAGGATGACCATGTTGGCCCGCCGGGTGGAGTCCGAGCCGAGGTAGCGCCCGGCGGTCCCCGGCCCGGTCGCCAGTACGAGCCGCAGGTGCGGTATCCGGTCGTGGTCGGAGATCCCGGCGACCAGCACGTGGGCGTCGGCCGGCAGGCGCGTCAGCACCGTCCCGACCGCGGCGTCCGCGCGGCGCGCCTCGGAGACCCGGTCCGGCCCGGTGACGGCGCCCGCGTCGACGACGGTGGCGGCGCAGCGCGCCCAGTCGCCGGAGGGCAGGGCGGCGATGTCCGGCGCGTAGGCGTCGACGCGTCCGCTGGAGTCGCCGGCCCCCAGCGCGGCTCCGGCGCCCACGGCGGTGGTGCAGCCGCCCGCCCGGTGCACCGCGTCCCCGAACAGGCCGATGGTCCCGAACCCGGCGTTGGCGCGGCGGATCGCGGCGATGTCGTTCACGACGGCGCCCGTCCCGGAGGGGGAGACGGTGATCGGCTTGTGGCAGTACGGGCCCGACGCGGACCGGGCTCCGGCCGACACGGTGGCCCAGCCGTCATTCGGGCAGGTCAGCCGGCCCACCGTGCGGACCGACAGCAGCCCGGTCGCACCGCCCCGCGCGAGCTGCCACAGGTGCGGTGTCGCGGTGGGGCTCACGTCGCTCCACTGGAGCCCCGGGACGCCGATCAGCACGGCGTGCCGGGCGGGCGGCGCCGTCGCGGCGCGGGCCGGTGAGCCGTACAACGCGAGTAGCGCCAGAGCGAGCGACACCATCACGGCGATTGGGGCTCGCAGCACCTGATCATCTCCCTGGAGCGTCCGGAAACCCGGTGCGGAGAATAGTGGCCATCGGTCCGAACGTGCCCCGCCGTACACGTTAAGAGTCCTCGTCCGCAGGGTGAAGTATGGCCGTTCCCAACGTGTCGCGTCGCCCCGCGGCCGGGTCTTTTGCCCACTTCTAACATGGAGCCGTCAGCCCGGCGTCGTCCCTGGCCATGGCCGCCGATCCACCGGACACCCCTCAGGGCCTGCCTCACAGCGGGGCTTTGAGACAGGCCCTAGTCTCGTAGGGACATCACGGTCCGTAAGGGTTCGCCCCCGCGCTCCGTACGACCCATCGACGCCTGAAGGTACGACCATGTCCGAATACGTGCTGACGCTGTCCTGTCCCGACCGGCCGGGCATCGTGGCGGCCGTGTCAGGGGCGCTCGCCCAGCGCGACTGCAACATCCTGGAGAGCCAGCAGTTCGGGGATCGGAGCACCGGGCGCTTCTTCCTGCGCATTCAGTTCGAGGCGCCGGAGGGGCTCGAGGACGCGCTGTCCGAGGCGTTCGGCGCGCTCGCCGGGGAGTTCGCGCTGGACTGGCGTCTGCACGACCTGGCGGTCCGGTCCCGGGTGCTGATCCTCGTGTCGAAGTACGGGCACTGCCTGAACGATCTGCTCTACCGCCAGCGTTCCGGGCTGCTCGACGTCGATGTCGTCGCCGTCGCGTCGAACCATCCCGACATGCGTCCGCTGACCCAGTCGTACGGCATCGACTACCACCACCTGCCCGTCACCTCGGAGGCCCGCGCCGCCCAGGAGGCGGAGATCCTCGCGCTCGTCGAGCACTACCAGGCGGATGTCGTCGTGCTCGCCCGGTACATGCAGGTGCTGTCCGACGACTTCTGCGCGAAGCTGCCGGGCCGGATCATCAACATCCACCATTCGTTCCTGCCGAGCTTCAAGGGCGCCCGCCCGTACCACCAGGCGCACCAGCGGGGCGTGAAGCTGATCGGCGCGACCGCGCACTACGTCACCCCGAAGCTCGACGAGGGGCCGATCATCGAGCAGGAGGTGGCCCGCGTCGACCACACGCAGGGGCCGGAGGACCTGATGGCGGTCGGCCGGGACATGGAGTGCCTGGCCCTCGCCCGCGCCGTGCGCTGGCACGCCGAACACCGGATCCTGCTCAACGCCGAGCGAACCGTGGTCTTCCGCTGAGTTTCCCGTTCCCCGGGATGTCCGCGGATCGAGCATTACCGTGGGCTCCGTACGCTCGATGCAGCGATTCGACCCCCCGGCGAACACGCACGGTCATGCGCCGTGCGGCGGGTGACGGACGGGAGGTCGCCGTGGAGCGGATCATCGGTGACGGCGGTGCGCGGGACACGATCGCGTCGACCCTCGAGATACCGGCGCCCGACCGATCCGGCGTGCACCGGGCCGCCGTACGCCTCTTCCGGTCCCGCAGGACGCCGACCGCCGTCCTCACGGCGGCGCTGCTGACGGTCGCCGGCACGGCGACGGCGACGAGGGTGATCTCCACCCTGCTCGGCCATCCCGTCCCGCGGACCCGCGCCGTCGCCCACGCGGGCCGGCTACTGCGGACGACGGCGTGGGGCGATCCGGCGGTCCTCGCCGTCGCGGGCGGTGTCGCGCTCGCCGGGCTGCTGCTTCTGCTGGCCGCCCTGCTGCCGGGCCGCGGGTCTGTCGCCACGCTGGTGTGGAGCACCCGCCGGTGCGCCCTCGGCGTCGAGCGGGCGGGGCTGTGCGCGGCGCTGGAGGCCGCCGTCCTGGACGTGCCCGGCATCGCCGAGGCGCGGGTCCGGCTGCGCGGGATGCCACGCCGCCGCGCCGTCGTGCACGCGGCCACCGGATACCGGAACCCCGGCACCCTCCGGGAGATCGTGGCCGAGGCCGTACGGGCGCGGGGTGACGACATCGGCCTGGCGCGGGCGCCGCGGGTCGTCGTACGCCTCGACTGGCGGAGGGACTGACGTGACGAACCGGATCGGGCTCGCACCGACCGGCCTCGTGCTGCTGTGCGCGGGCGGCGCGGCACTGGCGACGGGACTCGGGGAGTTCGGGCCGCGACGCGCCCACCGGCCGATCTGGCCGGTTGCGGCGTCACGCTGGGTCGCGGCGCACGGCTGGTTCTGGCCGATGGTCGCCGCGATCGCCGGCACGGCCGCGCTCCTGGGGGCCGGATGGCTCATCGCCCTCGCCCGGAGCCGGAGACTGCGCAGGCTCGCGATCGGCGACGCGCGTTCCGGCCGGACGCGGATGGCCGCGCGCGTCGCCGTCCGCACGATCGTCGCGGACGTCACGGCGTACGACGGCGTGCACGCGGTACGGGCGCGACTGACCGGCCGGGCGGTCGCCCCGCGGATGCTGCTTCGCGTCACCTGCCCCGCCGACGCGGACCTCGCCGGGCTGGGGCGCCGCATCCGCGACGAGGCCCTGGCGCGTCTGCGGGCGGCACTCGCCCGCGACGACATCACCGGTGTTGTGATCTTCGACGTGGTGCCCGAACGGGGCGACGGCGTAGCGTGAAGTGCCATGACCTCCGTGCGCGCCACCGCAGAACTCCAGGACGATCTCGTACGGCTCCGCCGCGACCTGCATTCCGAGCCGGAGTTGGGGCTGGAGCTGCCGCGCACCCAGCAGAAGGTGCTCACCGCCCTCGACGGCCTTCCCCTGGAGATCGGCCTCGGGCGGTCGCTGTCGTCGGTGACCGCCGTGCTCCGGGGCTCCTCGGCCGGCCCCGCCGTCCTGCTGCGCGCCGACATGGACGCCCTTCCCGTGACCGAGCGCTCCGGCGTCGACTACGCCAGCCGGATCGGCGAGCGGATGCACGCCTGCGGCCACGATCTGCACACCGCGATGCTCGTGGGGGCGGCGCGGCTGCTCGCGGAGGCGGAGTTCGCGGGCAGTGTCGTCTTCATGTTCCAGCCCGGTGAGGAGGGCTTCGCCGGGGCACGTCACATGATCGCCGAAGGGGTGCTCGACGCGGCCGGGACGCGGCCCGTCGGCGCGTACGGCCTGCACGTCACCTCATCGGTCCTGCCGGGCGGCTGGTTCATGACCCGGCGCGGACCGCTGATGGCCGCCGCCGACGAGGTGCACGTCACTGTCCGTGGCGCCGGCGGGCACGGCTCGCAGCCGCACCTGGCGAAGGACCCGATCCCGGCGGCCTGCGAGATGGTGACGGCGCTGCAGACGTTCACCACCCGCCGCTTCGACGCGTTCGACCCGGTGGTCATCACGGTCGGCAGCTTCCACGCCGGCAGCAAGGCCAACATCATCCCGGACGAGGCGCGGTTCGACCTGACGATCCGCTCCTTCTCCCGGGAGGCGCACGCCAGGGTCATCGACGGCAGCGCCGGGCTGCTGCGCGGCATCGCGGCCGCGCATGGCCTGGACGTCGACATCCACCACGACATGGGGTATCCGGTCACGGTCAATGACGCGGCCGAGGCGGAGTTCGCGGCGGCCACGATCGGTGACCTGTACGGGCCGGAGCGCCTCGTCTGGGGGCCGAACCCCCTGACCGCGGCGGAGGACTTCTCGTTCGTGCTCGAGGAAGTTCCGGGGGCGTTCGTCTTCCTCGGCGCCTGTCCTCCGGATCGCGACCCGGCCACCGCCCCGTTCAACCACGCGGCGGACGCGGTCTTCGACGACGGCGTGCTGGGCGACGGGGCCGCGCTGCTCGCCGAGCTGGCCCTCCGGCGGCTGGCCCGCGCCTGACCTCGGTCGGCCGGCCGCCGGGGATGGCCGGTCGCCGGGGATGGCCGGTCGCCGGGGATGGCCGGTCGCCGGGGATGGCCGGCGGCCCTTATCATGATCCACCGGTGCTGACAGTTCGTCCAACGGGGAGCGGCGTCGTGCGGAGGCTGATCCTTGCCGCCGGAGCGGCGGCGCTGCTCGCCGGCTGCGGCAATCCCGCGGAGACCGCCAAGAGCTCTCAGTCGCCGAGCCCCTCGCCGTCCATCCAGGTCCAGCGGGTCAAGGTCGGCCAGGCCGTCACACTGAGCGGCGCCGACGACTCGGGCGGCGCAGGGCGGCTCCGTCTCACCGTCAAGGTCAAACAGATCGTCTCCACGGCGACCGGCCACGGCGCGTTCCAACAGCCCCGGAAGGGCGAGCGGTTCGTGGCCGTGCGATTCGTGCTGAAGAACGTCGGCGACGCCGCGTACGACGACAGCCCGACCTACGGGGCGAAGGCCGTGGACGGCGACGGCCGAACGTACGACCCGACCGAGGCCACGGTGACGGCCGGCCCCGGCTTCCCCAAGGTCGTGAAGCTCCAGCATGGTCAGGCCAGGGCCGGGTTCATCGTGTTCGCCGTGCCGAAGGAGGCGACGGTGGTCAGCGTGCAGTACGCCCTGAACGCCGGGTTCGCCGCCGACCGCGCCGAGTGGCGCGCGAGCTGACCACGGCATCGTCGTCACGAAGGCCAACGGTGCCGAGGTCCGGTTCGAGAAGCATCAAGCAGGACGGATGGCGTCCTCCTGCCCGGGTTCCGGACCGGGCGGCCCGACCGCCACCAGGCCGCCCGCCGTCAGGGCACCCCGCAGGACATCACCCGCGCGCCGACGAGTCGCCGGCGCGCGTTGATCGGATCGCCAGGGTGACCATCGGGAGATCGAACTCCCCGGACGCCGTCTCCGGCGTCGCGCGCAGGTAGTCGAGGATCCTCGCCAGCAACGCCGCCCGTTCGGCCTCGGGCAGGACCAGCACATGGGAGTGGGTGCCGATCGTCGCGGCCATCGACTCCGCGGTCCGCCGCTGCACATGCGGGAATTCGGTCTGCTCGATCGCGGGGAACTCCGCCGTCGGAGCGAACGCCGACTCGGCGTTCCAATCCTTGAGCGACGTCGTGCCCCGAGCCACCTCCTTGAGGCCTCTGACCCAGGGGACCCGGTGGTCGTCGATGTTCCACAGCGCGGCCAGCACGCCGCCGGGGGAGAGCACCCGCGCCATCTCGGGCAGCGCACGGCTCAGATCGAACCAGTGCAGTGCCTGCCCGATCACGATCGCGTCGACCGACCCGTCCGCCAGGGGGATCCGCTCGGCCGTTCCCGCGAGCGCCCGCACCTCCGGCAGGTGCGTGCGAAATGCCGTGAGCATGGCCGAGTCGGGCTCCACCGCGGTCACGTTCTCGGTATGGCGCAGGAGGCCTTCGGTGAGCTTGCCCGTGCCGGCCCCCAGGTCGAGGACGCGCAGCGGAGTGCGGCCGGCGACGGGCTCCAGCGCCCAGCGCACGGCGGAGTCGGGGTAGCCGGGGCGCTCCGCCGCGTAGGCGGCGGCCTGGCCGCCGAAGGACGACGCTCTGCGGGCGAGGGTCTCGGCATCGCTGTCAGGGAAGGAAGACGAGGTGCTCATTCACTCGACCCTAGACCGATCATCAGCACTCGATGACGTTGACGGCGAGCCCGCCGCGTGACGTTTCCTTGTACTTGTCCAGCATGTCGCGGCCGGTGTCGCGCATCGTCTTGATCGCGCGGTCGAGCGAGACGAAGTGGCGGCCGTCGCCGCGCAGCGCGATGCGGGCGGCGCTGATCGCCTTGATCGAGGCGACGGCGTTCCGCTCGATGCACGGCACCTGCACCAGGCCGCCGACCGGGTCGCAGGTGAGGCCGAGGTTGTGCTCGATGCCGATCTCGGCGGCGTTCTCCACCTGCTCCGGCGTGCCGCCGAGGACCTCGGTGAGACCGGCCGCCGCCATCGCGCACGCGGAGCCGACCTCTCCCTGGCAGCCGACCTCGGCGCCGGAGATCGAGGCGTTCTCCTTGATGATCACACCCATCGCCCCGGCGGTCAGCAGGAACCGTACGACGCCGTCGTCGGAGGCGCCCGGCACGAACTTGTCGTAGTAGTGCAGGACGGCCGGGACGATGCCGGCGGCTCCGTTGGTCGGGGCGGTGACGATCCGCCCGCCGGCGGCGTTCTCCTCGTTCACGGCGAGGGCGAACAACGTCACCCAGTCCATCGCGTGCAACGGGTCGGTGGCCGCCTCCGTCACGAGCTTGCGGTGCAGGTGCGGAGCCCGGCGGCGTACCTTCAGCCCGCCCGGCAGCAGGCCCTCGCGGGAGCAGCCGCGGGTCACGCTCTCCCGCATGACGCGCCACAGGTCGAGCAGGCGTTCGC
The DNA here is from genome assembly GCF_040655075.1 of Actinoallomurus sp. NPDC050550. Taxonomy (NCBI): domain Bacteria; kingdom Bacillati; phylum Actinomycetota; class Actinomycetes; order Streptosporangiales; family Thermomonosporaceae; genus Actinoallomurus; species Actinoallomurus sp. NPDC050550. The sequence continues at coordinate 731 of NZ_JBFAJC010000034.1, read as the reverse complement.
GGATCTCCTGCGGGTCACGGCCGAAGGCCTGTTCGTTCTCGAGCATCAGCGCGGAGATCGACAGGCCGGTCTCGTGGGTGCGGTCGAGGAGCTCGGCGGCGGTGGCGAACGGATAGGGCACAAGGGTGTCGTCGGGCTTGATGCGGTCGGCGCCGGTGGCGTCCTCGTCGACCACGAATCCGCCGCCCACCGAGTAGTAGACCTTCTCCCGCAGCTCGGTGCCGTCGGCGTCGCGGGCGGTGAACCTCATCCCGTTGGGGTGATGGGGGAGTGACACCTTGCGCTCGAAGACGAGGTGCTCGCCCACCGTGAACGGCACCTCGTGCTCACCGAGCAGCCGGATGACGCCCTGCTCACGTGCCTCGGCGACCCGCGCGTCGGCCGTCTCGACGTCCACACGTTCCGGTGTGTCGCCTTCCAGCCCGAGGATGACGGCCTTGTCGCTGCCGTGGCCCTTGCCGGTGAGGCCCAGGGAGCCATAGAGGATGACGTGGACGGTCGCCGTCTTCTCCAGCAGGCCGTCACGCAGCAGGCCTCGGGCGAAACGGTGGGCCGCTGCCATCGGCCCGCCCGTGTGCGAGCTGGACGGGCCGATGCCGACCTTGAACAGGTCGAAGACGCTGATCGCCATGGTGTCTAGTCGGCCTGGCGGGCGGTGATGGCCTGCTGGTAGAGGCGGCCGGCGCGGTAGCTGGAGCGCACGAGCGGTCCGGACATCACTCCGGCGAAGC